>DUNS01000085.1 GCA_012839235.1 Clostridiales bacterium
GTATCTATACTGGTGATAATGTTTGTAAGCAGTTGCCAACAAAAGAAATGTGGAATAAATTACGAGAAATATTACATATAGAGATACCTTATGAACAAATTAGTATTACTTTTAATCCACAAATGGGTATTACAGATGTATGGGACGATATAGATTTTTACGCAGAAAAAAGAATTCATAAAACTCAGAAACCTTTAAAACTTGCAGAAAGAATAATAAATGCTTCTAGTAATCCAAATGACTTAGTATATATCCCTTTTGCTGGTAGTGGAAGTGAAATTAAAGCTTGTATTAATAATAATAGACGATGGATAGCTACAGAAATCAAAAAGGAATATGTTGATAATATAAAATTTAAGAAAGGTTTAATATGAGTAGTACAAACAGATCAAATTCAAGAAAGTTACATATTGCAGATTATTATGTGACTCCAATACATACAATAGTGGAATTTCTTAATGAGTTTATTAAACATGAGCCAAATGCCTTTAAGGGTAAAGTTCTTGACCCTTGTGCGGGTGGAGATTCTAAACATTTAATGTCTTATCCAGAAGCATTAAAACAAATTGGAGTTAGAAATAATAATATAATTACAATGGATATTAGAGAAGATAGTCTTGCATTTACAAAGGGTGACTATTTAAATTACAAATGTGATGGTATTTATCAAACTATTATTACTAATCCCCCATTTAATATTGCAAGAGATATTATAGATAAGGCTTTAATTGATGTAAAAGATAATGGTTTTGTGATAATGCTTTTAAGATTGAATTATTTTGGTGGTAAACTTAGAGAAGATTTATGGAAATCACATATGCCTAAATACGCTTTTGTACATAATAAGAGATTGAGTTTTACTGACAATGGTAAGACGGATTCTATAGAGTATATGCATTGTGTATGGCAGAAGGGGTATTATCCTGAGTTTTGTCAGTTGAAAGTAATATAAAACCGCATAAAAACAATCTTTTATGGGGTTAGAAGGGGAAAAATATGTTAATTAAATTTACATTAAGTATGCCAAACATAGGCAGTTGGAATGGTAGATGGTCTGGCGAAAATAACTTATACGCCAGAGTAATTAGTTTTAAAGGAAAAGAAAAAGAGAAACTAGCTAATGAGTTATTAAACAAAGGTTATTTCCATTATGACTTTGGAGATGGTTGGTCAATGGGAATCTCATTAGAAAAAATTGACAGCAAGACAGCAACTAAAGTAAGAAAAAGTTCTAAGGGCTTTTATGGATATGATTGGGCTATTGATAGCATCATAAAATATCAAAAAATAATAACAGAATGAATGAAAATGTTCTTTTATTTGATGTGAAGAAAGGAATTAAATTAATGGCTGATTTTGATAATAATAGGTTTCAATCAAAAAATCAAGAGTATGCTACTCCTTGGGGTTTATTTAAAGTTTTAGATGATGAATTTCATTTTACACTAGATGTTTGTGCTGATAATAAGAATCATAAGGTTGATACATATTTTACAGAACAAGATAACGCTTTAACTCAAGATTGGAATGGTGTATGTTGGATGAATCCACCATACAAAGATATGAAGAAATGGATTATTAAAGCATATAACGAATCTGTAAAAAATAATAGCGTTGTTGTTTGTTTAATTCCAGCGAGAACTAATACCTCTTGGTGGCATGACTATTGTATGAAAGGGGAAATCAGATTTATTAAAGGTAGACCAAAGTTTGAAGGATGCATACATGGTCTACCACAACCATTAGCAGTTGTTGTGTTTGGTAAGCAATATAAAAATACATATAAGTCAGTAATTTTTTAATTAACATATAATATAAAATAATCATTTTAATGGGAAAGGTAAAATAAATTATGAAAAAGATAATTGTACAAGAATTTAACTATGATACAACTCCTATAGATGTTGCTAGAAATTTTCATTTTAATACACAAGGAGCATTACCAAAAGAAGATTACA
>DUNS01000086.1 GCA_012839235.1 Clostridiales bacterium
ATGCATAGCATTCCTAATACTTTGAAGGTCTCTAACATCACCAATATAATATTTTATCTTATCATTATTATATTTGTGACGCATATCATCTTGTTTCTTTTCATCACGAGAAAATATGCGGATCTCCTTAATATCTGTATCAAGAAATCTTTCTAACACTGCATTTCCAAATGATCCTGTACCACCTGTTATTAACAATGTCTTGTCTTTAAACATCAACTAATTCCTCCTACTATTAATCTTATTATTATATGTTGACATAATTTGCTCATAAGCTACTTTCGTACTATAATTTTTCTCTAAGTACGTCCTTGCTGCTATGCCTTTTTCTAATATAGCTTGCGGATTTGAGCATATTTCATTAATTATTAAATTATATTTATCTACATTATTACTTTCACACCACCAACCAAATTCACCTTGCATTATAACATCACCGATATCTGTGTTACTATCAGTAGCTGCAAATACTGGCATACTATGGTTCATATAATCTAATAATCTTGATGGAAAATTTGGGATGGTGAATCTTCTATCTAAAAATATTAATCCAACATCGCAAGCATGAAGTAACTTATCGTAGACATCTTTTTTTAGATTGTCAATAACCGTTATATTTTTACTTTCTAGACTCCTCTCGTATTCTTTTATTAAGCTAAAATCTGTACCTGATCCACACATAACGAAATGAATACTAGAATTATTCTTATTACTTTTTAATACATTAATAATAAAATTTACATCTTGAGGTTTTCCAAAATTACCTCCATATACAAATATGACTTTATTATGAGGTAGTCCAAATTCATCTCTTAAAGATGTTTTATCAAGGTTTTCAAAACTTAAAGGATTTATTGTATTGGGACAAATTCCTATATTATCATATTTAAGATATTTATTATTCTCCTTTATAAACCTTACATTAGCTTCAGACATACATCCTATATAATCAGATAATAAATACATCTTTTTTTCTTGAGCAAAAAAATACTTTGTTATTATTCCTTTCCATCCTACTGTTTTGAGTAGACCAATATCTAAGGCATTTTGAGGAAATATGTCTTTAAGCATCAAATATGAAAAAGCATTATCTCTCCTCTTTAAGTACGATACTGTACTAGCAATTGTTATAGGTGGAGTAGAATAAAGAACTAAATCAAATTTAACATTATTAAAATACTTATTAATTGCCTTCCTAAATTGATAACCAATTAATAATGTTGAAACGCCTTTTTCGATAAAATTTGTCTTTGTAATATTTCCAGTCTTTACTCGAAGAACATTTATTCCATGCTCGATATTCAACTCAGTAGGTAGTCCAGTACGCCTTTCTCTTTGGCATACAACATACACCGAATTTCCATTATCTCTAAAATACCTTAACAAATCCGGGTAAACTGCATTAGCTCCCAAATCAGATAACCCACCTATTGAAAGAAATATTATGTTCATTATACTTCACCTCTAATAAACTCTATATAAACCAGCTTTTATATTACAAAAACATAGTATAATTATCCCCTATATATTGGAAAGAAATTGGTATTAATGTCAAATTTCTCATCTTTACAACGTAATTCCACAAGTTCATTATATTTATCATTATCAAATATCTTCTTACCTATATAAAAATCATAAACGCCATTTGGTGCAAAACTCTTTTTATATTTAAAGATGCCATCATCACCACCATATCCACCACCAAGAACAAATCTCTTAAGTCCTTTATTCTTCGCCCATTTTATTATCTCATATTTCAAAAAATCATTAGGACGTAATGAAAAATATTCCCTGTTAGTACCTCCTAGAAATGAATAGCAATTTTCAGCACCATATAATACTAACTCAGACGAAACCACTTTTCCTTCATATATTACATGTATATACACATAATTATTTTCCATCTTGTTTATTTCTTGAAAGAATTCCTTAGAAAAGAAGAAACTAGTGCTAGCATCTGTCCTATCCATTGTTCCATAATATATGTTTAGAAAATCATCCAATCTTTCTCCTGCTTCATCTATTTCAATTTTTAATCCAGCATTATTTGCTTTCTTAATATTTTTACGAACTTTGTGCTCAAAATCCATAAACATATCATCAAAAGATATCTCTAGGCTTCGGACTACATTATGTGTGCGAGTTTCACTTATACCATTAAAATATGTATTATAATTACTAAACAAATGAAATCTCACAAATTCGCTCACAAATCCATTCTCTAAACAATATGAGTTGTATGCCTTAATTACTGCTTCATAGTCTTCACCCTCAATCCAAAATCCACCATACCCATAAGGTGTTGATAAATCGAATACAGTATTCAAAGGTATTTTATTCTTGAAATAAGGCACTAATCCTATGTCTCGTTTCATAAATACATTAATACCCCTAGTACCATCTTTATCATAATAGAAAAGAAATGGTTCGCCATCACCATGAAGTTGAAATGCTTTAGCATACCTACTTAAATAGTTTACATCATAATTCTTGAAACTTTTTACTATCTCATCCCAATATTCTGCTTTGCTAATATTAATTACATTAAACAATGTATTCACCTACAATTTTTTTATCATATAACGCTTTTTTGTTTCAAAACCCATATTATTATATAAGCCTAATGCACTCTTATTTTCTTCTATAACATATAACTCTAAATATTTAGCATTAAATAACTTGGCCTGTTTTTCCGCTTCGAATATTAATTCTTTACCGATACCTTTTCCTCTATGTTCAGATTTAACTACTAGCTGATTAACATGAAGATATAATTCGTTATATACTTCTTTCTTATAAAGCCACACAATTCCCAATAATTGCTCATCAAGAAAAGCACCTATGATTATTGCACTTCCATCCTTAATGTATTCATATAATTTTTCCAACTTTTCTTTACATGTAGATACACATTGTTCTCTTGGAAAGTCGAAATTAGTTTTGTAAACATCAATTAATAATTCAAGAATTTCGTGGCCATATACTTCTAAATCCTCACATTTTAGCACCTTGTTTTTCAAATTTATGACTCCTCTCATAATCTAAATCCTTTAAAGGTGTCTGATCAATGATGGTTATATCTTCTTTTTTTAGTGTTTTTATAACTGTCAAGAATATAACTTTCATATCTAAAGTAAAACTAATATTACTTACATATTCAACATCTAAAGCCAATCTTTTATCCCATTCAAGATTATTTCTCCCTTTAACTTGAGCCAAACCAGTCAACCCGGGACGAACGCTATGTCTCAATTTCTCATTCTCATTATAATATTTAAGATATCTTTCTAGCAAAGGCCTTGGCCCCACTATACTCATATCCCCCTTTAAGATATTAAACAATTCTGGCAGTTCATCCAGTGATGTACTTCTAAGTATCCTGCCAAACTTAGTTAATCTCTCGCTATCAGGTAACAATTCTC
>DUNS01000087.1 GCA_012839235.1 Clostridiales bacterium
AAACTCCTACTATGGGGATCAGATATTCTTCACCAATTTTTTCAGCAACATATTGTCTAACCTCATACTTATCGGCCATTATTGTATATTCAGGTTTTCTACCATTTAGTTTGAGCCATTGGAGTTTTTCATTGAAGGTGATGGGATTTTTCAAATTCAGTTTCTTTCCGCAATATGCCCTATATCTTAAAGATATGTATTGCTTATCTGGCAGTAATCTAGATAACTTGGTATCCATAAAACGAAATAGCAAACTTTTTGTGATTCTATTCATATTCTAGCTTCCCCATTAATGTTGTTTTTGTATTTAAATAATACAGGTAAGAAATTAGTAAAATGACATAATTGATAGGATTATAATAACTTACGCAGGCAAAATCATATGCGATACTAAGAATTAGAAAAACTAACAGTATGATACCCAACTTGTCTTTTGTTCTTATGAATATCCACATCCCCTTAATCACTATGATATACCTTAAATAATATAATACTAAACCTAAAATACCTTGATTATATAGCAACTCTATGTAGTTATTATGTGAGTATGTATATGTCCCTGATTGATAGCCATAATTTAATGTGAACATATTAAACCCATGTCCAAATATCGGTTTATTTTTAATACCCGTTAAGCCAAAATCGATCATATTACTTCTTATATATGATGACTGAACTGCGGATTTGTCCGCGGTGTCTTTCCATAAAGAACTCACTCTGTTATATATATTTTCGAAAACCGGTAATTGTAGCAATCCAAATATAAATATTAATAGGATACATATATAAAGAATTGTTTTAAGTTTTTTCTTAGAATGGTTACATAGATAGATATACAATGACAAACCTATTATTAAACCTATAATTGCCT
Source organism: Clostridiales bacterium (assembly GCA_012839235.1). Lineage (GTDB taxonomy): Bacteria > Bacillota > Clostridia > Lachnospirales > Lachnospiraceae > Mobilitalea. Next base: position 872 of record DUNS01000087.1, read on the forward strand.
TCCTTGAGTTCGTAGCGATTACTATACACGCTGGAATTATGGATAATAAGTAATATATCCATCTCTTATTAGTATTCCCAATATGAATAAAGAATAGAAAGAACAATGTCATAAACATACCTAGTTCATTTATGTTGTTAACACTCCCACCAAATCTATCTCCAAATGTAATTGCAGTAATTATCCCAGTTACTTTTAATGTATAGACATAATATGAGCAATACAAAATACCTACAACTAAAAATAATTTAGTAATATAGTTCCCCATATTTTTGATCATATCCATTTGTAATACTAGTAGGAATAGAAATAGCATGTATATAATTGTTTTCATTCTGCCATAAGAAGAATCTATTAACACTGGTGTATTTAAATACGTAATTAAATAGTAGAGTGTGAAGACTATATTAACTATACTCAAAATATCTATTCTGACTTTTTTCTTTATTATAGCAAATATGAACATTGTATACAACAATACAAAAAGTATAATAGATGAATATCTACTATTTTCGGTAATGATTAATAGGGCAAGCATATAAGTACCCAAAAGTGTAAATATGGTATATATATGAATATTATTATTTTTGTATTTATTTGTTACAGTCATCATTAACACAAACCTCATATATATATTTTATCCACATATCAATTATCTTTTCAACTGATAATTCTTCTCTTAATCTCAATCCATTCTTCCCTATATACTCAGATATTTGTTCATTCTCAATTAAGTATTTCATCTTTTCATAGAGCATATTAACATCTTTAACTTTCGTTAGCAATCCATTTTTCCCATCCTCTATTATCATTCTAGCACCACCAATAGGATGATCAGTTGAAATGGTAGGCACTCCTAGAGCTATAGCTTCAACCATGGCATTTGACATCCCTTCGTAATCAGAGGGCAATACGAACATTTTTGCTTTAAGTATGTCTGAATATATTTCTTGAGAAAATCCTTTCAAGTATACTTTATTGTCAAGATTGTAGCTCTTTATGTATTCTTTAATAACTTTCTCTTGTGATCCTTCTCCATAAATCTCTAGTGTGTATTCAGGGTGATCCTTAACGAGCAATTTGAATGAATCTATCAGAAGAGGTATATTTTTCTGAGCTTCTAAGCGCAAAGCCGTAACTATTACTTTATCTCTTTCTCCTACATAAGGGGGAGGCAGATACTCATTTACAGGATTAGGAATAATCTGGCCCTTATTTTGAATCTTTTTTGAGAAGTAATCGCGGGCATCTTCTGTTTGAAAGACATAGCCGTCCGCAAACCTATATAGAATACGTCTCAATAACCTACTTAACTTATCTACTGGATCCCTATAGGGATCATTTCTCTCACTAACGATTATCTTTTGTTTTAATCCTATAATACTTAATAGTGCTACAGTATTAACCTTGGTCGTAAATGAAATACACATGTCGTAATTCGATAATTTAACGTGTTTTCTAATTAGTAGCACTTTTTTTAGAGTACTTAGTCCTTTTATGCTTTTTACATGTGACAAAGAGATATGCTTAATTCTCTTGTCCAGTCTATACGAAGTTTTACTTGAAACCAAAGTAACTATTGTAATGCTAATATCTTTTCTTACTAGACCATTAACAAGAGTACATACTACTCTTTCAGCTCCTCCCCCACCCAAACTACCTATCATAAATAATAAATTCATTGGAACCCCCCTAAACAACCAACTGCTGTGTACAATAATATGTAAACTAATTACATACTATATCATAGATAAAATTTTCATATTTAATAGATGCATCCGCAGCTGTGTATGATTTCTCTACAAAGTTTTTCTTAATATGATGGTAATCAGTTGATTTATGTCCAACATTATCTATGATTGCTTTTGCCCATGTATCAGCCGTTTCTCCAATAGGAATAAACTCAAGTAACCCTAAGCCCATATCCGTTTCTCGTGTGATTGTATCTGATAAGATTGATGGTGTGCCGGTTGCTTGTGCTTCAATCACAACAGTTGGCAAACCTTCAGAATATGATGTAAGCACCATAACATCCATAAGTTTTAATAGGTTGTTAACATCACTTCGTCTTCCTAAAAACCTCACATAGTTATTTAAACCATACTTCATTACCTTCTCTTTAATATCTGTTTCTAATTCTCCAACACCAATAAACATCCATACAAAATCTACTCCACTCTTTTTTATCTCTCTAATAATGTCTATAGCAAATTTATGATTTTTCTGAATGTTGAACCTAGCGATTTGTCCTATAATCACTGTGTTGTTAGGTATATCGAGTGATCCCAAGTACATGTTTCTTTCCTCAGTACTTAATGAGCCTATGAATTTATCTAACATAACGCCATTTGGTATTATTATAAAATCATGTTTATTAGTGTTTTTACCAAATACAAAGTCACCTGCCATTTTACCGCAAGCCGCCAAATGTGTTGCTGCTCTTCTAGTACAATATCTGTTAAACTTAATAAATAAGGGATTATTAGAAATCAAACCTCTATCGTTACTAGTTCTGTGTGCATGAATGATAAATCTATTTATACCGGCTTTCTTTGCATATTTAGAGAATAATAAAGACCTCCATCCATCAATGTGGCAATGAATCGCATCATAACTATTCTTCATCAAGACATCTAGTATATAGACTTTCATTGAGTTATATCCTTTTTTTCTGGGCCGTGGCATTTCATAAACATTTCCACCTTTATTTTGGATATCAATAATAAATTCATCTCCATCTTCTAGAGAAAAAGCTATCACATCATTTATAATCTTAGTTGAATCAGTATTCCTTACTAAATTCCATATAAGAGATGATATACCACCACCGAAGCCAGAAATAATATGAAGCACCTTAAGTGTTTTAAGTTTATCAGATTTTCGAATCTTTTTTACACGCAATTGCATTTGCCTCCCACCGTCATATACTAACTAAAGAGTTCATCTGGTTCTTTAGTTCATTTATAACATAATTTCTTTATATACAGATAAATACTGTCCCTTTAACTCGTTAATATCTATTTTATTTTTTATATATATATCACTCAACTTTACATGATACGAATATTCTTCTTCATCCATATTCATTATTTTATTTAGTATTTCTACAAATTCACCATCATCTTCTAACGGTAAAGCCCAACCACCATTGTTATTTATATCAGTCCAAGGTGTTTGATCGCTTATAACAATTAAACACTGAGATAACAATGCTTCGACGATTACATGACCATAATTTTCACTAAAGGTCGGAAACAAAAAAACATCATACAAAGAAAAAGTCATACTTACATCAGATCGTCCTACTACTCCCTTATAATAGACCTCTATATTGCTTGGTAACTTTTTTATTTCATTTTTGCATTGATTCCAATATCTTGTGTTTTCTATAGGTCCATAAATATCAAACTTTATATTTCCAGATACTTTACCCAGTATTCTAATTGCCCCTAATAGGTTTTTTTTCTCTTGAATACGAGACAAAAAAACACAATTTAATGTACCAGGAATTTTCTTTTTCTTCATGGATACCTTGTTGATGATTGTTGGGATATTTGGTAATTCGTAAATCTTATCCAATCCGACTCCCAAAAGGTTTCTAATAGCTAAAGTTTCCTCTCTAGAAGTAGATTGATAATAAATTCTTGGTCCTTTTAGATATGTACTTAATAATAAAAGATAAGGCTTCTTTTTATATTTTTTCTTAAAAGCGTTTTTGCATAGTTCGCCTCTTGGAGCTAATATTAGTGGTATGTTCTCCTTTGTGGCAATTTTTAAGAATGGGACTGTAAACTTGTATCCAAATAAGCTATTAAGATAAATTATATCTGGATTAATAGAGCGTGTTACATTTAGTAATTTTTTATAATTAATTTCTTCCTCTTCAAGATATAACGCATAACAATTATTCCTTTCATTCCAGCCTTCCTTGATATCTGAAAATCGTGCTCTGTTATTAATATCATGGTCCACTGTAACAATATAGTTTTCAACATCATCTTTCAGAAGTGTGCATATATTGTCAATACTTACAGCTGGTCCTCCTGAATGTTTGGCCGGAAAAAACCAGTTCACAACATAAAGTATTTTCATTCTATCCTCCCACATTATTCTCAAACTTACCTCAATATGATAACTGTGAATAGCCTTGCTAACTTTCAGTGTACCTTCAGTTAATTATTCTAAATCATAATTCTAATCTAAATAAATTTAAATCTTTTTATGTTAATATATTAATACTTTTTTGAAGTAAAATAGTGTTGCTTGAGCTTAATCATACCATTCATTCTTTTCTTAAATAAAAATGAGGATAATACTTGCTAAAGGTAGATTAATCACTCATTATTTCCCCAAACAACTCTATTTATATAATCTGTATACGACAATATAATCCTTAACACTTTTTCAGACACATTCGGCATTGAATAATCCGAAACAAACCTTAGTGTATCTTTTTCTTGTGTCTACAGCACTTTTATACCCTGAAGAATTCTTTCTTTCTTAAGTACAACCATCATAACTGATGCCTCTTCCATTGCCTCTGGTCTCTCATGAGCTTGTCTTATATTTGATGTTCTAAATCCAAGAATTGATGACTCTTCACTGATTGTCCCGCTATCACTAAGAACAGCTTTCGCATACTTTTGAAGCTTTACATAATCGTTAAATCCAAGTGGCTTCATGGTCTTAACTAACAGATTAAACTCAATACCCTTAGCTTCAATCATTTTTCTAGTTCTTGGATGAGTGCTTACAATTAAAGGCATTTGATATTTTTCAGCAATTGTATTTAATGTGTCTACTAAATCCATAAAGTTTTCTTCTGAATTAATGTTTTCTTCCCTGTGAGCAGACACTACAAAGTATTTGCCTTCTTTAAGCCCTAATCTTTCAAGTACATCTGATTTCTCGATATCATCTTTTCTTGAATTAAGGACCTCAAACATAGGACTACCCGTTTTAATTACTCTGTCTGCAGGAAGACCTTCTCTTAAAAGATATTCTCTAGCAATATCACTATATGTTAAGTTAATATCTGCAGTATGATCTACAATCTTTCTGTTCGTCTCTTCTGTAACCCTCTGATCAAAGCACCTATTTCCAGCTTCCATATGGAAAATAGGGATATGTTTTCTCTTAGCTGCTATTGCACATAAACAGCTATTTGTGTCACCTAAAACTAAAAAGGCATCTGGTTTTACTTCATCTAGAATTGGGTCTATCTTTATTAGGATATTTCCTATTGTCTCTA
>DUNS01000088.1 GCA_012839235.1 Clostridiales bacterium
ATGTTTAAGTTTTTGATCTAGCAAAAGATTAACTCTAGCTAATTTACTAAAATAGCAATTTGTTATCATTTACTGTTTTTAGGTTGTTCATAATTTGAAAATCTATTTTGAAGTATCATGTGCTACTCCAATTTTTTAGAATTTCAGGGTTGTTTCACTGTTCAATTATCAAGGTTCATAAGTTTAGCAAAGCCTTTATTTCACGGGCTTTTATAAACTTTACCAACACCGTTTTAATAACTTATCTGTGCGGGTCAGCAAAAATCATTATATCATCGTAAATATATAAAGTCAACAACTATTTTAAACTTTTTTCTTGTTAATAATTGTAACAACCTCGATAATCGTCAAATCAATTGTATTTTAATGATCAAGGGCCATCCCACCAATCTGTGAGACAGCCCTTAACTACACCCTCAGGATTATCAAGCAAGCTTGTAATCCTCCTCTATACTTTTATTATTCTCTACATAAAAATACTACTTGCACCTATTACAAACTGCATAAGAACATTGTTATTATAGATAAATTTTAAAATTTCACTTGTTTCTATCATTTCTAAGGCATCATGGCCTAACTGACTTCCACTAAATACAGTAATTATAATAAAGAATACCCACACTAGAAGTAATCCCTGAATAAGACCTGCTACCATTCCTGCAGTTTTATTAAGCTGATTTAGGATAGGAAGCTTACTTATAATGTTCAACCCTATGCTAATAACCCAAAGAACAATATATATCATAAGGAAGGTAAGGACAAATGCTAGAGCATTAATTACAACACCAGCAAGATAATTGCTTATATATTCCTTGAAACTATTCACCGCTAAAGATTTATATTTATTTGTATTGTTATTCTCTATTAAGGCATCCTTTATAGACTTTGGCATTGGGAGGGTCTCTATATAACCGATTTCTTCATTAGTACTAGTCTTCTCTTCTTCAAAAGATATTACTGTTTCTACTTTATCAACAACCGATTGATAAAACCTTTCATTACCTACAAGCATATCATTAACTGTTGGACTAATTACTACAGTTAGAATAAGGGTTAGAATTAAAGAGCAAAGTGAAAATATAATTTTCACAAAACCTACTTTCCTACCAATCATTCCATTAATAATAAGAATTCCAACTACAACGATCAATAACCAATTCATAACAACCTTTCCTTTCATCCATGTGAATTTTATCACACTTCCCTGTAAACTTTATAGATGAATATCTTTAATTTTCACTTACGAGGTGCATAATATTTTCAATATAAGCCCACTTGATGACATCTTTTCTTCACACTATCCTACTCAACTAAAACGATTCTTGAAATCTCCGATGAAGTTATCAAGTAATACTTGTCCAAATTGTTAATAGGATATATTCCTTCAACATTAGAGTCAAATGTATATCTGAACTTTTCCCTTCCATTGGTCTTTAATATCAAAGTCGACAAATTATCATGAAGTATAATCTCATCCTTTGACATATATATCTGTTCATAAGGAAAGTCCAGTTTTTCCTTCATAACCTCCATGCCATTCTTATCATATAGAAGAAGCTGCTTAAGGACAGAATCCGTTCCCTCTAATACAAGTCCAACATGATTTTCACCAGAAAAAACGCTATAAATTTTCTGCTCAAATATCTCTTCTTTAACCTTTTCCGGCTTTTCAAGCATAGAATATAGCTCAAAACCATTTTCCATGAAAACACTGACTGTATTATTTCCTACGAAGGAAACCTTAGGCACTACTATTTCTTCATATTCAAATCCACCAACAAATCGGTCTATTACGTTCTGACCAACTTCACCAAAGTTGTAAAAGCCAACTGTACTAACTAATTTCCCTGAGGTAAATGAAAGAAAGCTTATTACAAGCTTTTTGCCATCGTCAGATATTGTAAGATCCATAGGATAGCCAGCTTCATCAACCTGAGTAACTATCTCAGATATAACTCCCTCTTCATTACTGTCAGTTACAATCGTACCTTCTGCATGATATAGCTTAACATAACTGGTCTTCTCGCTTCCCATTAAAACCGCCACTACTCCTTGTTTGGCGATTTCAGCTTCAATAATATCATATAGGGTTATTATACTAGAAACAAATCCAGTCTCATTGAAAATATGTATTAGCTTACTCCCTCTATCTGCGACCACAACATAATTTTCACATACATCAGCCACAGGATCCATCATTTCATAGGAACCATTCCATAGTAATTTACCATCTTTATCATATGCGACTGCTCCATCTTTATTGTATTTGACAACTCCACCTTTATAATCAAGAAACTTAGATGAATTATCTCCAGGAATAGCCTCGGAGCTTAAGACTTCGTAGCTTTGATAATTTTTATGATAAAGTAGGAATAGATAAATGCTTACACCCAAAACTAAAGCACCAATAATCAATCCTAGAATAGTGTTTCTAATTCTTCGCTGTCTTCTCTTGCGTCTGCCATAATCTCTGATTGTCTTATCACTAACCTGCTTACCCATACCTTGCTCCTATTGCACATACTTTGAATTGATTATAACCTATTTTCAATCCCATAGCATCTTTTTTTTAGAAAACACATCCTATTTCCTATCCTTTTGCAATAAAAATGTTGCAAAGCAGTTCAAGTAACCACACTTTGCAACATATATCAATTTATTAATTATGGTACTATTAACTTCTGCCCTGCAATGATAACGTTCTCATCTTCAATATTATTAAGCTTCATTATCTTTTTTATGTAATTAGCAGAATTATATAGCTTGTAGCTGATTCCTGCTAAGGTATCTCCCATTTCTACAGTGTAATACTTAACTTCCTGTTTAATTACCTCCTGGGCGGGCTCTTCTGCAAGAGGCTGGGTGGCCTCCACCAGCTTTTCACCTTGAGTAGTATCTATATCTTCCTCCCCAGCATCTGTATTGTCAGGAACTTCAGCAGTTTGATTAATTTCCTCACCTTCAAGAGGGTATACATTCCCGGGGAGAACTTCAATATCAAGACTTCCTTGATCAGAATTTCTTACGGTCATATTCTCATTAATCGTTTCTGCCAAAACATCAACCTTATCATTACCTTTAGTCACAACTTGGTTAGTATCCTCTTTAGATGGGACCTTTTCAGAAAGCTCTGCTAAAGTCTTTTGCATATTTTTTATTTGTTCAACATTATTAAGCATAGATGCACTCACTATTAGGATCACAACAGCAAGTAATGCCCCTGCTGCATACATTAGCCTGGTAACACTTTTATTCTCCTCATGGGTGGGTTTTTTGCTTTGTATTACCTGTCTAATATCCTTAGTCACCCTATCCTCGTACTGCTCTATTTTTTCTTCTACATTCTTATGATCAATCATATAATTCTGCATTTCTTCATTTTTTTCATAATAAATGTAATAGCCGTTCTGTCTTACCAGTCGGTTATCAATAAAAACCAGGAAGGATTCTTCTTTCTCTATATTGTCATATGTAAGTAAGGTTTTATCTTGACCAGCAAAATTATCAAGATGGGTTTTTAAGATCTTATCCTTTTCTTCAAGAATGTTGCTTGGTCCCCCTAAGAACCATCCTACGATTTCAAAATTAACAAAATACTTCTTAATATTATCGTAAATGTTTGTCCAAATGTCATTGGTAAACATAGCTTCCGATGACCAATCAATTCCCTCAACCTCAATAGCTCCGGAGATAAATATATTTCGAGCATTGTCCACCCTTACATACTGTCCTATCAAAACAGCAATCTTGCAACTTGTTTCACACTCCATAGCCAGCTGTTTTATAAAAGTCATAACATAGTCCTCAATGTAAATAATTCTTGAATTATTTAATTTCCCAACCTGCCTGATGTTTTTAGGCATCTTGAAGACAGGCTGAACCCTAATCATAGAACTACTTCTTTCATTTTCATTGCTATAGATAGTTTCTATCATATGACCCGCTCCCATTCTATACTGGTTCAAATACTATAAATCTTCTAATGATAAATAATAATATCATAATAGGGACCTGCTTTATGTCACATTTGGTTATCTTTTACAAAAAGTTATCTTCTTATTAATGCTTTTATCAAGGATATTCGATTCTTTTCACAAGGCTTAATCAATTTTTCCTATTATTAATCTCGAATAAGCCCTGAAAATGTTAGGGCTTCTAAGATAAGATATAGAATCCAATGTCTATTTTTATTGTTTTTGGTAATACTTAACCTAAATTAATTATATTTAATTTCAATGGAGGTATTATGGGATTATTCTTAAAAGACAAAAACAGAACTGTTTATTTTAATTCTACAGATAGAAATTCTGCCTATAAATTAGGTAAAACTCTTAGCGAACTAATAAGGGAGCAGGTTCTCGCCAATAGAAACATTGTATTTTTATGTATAGGTTCAGATAGAGCTACAGGGGATTGCTTAGGACCAATCATCGGATACAAGCTGTCCAAGGTGGCACCTTCAAAAAATTTTTATGTATACGGTACATTAGAAGAACCGGTTCATGCTAAAAATTTAAAAGACACCATTGACATGATATACGCAACTCATGAGGATGCCTTTATCATTGCCATTGATGCCTCTTTGGGTAAATCTAATCATATAGGTTATATTACTTTAGGTGTTGGTTCAATAAAGCCTGGGGCCGGGGTTAATAAGGATCTTCCCCCAGTTGGAGACCTCTCTATTACAGGTATAGTTAACTTTTCAGGTCTTCTAGACCATATGTTATTGCAGACAACTCGGTTAAATGTTGTTATGTCTATGGCTGACTATATATGTCTAGGAATTAATCATTGTATACACAGTCTTAAATCCATGACTCTTCAAGACCAGGTTACTTAATCCCTGCCTCTTCCATACCCTTCTTATAGTAAGCGATTGCTTCCGAGATAGTGGTAGCATTGCCAGCATTAATAATATTGGATAGTGTATTCAAATAATCAAGATTCATAAGGTCTTTTCCTATATATGGCTCATATTCATTAGCTATTTTAAGGATTAAGGCCTTAACTTTTTCCTCCAGGTCAGCAGAGCTTTTATATGCTTTATCATGTTCCTCACTTACAGCAGTTATTTTTTCAGTGTAGGGTGCTCTAATACTTTCAGAAATCACATGGCTTGTTGATGAATCAAAAGTAGAAAGAGCTTCCTTCTTCTGTTCAAGAATTTCAGCAATTTCCTTATCAAGATTAGCTAAATTCTCATCAAATTCCTCTAACCCATATGTACTTTCATCTCTATCTTTTTTTATAGAATATTTAATACCCTTAATCTTCTTTTTATTAACTCTGATATTATCTTTTATTCCTCTTACCTGAGTCAACTCCTCCATATGCTTGTCCTTAACAAGATTGCTAATGGCCACATATATGGCAAAGTATATAGCTGCACTGATCAAATATATGATAATCAAATATGAAATTCTTTGCTCACCTAATAGGAAGAAATATATAGCACAGGGGATAACTAAAAGGGTAATTAATAATATACCCATTATAGCCATAATGTCGGTGAAATGCTTTGGAAGGTATAAGGCAAAGAATATCCTTGTATTAAAAATTGAAGGAATACGCTTTATACGGAAGATGTTCTTAGCCTCTTGCTTAAGCTTCTTATTCTCGTCTCTAAGGGGAGCCGTCTCAAGAGCTATCCGCTCTGACACCTTGGCATTCTTAAATTTGTCCCTCTTATCCTTACTTTTCTTAATCTTAGCCTTTACCTTGTCAATCTGTCCCTCAAAGGTGTCTTCAATTTCCTTACGTCTTTTCTTAACTGTTGCAAGAACCTCCTCTTCCATGGACTTTTCTAGATCCTTTTTACTTGTAGCCAGCCGTTTTTCTTCAGCAGATGAACTGCTGAGCTGATTTTTATAGCTTTCAAGTTCAAGTAAGCTTTCTTGCATTTCTTTAAGCCTGTCAATGCCACCAGTTAATAGATTTTCACCCTCCATAACTACCTCCCCATTGATTATCTTTTTTTAATTATATCATATGAGAAGGTGTTTTCAAGAAATAATCTAAAACATATGGTTCATCATATCATTATGTGCCATTGTATCCGAAGGATTAAACCCAGGTCCTTGAACATAGCCTCCATGATCAAATGGTGTAACAGATTTTGTCGCCTCATTAATTGCATGTTGTGTTCCCTGTTGTTGCATCTGTTGCTGCATCTGTTGTTCTACCTGTTGCTGATGTTCTGCTTGTTGCTGTTGATTCCCTTGTTGCCAAAAAATTTGCTGTTGTAATTGCTGAGCTTGCCCTGATAATAATTGTTCTATAGCACCACTATTAAATTTATTAAAATTATTATCATATTGCTTGCTATTATTATAGTAATACCTCTCTTGTTGATTCAAATTCATATTAATAGCATTTACAATTCTATCTATTTCTTCCTTCTTCAATCGGTTTTTATTATCTGTGTTTAAAATATAATTACAAATTTCCTTTCCGCCATCTTCACGCTCCGAAAACACAGGTATTTTACTCGATTCAAGTTGTACAGTAATAGTGGGATTTGTAAAGTATACCATTCCTTGAACCCATGTATTTATGCCCTGCTCTCTTAAATATCCAGCCGTTCTATATACATGTGTTGCTACTTGCTTTGTAGGGTTATACATCTTACTTTCATACTGTCCACCTTTTTGTCCAACCTTATGTATTGTTATATCCTTGTCATTATCAGTACCAACAACATGACCATTTACATTCTTAGCTTCAACAATAAATACTCCAGTAGGTC
>DUNS01000089.1 GCA_012839235.1 Clostridiales bacterium
AATTTTCCAGAAGGAATGAATACTTGATCATCACGTTCTACAGCACAGACAAGTAGCTGGCCCTTTACCATTTTATTCAAATTAATTAACAACATATTATCTAGGATGCTTTCTTCGGGAATCTGAAATTTAAGGAGCTCGACTCTCCCATTAGCGAAGGTATCAACTTTAATAGCAGTAGGGATACGAATTAATCTAGACATATCAACAGCAGTTTCTAACTCAGGGTTAATTGTCATAGAAAGTCCCATCTTTTCACGGATAAAATTAATCTCTTCGTTATATTGTAGATTCCTGACCCTTGCAATTGTTTCACAGTTACCTGCCTTCTTAGCAAATAAACAACATAGTAAGTTTAGTTCGTCAGATTCTGTTACAGCTATCAAAAGACTAGCCTCTTCAATTCCTGCTTCCTTAAGAACAGTGTAACTAGTTCCATTGCCAATCACACCCATAACATCAAGGTTATCGGTGATTTGGTGGATTGCAGAAGCCTTATTATCAACTACAACTATATCGTGACCTTCTCTATCTAATTCCTGTGCAATAGAATAGCCTACTTTTCCGCAACCGACAATTATTATTTTCATAATACAAACAATCTCCTTTTATACTTAAAGAATATAGAGGTAATAGGAAAACGTAATATAAGTAGAGGTCTTAGAACAATTATGATTGATATGGACATGCTTATTAGCTTATTGTAGCACTTAACTAAAAATAATCTAGTACTTAATTGCCGAAAAATAATTGACCTTATTGAACCATCTATACAAATTGCGTATGAATATTTGATAATATTAAAATGGTTATTAGTTGTTTAACCCACATTCTTAATAATAGAAAAATACGTTTAATAGTAATAAGACTTTACTATTAAACGTATTTTATTCTGTTTGCCAAGATCTATTTAGTTAGCTAAAGTAATAGTTCCCATTATCAGTCTTTTAAGGGATTTATCGTTTACTTTATAATCATAATTAGCTTCAATGTCACTATATGCGTTTGCAAATCCTTCTTCTTCTGCTTCTGTTATAGCTTCCTCTACTGCCTCATCATAGCTTTCGGTTGAAGTATTATCAACTAAACGAATAAAATAATATCCAAGATCATCTTCTAAGATGCCAGTAAATGAACCCTTTTCGAGCCCAACGATCTTAGAGGTTAATTCTTCGGAAAATGGGCTTTCAGTTTCAATGAAACTTCTTTCACGATAGCTTAATTCTTCTTCCTCTTCAGTTATTAGTGTTGACCAATCTTCACTATCTTTGGCAATCATGGCCATCATCTCAAGTTTTTCATAGGCTAAAGCCTTTTGATCTTCATCCATAGGAACTGTTTTGTTATCCTCATCCTTTGTTTCTGTGGAAATAAAGATATATTCGATATCATATTGACGGTAGTCTTCAAAATCAAATTCTGATTTAATTCCTTCATCATCAATATCAAGATCATCAATTATATCCTGGCGATAACGGTTAACCAAGGTTGTCTTAGATAGTACCTCAGTTAAATAATCCTCAGTAAAATTATTCTTCTTAATGGCTGCTTCCGGTATCTGTTCCTCTAGAAGGGAAGCAACATTATCAGCCACAGTAGTCCTTTCCTCATCTGTTAAAGAGTAACCATTAGCAGTGGCATCACGATATAAAATCTCTGTAAATATTGAAGAGCTAATTGCTTCCTGTAACGCCATATCCCGCGCTGTAGCACCAGTATTTTGGTCTACAACCATGTCCCAATATTGTCCACCAAACATCGAATCAAAGTAATCATAAGAGGATTCCACACCGTAAAAATAGTAAGCCAGGTCTTCCTGATAATACTTGTCCCCTTCGATCGTTAATATTGTCCTTTTGTAAAGCTGATCAAAAAGTAAGGACCCAATCAGGGCAATAAGTAAAACAGCTGCTACGACAATCCATACCTTGGAATTGATCTTAATCTCTTTCTTTTCTTCTTTTCTTGGGTTTTTAATTATATTCTTTGTACTATTCACTTGCACAAACCTCCAACATATTCTCTCTTTTATCAATTCTAAACGATTCTGGGCATAAGTCAATAAAAAGAATCAGTTTTCTAAAAATGTTAATTAATTACGGAAAATATGTTATACTTTCCACAAGCAGTAAAAATTATCATAAAATAAATTATAATCAGGTAGGAAATCTTATGGAAAGATATTATGTCAAAGCTGTACAGATTATGGATGAAGTGAATAAAGTTGTTATGGGTAAAAGGGAGATAGTGGCAAAGGTTTTGGCAGCTATTTTAGCTAAGGGTCATATTTTGCTGGAGGACAACCCAGGGGTGGGAAAGACCACCTTAGCATTAGCCTTTTCAAAGGCTATGGAATTGAATTATCACCGTCTTCAGTTTACACCAGATGTTCTTCCCTCTGATGTTGTAGGATTTAACATGATAGGGAGCGGTGACCAAGGCTACGAATATAGACCTGGTGCAATTATATGTAATTTGTTTTTGGCCGATGAGATTAACAGAACATCGCCTAAAACACAATCTGCCCTGCTAGAAGTTATGGAGGAAGGCAAAGTAACAGTTGACAGTGTGACAAGAGAAATGCCAAAACCCTTTACAGTTATAGCAACACAGAATCCTACTGGATCAGTTGGGACACAGATGTTACCCGAATCCCAATTAGATAGATTTATTATTAAATTGTCAATGGGCTATCCTGATACAAAGAGCGAAATTATGATATTAAAGCATAGACAAAATATTAATCCCTTGGATAATGTTATTACCGTAGCTTATCAGGAGGATATTATTACCATGCAAAGCATAGTCGAAAATGTATTTATTCATGATTCCCTTTATGAGTATATTGCCTTCATGGTGGAGCAGACAAGGAGTAATTCCCTTGTTGAATTAGGGGTAAGCCCTAGGGGCTCACTTGCGATTATGAATATGGCAAAGGCTATTGCATTTATAGATAATAGGGACTATGTAATACCTGGTGATATTCAGTATATATTTAAAGATGTAGCCGCCCATAGGATGATTTTAAAGCCTAAGGCAAGAGTAAATCAGATTGATATGGACAGCCTTCTAGATGAAATCCTTAGGATTGTTAAGCCACCAAGAATCATCTAATAGTTTTATCTATGGAGTTCTTTAGTCCTTAATTAATCATTAACGAACATACTTGAAAGGGGCAAGTAGCTTATATGTTTTATAACAAAATAAGGTATCTATTCCTTCTGGTTTTTCTTGGTATTATTTCGATTTTATACAATGTACATGTGGTAGGAATAATATTTATAACAGTAGTTGCCCTGCCTTTTGTTCTTTTTGTAACCCTATGTTTAATCCATAGGCTTATTAAAGCTGAACTTACCTCTACCGCCCATGTGGTTACTAAGAATGAAGAAATACCTATTACTTTAACTCTAGATAATCCAACATTTCTTCCTATATACGCTATAAAGGTTTATATAACATATAATAATGATTTTTCCTCAAAAAAGTACCAAAAAGAGTATATGGTTGCTATTGATGGAAAAAGTAGGACTAGTATCACCTATAATTTTATGTCAGAATTTTCGGGAATTATTAATATATCTCTTAAAAAGATTCGTTGCTATGATCCCCTAAAACTTTTTTCATTAAAAAAGCGATGCAATGAACAGGTTAAAATAGCTGTATTACCTAATTTTTATGATATTGAAGAAGATATAGTTAGTAGAAAAAATAAATCCTCCATAGAAAGTGATAATTACTCAGATACGAAAAGGGGAGATGATCCATCGGAGGTGTTTGCAATTAGGGAATATAGGGAGGGAGATAGACCTTCCCAGATACACTGGAAGCTTAGTAGTAAGCAGGAGCAGCTGATGGTTAAAGAGTTTAGTGACCCTCTTAATTGCTCAATACTAATATTTCTTGATTTCACTATTCAGAAGGGAAGGGATAGGCTTAAATATATGGATGGATTAATAGAAAGCGCCCTATCCATTTCCTACAACCTATTGATAAAAAAAGAGACCCATTATTTTTCCTGGTTTGATTCCCGCCTAGGAGCCTGTATGAGAATCAAGATATCATCGGATAAGGACTTTTATGAAGCTGCAGGAGGAATATTGGAGGCATTACCTGTAGATGAAAATGATAATACCTTAGGTAACTATATGGCTGAGTATGGCAATGAACAATATAGTCAGATGTTTCTTATAACTGGTGAAATATCTCAGGCGATTATTGAGGAACTTACAATATTTCCTTCTTTTACCAAGCAAATGCTTTATATAGAAGGGAATAAAGTAAAAAGCCCTAGACGAGAGCCAGATATTAAGGATCAAGCTGTGGAATATATAAAGAGACTAGATGGATTAGAAATAGATCTTATTCCAATTAATATAAAAACTATGTCAAAGGATATTCAGGAGCTAAAGCTTAGCTGAGAAGGTTGGTGTCTTATGAGCCTTAGAAAAGAAGATGGAATTATTATAGATTCAAGCATAACTATTCGGGACGATAAGGGTAATACTATACCAATCTACCTGAGAATATGTCAGTGTATAGCTATATTTCTTGGCAGTTGGTGTTTTATTGGGATCGTAATAGAGACTCTTTCTGTTCCAGCATCCCCCCTATTAATAAACCTGATAATTATATTATTTAGTTTAATATTTTACCTTTTCTTTTTCTTACCCAAATATAAAGCACTGATAACTTTAATTGCAATTGTTTTCTATGTCGCATATTGTCTTACAAAGCTTAGTAGAATTAAAAATGCATTCTATATTATAGAAAATTTGGTGATTGGGGAAATTAATGGTTATTTCGAGACCAGCATTAGATTATATGTTGCGGATTATTCTACTGTACAGCAGGATACTACTTTGTTCATGAGTTTAATAATTATCCCTATCACCTTTACTATGGCAGCTGCTATTATGAGTAAAAGATTTCATAATAGTATACTTTATATCTTGCTGTTACCATTAGTTACTAGCTTTGCCGTGGGTAAGGTACCATCTAGCAAGTATCTTATTATGACCTTGCTGGTATTAGTATTTCAGTCCAAGGCTCATGGACTTGAGCGAATCTGGGATTATAAGGGTCAACCCATGATATTTCAGAGGATTCATCTAAAAACAGCAGTTTTTCTTTCTACAGCGACCCTACTAGTTTTTTTGATCTTAGGGCAAGTTATTACTTTAGAAAAATACGAAGATATAAATATGATAAAAGAAACAAAATCACATATACAGACTTATTTAAGAGAGCTATCCCTTGATACAGTGTCAGATTCGTTGACAATACTAAGAACTGGAGGAAGGGGTGGAGCATCTGGTGGGTTAAGTGAGGGACGTCTTGGTAGAGTGGATAATGTTACCTTTAACAATAGGGAACACCTTAGAGTAGTAGCTCCTGTCCCTTCAGCTATAGAAGGAATTTATCTAAAGGGTTATGTGGGAAGTATCTATACTGGTGATAGTTGGGAAGACGATTCCCCGGACATGAGAGATAGCTATAAGAAATTTCAAAATTTATCAGCTGATATATTCTCCCCTATGAATCAGGTAAGTCAACTACTTGAGCATATCAGAAGAAGAAAAAACATAATAAGTAACATCGGTCTTGTTGAAGGATCAGATGATTATAAATATCAATTTTCTAAAGGAAAAATTGATATTGAATATAAAGAAGCCAATAAGAAATTCCTCTATCTTCCCTACTTTACAGATTATAGGTACTTGCCTATTGATGAATATAGATTAGATCTCTATGGTACACATAGGTCAAAGGGGGAGGAATATTTGGCCGATTACTATTTTAATATTTCCCTTGGACTAGGGAGTGTATCTGATAAGATTAGTTATTCAATCCCAGATAAAGAGATAGAATATATTCGAATGGAGAATTTATATGAGGAATATGTATATGACCATTATACAAGGCTGCCTGAAGAAGGGATGGAACAATTAAAAAGAGACTTTTCTCTATATAACATTAATGAGGAATTAAATGGGGTTTCAGACAAGATATCTTATGTAAAGGATTATCTTAATTTTAATACTCAGTATTCCTTATCACCTGGTAGATTACCTGAAGGCTATGACTTTGTGGAATATTTTTTATATGACAATAAAATTGGATATTGTGCTCACTATGCATCCGCTGGTACGCTGATGCTAAGAGCTATGGGGGTCCCTGCCAGATACGTTGAGGGATATTCAGTAGGAATAAATGATATAAATAATGATCAAAGCTTAGCCAA
The DNA here is from genome assembly GCA_012839235.1 of Clostridiales bacterium. Lineage (GTDB taxonomy): Bacteria > Bacillota > Clostridia > Lachnospirales > Lachnospiraceae > Mobilitalea. Next base: position 6,245 of record DUNS01000089.1, read on the forward strand.
CAATCTAATTAATGAATATTCTAATAAGGGTGATAATTCATATAGTGTTGGTCATGTTGAATTGTCAGTAAGAGATTATAACGCCCATGCCTGGGTGGAGGTTTATATTGATAATTGTGGCTGGATACCTGTGGAATTTACCCCAGGCTCAGGAATTGAATATACAGAAGCAATAATTGAGAATATGGCGGGAATTGGGGAGGTGGAAGATAAACAGGAGAATATCATTCTGCCACCTGTTGAATCTATGGATCCCACTCTAACTCCTAGTCCAAAGCTTAATAGTGAAGACAATGTCCTTAGCCCTAAGGATAATGTTCTTGAACAAAAAAAGCATAATGAAGCCTTAGCTACTGATGGGGCTACCTTTAGTAAGCTACTTAGTAGGATTGGCTTGTTAATACTTGGAGTTATCATAATCTGTAGTATTACTATTATCATAGTTAAGCACAGCCAAAAAAGATATATTTTTAAAAGTAATCGTAATGAGAAGGCCTTATTCTTTTATAAAAAGATTGAGAGGTCCGTATCAGTAGGAGCAGGGCTACCAAATTTCAAGGAACGACTTGAAGATAATATAGATTACGTAAAAGATAACTTTCCCTATATTGATATTGAGGAGCTTGATAATTGTATGGAGGTTATTCTTAAGGCTAGATTTAGTCGAAAAACTATAAGTAAGGAAGAACTAAAAAGGGTAATAGGCTTATATAAATCAACCTATAATACTATCTACCTGGCTTCTAATCCCATGAAGAAAATATATCTTAAGATCTTTGTTTGGATTTGAATTGTATCATTCAATAATACTTCATACTTAAGGTAAATTATGCTATACTTATACTAATATAAAGGATTTTCCCCTCTGATTTATTCCAATAAATTAAAGAATGGAGTGTGTATCATGAAAAGCATTATTACGATTAGTAGACAGTACGGAAGTGGCGGAAGAGAAATAGGCAAAAAACTAGCAGAAAAGCTAGGAGTTCCTTACTACGATAATAAGATAATCTCTCTAGCTGCCAAGGAAAGCGGCTTTGCAGAGGCAGCATTTTATAATGCAGAGAATAAAGCTACAAGTAGCTTTCTGTATTCCATAGCCATGGGAATGAATGTGTATGGTAATCAAGATATTGGCTTTGCTCACCTTTCTTTAGATGATCAGATATATATTGCACAGTCTAACGTAATCCGTAAGGTGGCTAAGGAAGGACCATGTGTTATTGTAGGCCGTTGCGCTGATTATGTTTTGAAGGAATTTGATAATGTGGTTAATGTATTTATATGGGCAGATTTAGATTATCGAAGAAATCGTGCCATTAATATGTATAATCTGCCTGCAGATAAGGCGGATGATGAGATTAACAAATATGATAAACGGAGAGCAAATTATTATAATTATCATGCTACAGGTAAGTGGGGAAGGGCAGAGAACTATCATCTATCCCTAAGAAGCGATTATATTGGAATAGATAATTCAGTTGATTGTATTGTTAAATATATTGAGGATGGGGAAAGGAGCAATAGGCAACCTGATGAACTTACGTGATAAGCTTAATCGAAAATACTTACAAGCATCAATATATGTTATTGTGACAGCAGTTATAATATATTCCCTCAGTCTGGTGGCAAAGAATGCGCCCACAATATTGCAGATGATTATGGAGAAGCTAAACTGGCTCCTACGGGTGATTAAACCTATTACCCTAGGATTTGTTTTTGCGTATTTGCTTGATCCTGCTGTTACATTCTTTGAAAATAAATACCGAAAAATTAAAGTATATAAATTGTTCCGTAAGTTCCATGCACCCCGTACATGGGCAGCTGTGACTACGGTATTTCTTGTAGCAATAGCAGTGGGGGGGCTTATATCTCTATTAGTATATAGTGTGACAGATCAATTAAGATTAGCTAATCTTGATGACATTATTAAGCTTGGTAATGAGTTTATTGAAAGTCTAAATAGCTTCTACTATGCTGTTTTAGAAAAGTTAGGAGAGCTTGATATTCAATCTCAACAGTTTGAAAATTACGTTACAACAGTTGTAACTTATGTACTTGAGGCAACTTCTAATCTGGCAAAGAGTAGCATATCATCCGTAACCAATATGACTGGTTTTCTTACAACATTTTTCTTTAGCTTTTTAATAGGCTTTTATTTCATGATTGATGGTAGAATGTTCATGAGATATTCTAAGAAAATTTGTTTTGCATTATTCAATGAGAGAAAAAATCAACAAATAAGAGTCATGGTAGAAGATCTGGATGAAGTTTTTTCCGGATATATCCGTGGACAGATGTTAGATGCCCTATTTATGATGGTAGCGATTAGCATTGTCTTATCAGCAGTTGGGGTTAAGTTTGCACTTGTTATTGGAATATTTGCTGGGATTGGAAATCTAATTCCTTACTTTGGTCCAATTGTTGCATATGTATCTACTGCCTTGGTTTGTCTCATTAATGGGGATATGAGAAAGCTACTCATTGCATTAATTGCTCTGGCTATTATACAAACTATTGATGGTAATTTCGTTGGACCTAAATTACTGAGTAAATCTATAAAAATTCACCCTCTTATAGTTATTATTTCCCTTATTTTTGGCAGTGCTATCGGAGGTTTCCTTGGTATGCTATTAGCAGTGCCAATTGGCGCTTATATAAAATTGGTATTTGTTCGATTTATCGATAATAAAGCTGCTAAAAGAGAAAAACAGCTACAGGAGGATGGAAGAGATAAAAGTCCTAAGTCTGAATAGGCTCAAAGTCTAAGATTGGATTTGTAATAAATGTAAGATAATTTTAAGAAATAAGTATTCTTAATTTAAGAAGTTTGATGTAGCATAGATATGATTGGAATATGTTTCAAAATAGGCAGAAAGGTGTAGATATGGGCAATAAATCACAAGCAATAATTGAAGTAAAAAGTGCCAAGAAGATATATAGAATGGGTTCTGAACGAATATGTGCGGTTGATGATATTAGTTTTACAGTTGATCGTGGTGAATTCTGTTGTTTATTTGGAGTGTCTGGGTCAGGTAAATCGACCTTGCTTAATCTAATGGCTGGGATCGAGAAGCTTACCTCAGGACAAGTTATTATAAAAGGAAAGAATATAGGTCGAATGAGCGAAAAAAACTTAGCAAAGTTTCGCCAGAACAACCTAGGCTTTGTATTTCAATCCTATAACCTGTTGGGCTCTATGACTGCCTTGGAGAATGTTGAACTTCCACTAGTATTTAAGCATGTTAAATCCAAAAGGCGTAAGAAGATGTCCAGGGATATGTTAGTAAAGGTGGGACTAGGTTCAAGGCTTAAGCATAAGCCAAAGGAGATGAGTGGTGGGCAGCAACAAAGAGTGGGAATTGCAAGAGCCTTCGTGTCAAATCCTGAAATAGTATTTGCTGATGAGCCAACCGGTAATCTAGATTCTAAAACATCTAAAGAGGTAATGGATCTTATCTTAGAGATGGCCAAGATTAATCATCAGACAATTGTTATGGTTACCCATGATAGAAGACTTGCAGAATATGCTGATAAGATAATACATATATTTGATGGAAAAATTGAAAAAGTTGAAATGATTAATAAAGATAAAGTGAAAGAAAAAGAGAATAATGAAGCTGACGAGGCTAATAAAATTATACAAAATATAGATGATAGTGAAATTGCAGCAGTTATAGAGGATAATGGGTTAAATGCCAATATATTAAAGGAAGACGGGGGAATTTGATATGAAGACTAAATTTAAAAAAATTCAAGTACTTATTCTGGCAACACTACTGTTATTGTTAGGGTTTGCTATTGATAGTAATAATGTAGAAGCAGCTAATGACGAGGCAGATGCCATAGTTCTTAATGAAATATTAAAAGATGATGCTCTGATTCTAAGGCCAGGCCAGAAAAAACATATGATATTGCCTATCCGTGCAATTAATGCCTATATGCACAGTGCCTTTGTTACCATTGATGTTAAGGAGGGAGCGCCTTTTACAGTGACAAATATGCTTCTCTCTGAAAAAGGTGATGGTGTTCCTGCTTTTGGAGTATCTAATTATGGAACTAGTTATGTAGAATTTGATATCACAGTTAAAGAGACTGCCCAGATTGGAAGCTATCCTGTTGTTATCACGGTGTCGGCACTTAACCAAAACACTGGACAGAAGTATCCTTTGGACTTAGAGTTGGATTTTTCAATTGTTAAGGAGCTAACACCAGCTCAGATATCTCTTAGTGACGTAAGTGTTAGAAATGCTAAGGTTGGTAGTGATACTAATATGATATTTAGACTTCGTAATGAGGGTGAGGTTTCAGCACTTAGTACATATGTAAGCGTTAACTATGGAGCGGGAGAGTCATCAACAGGTATAATTCCTTTATATGAAACACCTAAAATCAAGGTTGGTGATCTTACTGAAGGTAAATATGATTATATATCTCTTCCAGTTAGGGTCCTACCTACAGCGGAAGCAGGTCTTAAGACTGTAACCCTTAATATTGAATATAAGGATGTTGATGGAAAAGCATATACCGTTAACCATGATATATTTGTTGATGTAACAAAGAAAGATAATGCTCCTTCTTTAATAGTAGAAGACATATCAATCAAGGGGATTTTAGAGCCTGATAATAATCTTAATTTGGTAGCTACCTTGAAAAATAGTGGAGACACTACGGCTAAGGATATATCTATTAAAGTAGATGAAGCAAGTGAAGGGTTTGGAGCCACTGGTTTAATAAAGAACTACTTTACAGAAAGCCTTTGGGTAGGTAGCATAAAGGCGGAAGAGAAGAAAAATGCAGAGATACCTTTGAAAGTCTCTAATCATGCTACTGGTGGTATAAAAACTCTAAATATTATAATAAGCTACAAGGATGAGGCGGGGACTGATTATGAAACCAAGGCTACTGTATATCCTGATGTAATAGCTCCAGATGAGGATGAAGATCAGGTTAGTAAGCCTAAGTTAATTGTTAGCAAATACTCTACTGATACGGAGGAATTGCGAGCTGGTTCCACATTTAACTTCATCTTCGATATAACCAACACCCATAGCACTGTTGCAGCTAAAAATATAACTATTACTGTAACTCAAGAGGAGAGTATATTTACCCCTACTCAGGGAAGTAATAGCTTCTTTGTACAGAGAATAGCTCCAGGAGATACAACACAGCATAGTCTGGAGATGAAGGTTAAGGCTGATACTATGACAAAAGCCTATCCAATCAAATTAAAGGTTGCCTATGAATATGATGGTATTAAAGCTAATCCAGCCACTGGTGAAATCGGAGAGACTGAGGAAATTGAATTAAGCCTTCAGGCAGTTGAAAATTCAAGACCAGTTGTTGATTATGTTAATGTGTACTCATGGGATGGTAATGTTCTAGTTGGAAATCCTGCTACCCTATCCTTCGAGTTTTATAATATGGGTAAATCTCCATTAAATAATGTTATTGCTACAGTTGAAGGGGATTTTACTAAGTCAGATGGTAACATGTATTTTATAGGTAATATAGCTGCGGGTTCTCCATCATATGCGGAATTTGAAGTAATACCTAATGTAGAAGGAATGGCAAAGGGTATAGTTAAGATAACATTTGAAGATAGTAATGGAGATGAAATAGAGTATACAAAAGAATTTGAAACAATGGTTTCTTCAGAGATTCCATTTGATCCAGGTATGATGCCTGGTGGAGTAGATGATGTATATAACCCAGATGTTATAGAGGTAAAGAAAGAAATATTACCAATGTGGTTATTTATTGTAGTGTTGATAGCTATATTTGTAATTTTTGTTCCGGTATCCAGAAAGGTTATTATCAGTATATATAAAAACAGGCTACATAATAAAGAAACAGATTTTTAGAATGACAGGTGAATTTGTTTATAAATTCAACTTGTAATATTTGATAGTGTGGTATGAGGAGAATGGAGGAACATCATGAGTAAATTTGATGAAGTTATAATAAATGAATTGGCAACAGTAGCAGTGAAGTCTGTTCATGTTTCAGCCATGGAAGGAGAAGTTATCTCAGACGGTGGATCTGATGAAGGTATGTATATGGACCATCCATCAATGGAAGCAGGTATGGGTGAGGTAAAGGACCCCCTACTTTCTTCATTGCCATTTGTCCTTGGAGTTTCTGGTGGAGTTCTTATTATAAGCATAGCGCTGGGAGCCTTTCTTGCTAGTAGAAAAATCAAAAAAGGAATTGATCTTTATGAGGATTAGTGACATTTTAATAATGGGGCTTAAGAGTCTTTCGAGGCGTAAAGCCAGAACGATTCTTACTGTTCTTGGTGTGGTAATTGGCTCATTATCAATTATAATTATGAGATCCATTGGATACGGTATGGAGAACAACTTTGAAACCCAAGTAATGCAGCAAGGTGGGCTTACTACTATTTATGTTAATACTTGGGGTGATGTTTATGATGAAGATGGTCAATGGGTTGATAGTAGACAGCAGAAGCTGGATGATAAGCTGGTTGCACAGATCAGAGAAATAGATCATGTTCGTACAGTAACCCCGATGATTCAAATGGATGCAATGCTCCAATCCGGGAAATACCAAGGGTGGACTTATATTACAGCCATGGATAGGAACAGCTTCAGTGAATTTGAATTTCCTAATCTTGTAATGGGTGAATACCCTACAGATGAGGATTCTTCTGCTATAATCTTTGGTCACAATAATCCTTACGCTTTTCATGACACCACAGCAAGAGGGTGGGGACGTAATCAAAAAGAGATTGATTTGGTGAAGGATAAATTGGTGCTAAAATTCCAGGGCTATCCTACCAACGAAAGAAAGAAGGAATTTAGTCTGCCTCTTAAGAATATTGCCAAGATGGAGCAGACCAATGGTGAGTTTGATTATAGTACATATATGGATATTGAATATTTTAGAAAGATATATTTGGAATATTGTAATACCCTGAACTTAGAAGATCGAAAGAAGGCAATAAAAGCCCTTAATGAATACCAACAGATTAGATTAAATGTGGATAATATAGACAATGTTATTGAGGTACAGGATGCAATAACTGCTCTTGGATATCAGTCCTATAGTCAGATGCAGTATTTGCAGCCATTACAACAAGCCTCAGAAACTTTACAGATGGTTCTAGGGGCCTTAGGTGCAGTAGCCATGATAGTATCTGCCATTAGTATCGCCAATACTATGGTAATGTCCATTTATGAACGAACTAAGGAAATTGGTATTATGAAGGTATTGGGCTGTGTTATTAAAGATATTAGAAAGCTATTCTTGTTTGAAGCGGCTTTGATAGGATTATTAGGTGGGGTTATAGGTGTAGGTTTAGGCTATCTAGCCTCCTGGCTTATTAATAAGTTCGGGCAGCCTCTATTCGCAGCTCTTATGTCAGGAAATTATATGTATGACATGGAGAATACATCCTTCTCTATTGTTCCAATCCATCTTCCGCTTATGGCCATGGGTATATCCATTGTCGTTGGACTTGTATCAGGATATTTCCCTGCAAGAAGGGCAACTAAGATTAGTGCGATTGAGGCAATGAAGACGGAAGGGTAAGGTTCTAAAAAACAGAGCCTAAGTACTGACGAATGTAAATACTCACCATGGGAAACATTTTTCCTTGTTCATATGTTTTGGTGAGGCTGAATATTAACATGTATTTGGGGAGTGTATGTTGATTATACACTCCCATTTTTTCGAATATTATTTGAAGAGTATAAGAAATTTTATACACTTTATTAAAAATTCACCATATGAACACGAAATGTTCATGATTTACATATATAATAAAAACGATTTGCAAGAAAAATTTGTATAAGGAGATATATAATGGTAAGAAAATTATTAAGTATATGGATTGCTGTTATTACAATTGTTGCGACCATTGTTAGCCCTATAGGGACTAAAAGGGCATTGGCAGCTCAAAGTGAAGCAGAGAGAGTTATAAAATCAATAGGAATTATGAAAACCGATCAGGGTAATCTAAGTGATCGTAATGAGATTGTAACCAGAAGTCAATTTGCTCAGCTTCTAGTTAATGCATCAACCTATAAGGATATGGCATGGAATAAGACAAACCTATCCCTTTATACTGATGTTCAAAAGAATCACTGGGCAGCAGGATACATAGAGACAGCCATAAATAATGGTTGGATGTCAGGGTATCTAAATGGAACATTTAAGCCTGATAGAGGGATAACCCTTCAGGAAGCTGTAAAGGCTGTTACAAGTTTATTAGGATATACCAATAGTGATTTTGTAGGAAATACACTAGGTGGACAGATGGCCTTATATGAATCAAAAAATCTGAATGAGAACATTAAAAAATCTAGTAGGGAATATCTTAATGTCGCTGATTGTATTAATCTTTTCTATAATCTCCTTAATGCAACTACGAAGACTGGTGTTGTATATGCACAGTCTATTGGGTATTCTCTAAACTCAGAGGGAAAACCAGATTATCTATCGATTATTAATGAGGGTACACAGGGACCAATTCTCTTAGATGCTAATTGGAAGTCAAAGATACCATTTTCACTAGATAAGGCAACCTTCTATAGAGACGGTATAGAATGTACCCAGTATGATTATAACGATTACGATCTTATATACTATTCGGAAGAATTAGAAACTGTATGGGCATATGATGATAAGGTTACAGGAAAGGTAGAATCTATAAACCCAGATGTAATCGCTCCTCAGTCTGTAACAGTTGCTGGTAAGGAATATTCATTTGAAAGATCTGAAGCTTCAATTGAGTTTTCGACCATGGGTAGTGTTAAAGAAGGGGATGTAGTCACCATACTCCTTGGTAAGAATGGAAAGGTTGGATATGTATTAGACACACATGATTTTAATACGAGATCCACAGGTGTTGTTATAGAAACCGGAACCCACATAATAAAAAATGATGAGGGTAAGATGGTGTCTTCAGACTATGTTGTATATGTAGATGCTGCCGGTAATGAGTATTTACAGGATTATGATAATGTGCTTGTTCAATTTCATAAAGGTGATCTTATAAGAGTTACTTATAAAAAGGGTAAGGCGATTATAAGTGAAGTAGGAAAGACTGGTGCTCCCTTAAGTAGCGGTAGCTTTAACGGAGATGGAAGTTATCTTGGAGATAATAAATTAGCATCCAATGTAAAAATAGTAGATATGTATGAGAATAATTATGTTAGTGTTTATCCTAGAAGATTAGCTAATGTACCTATATTTGACTCATCTGTAATATATTATGAGAAAAATGCTCAAGGGGCTATATCCCATCTGATATTAGATGGGGTAACTGGTGATCAATTTGATTATGGTATATTAACAGGATTTGCTTCTCCTGCCAGCGTATATTCTACTGAATTTAACTATGATTACATAATTGATGGTAAGACTGGAACTGCTACTGGAGAATTCATATCTGGTGAGCTTAGTGAGGAAGGGCCTAAGGGATTACTAATTGAGAATAACAAAGTTGTTGCTATTAGGAATCTATATGAAACGAAGGTAACCTCAATAGTTGGTTCTAGTGTATATAATGAGGCAGCTAGTTATACTATGGCAGATGAATGCGATGTATATTTCTATTTAAATGGGGAATATGTTCTTAGCTCAATTGACGACCTAGATGATATATCGAACCTTAAAGTAACTGCTTATTATGATAGACCAGAATATGCTGGTGGTAGAGTTCGTGTTATTGTAGCAGAGAATAGATAAGTGTAGGAATATAAAGAAAGGCATGGGCATTGACATGGAACAATTATCCGAAAAAATTAAGAGTAAAAAGAAGTTAATAATATGGGTTGCAGTTATTATAACCATAATTATATTATTTAATTTTTTAAGGGCTAGGGTCAGATCTAATATTCAATCAGTGATGGATAATATTAATATATCTACAACCGAGAAGGTTGGAATAAGGGATATAGAGACAATCCTGTCTTCATCAGGAACACTTAGTCCACTAAACACATATGAAGTCACAACTCTTGTTGAAGGTGAGGTTATTGCAGCAGATTTTGAAGAAGGGGATTATGTTGAAAAGGGTCAGGTTCTATATCAGATTGCAACTGAAACCCTTGATAATCTGATAGAAAAATCTGAAACCTCTGTAACTAGAGCTGAAAGAAATTATGATAAAGCTGTTAATAGATATGAAGATGCAAAGGTAGATTATGAAGAAGCCTTAGCTGATTATAATAAGGCACTTAATGAACAAGGTGATTCTAGAATAAAATGTAATGAAGCAGGAGTTGTTAAATCCCTATTTGTCAAGAAAGGGGATAAAATTCAGGTTGGTAGTCAGATTGCAGAAATATATGATAATAGTACTATGCTTCTGGAGATACCTTTTAGTTTTGCAGATGTTAATCAAAGCCTAGTAGGTAAAAAAGCAGAGGTTACAATTAATGACAGTTTTGAAACTATAAGTGGTAAGGTTACTAAGGTAAGCAGTGGTAATGAAGTTCTAACAGGAAATCGTATAGTTAGCATGGTAACTATATCTGTTGAAAACCCAGGAGGACTATCTGCTAGTACAACAGGAACAGCCAGAATTGGAGATATTTATAGCAGTGGAGAGGGCAACTTCAAGCCAATAACTGAAACTGTTATAACTGCAGATAGAGCTGGTGAGATTGAAAGCATATCTATAGATGAGGGTAGTAAATTAAATATTGGAGAGACAATACTGACATTAACCTCAGAGTCTGTTGAAGAACAGCTAGAAGTCTATAAGAGTAAATTGGACAGTGCTGATGATATGCTAACAAGTGCTAAAGATAACATGGATAGTGCCATGGATCAGATTGAGGATGCTAAGGCCTCCCTCGATGAAACTATAGAAGACAGAACGGATTATAGTATAACTGCTCCTATATCAGGGAAATTAATTAGGAAGGATGCCTTGGTGGGAGATACAATTATGGCCAAATCAAACCTATGTGTAATCTATGACTTGTCAGCCGCTGTATTTGATATGTTTATTGATGAGCTTGATGTATTAAATGTTAAGGTTGGTCAAGAGGTTAAGATTACTGCAGACGCCCTTGAAGATACTATATTTAAAGGGGTTGTAACCAATGTTAGCCTATTAAGCTCTACCAGTGGTGGAGTAACCCAGTATCCTGTGACTGTGCGCATTGATGAAACAGGGGACCTTCTACCTGGAATGAATATTACTGGAGAAATTATTGTTGATAGGGTTGGAGGGGTAATTGCTGTTCCTACTGAAGCCTTAATGCGTGGGGATGTTGTATATGTTGTAGATGACACTGTTACTGAAGCAATCGGAGATGTCCCTGCAGGCTTTAGGTCTGTGCCAGTAGAAACTGGGTTGACCGATGGAGATTATATAGAGATAAAGAGTGGCTTAAATGGTGACGAAGAGGTATATGTTGAAAGAAATACTGGAACAGGTTTTGAATTCTTTCAATTTGGTGGACCAGTCCAAGGAGGTTTTTCAGAGGGCCAAGCACATCAGAATGAGGTTCGAACCGAGATTCGAACTGGCCCTGATAGTATGAGGTAATATCCATGAATAAGCAGCATTTGAGTTCCTAATCTGTTAGTTTATGAGATAATAAAGTGAAGAATTTCGAAATTCACATAAAAGGTGTGAATACAGCCTACATTGAAGAAAGGCATGGTTAGAAATATGCAGGAAAAAGTTAATGAAAGAAAGACAAATCACCTTATTGAGCTTATTGATATTAAGAAAATATATCAGATGGGTGACACGGAGGTTAGAGCCAATGATGGAATCAATCTCACTATCGATGAAGGAGAATTTGTTGCTATTGTTGGTAAGTCAGGTAGTGGTAAATCAACCATAATGAATATAATTGGCGCTTTAGATATACCTACATCCGGCCAATATATTTTAAAGGGGCAGGATGTAAGTAAGATTAAAGGAGATGAGCTTGCTACGGTCCGTAATAAAATGATAGGCTTCATATTTCAACAGTATAATCTCTTGCCTAAGCAAATTCTATTAGAGAATGTAGAATTACCATTGCTTTACGCTGGATATGGTAAGAAGCAAAGAAGAGAAATGGCTATGGAGGCTCTAAAGACAGTTGGATTGGAAGACAAGTGGAAGAACTATCCTAACCAGCTTTCAGGTGGGCAGCAGCAAAGAGGTGCAGTGGCAAGAGCATTAGCAGGAAACCCTTCATTGATACTTGCGGATGAACCTACTGGGGCCCTAGATTCAAGAACAAGTAAAGAGTTACTGGATTTCCTTAGTAAGTTAAACGAGGAGGGTAATACAATTGTTCTAATTACCCATGATAGGAATGTAGCAGAGCAAGCTAGGCGTGTAGTTGGTTTAAAGGATGGAAAGATAATATATGACCAAAGTGTAGAAGAATATAGGAAGCAGGCTTGAATTGAAAAATCAGGATTATTCATAAGTGAATAATTTTCACATTTACTTTGCAAACATTGTGCCTTTATAACATGATAATCGGAGATTTTCATGTGGAAAGCCTGCGGGCTAAGTGGGAATAGAATTCACACAGATGAAAGGAAAGATTATTGATATGAAAATAAGTCAGGCGTTTAAATTAGCCCTAAGAAGTATATGGGGAAGCAAACTGAGGTCATTTCTTACCATGCTAGGTATGATAATTGGTGTTGGTTCAGTTATTACTCTTGTAGGACTTATGGAAGGAGTAACAAACTATATAGTAGACAGCTTTGATGAATTGGGAACAAATATGATAAATATATCTGTTACCAATACTGATACGCGTAAGGTTGATGTAGATGATATGTACGAATTTGTAGCTGAGAATAGCTCCTTTTTCTATGGGGTGACTCCTCAGGTTACTTCAAGATATACAGTTAAAAATGGTAGCAATTCTATATCTTCATCGGTTTATGGTGTTGGTGAGGATTATCTAGACATTAATAGTCTGGAATTAAGTGCCGGTCGCTTCATTCAATATGGGGATATAAAGAATCGGTTTAATGGATGTGTTATCGGATCCTATATAGTTAATGAACTCTTTGATGGGAAAGCATCAGTAGGAGATACAATTAAGATCAACGGGCAGGTATATGAAATACTAGGAATCCAGGCAGAAAAAGAGGAATCAAAAGAAAATTCCGGTGATCATATTATCTACATACCCTATTCCAATGCCACAAGGATGGCTGGGTCCAATGATATTTCAAGCTATGTCGTGGCTGCTCATAATGCTGAGTTAGTAGAAGCGGGTGAAGATATATTAGACACATATCTATATGGTATTATGAAAAACGAAGATCTATATTTCATTAGTAGTATGACTATGCTGCTCGATATGATTACTGATATGACATCTATGCTATCCTCAATCTTAGGAGGTATAGCAGGAATATCCCTATTGGTAGCCGGAATAGGAATAATGAACATCATGTTGGTGTCGGTAGTGGAGAGAACTAAGGAAATAGGTATTCGAAAAGCGATTGGAGCTCGAAAAAAAGATATTATGAGGCAGTTCGTAATTGAAGCTACTCTCATTAGCTGCATAGGAGGTTCCCTAGGAATAGTATTCGGATATGTTTTAACAGTCCTACTTGGCAATGCCTTCGGTTTAGAAGCAGCACCAAGTATGAATGCAATACTAATGGCCTTTGGAGTATCAGCCGCTATAGGTATAGGATTTGGATATATGCCATCCAATAAAGCCGCAAAGCTTAATCCTATAGATGCTTTAAGAAGTGAATAAGACCTATACAATAAGTGGTGGACAATTAGTCACCACTTATTGTATATCTTACGAAATTATGATAGTATATGAGTTAGTCAAAAATGAATGAGATAGTAAAGATGAGGTGAAGGGTAATGAAATGCAATGAATGTGGGAGACAATCACATAGTGAGAGCCCGAATTTTTGTGAATATTGTGGTAGCTCTTTTAGAGAAAAGGATCAATTTTTTAGACATAGCGATAATATAATACAGCAACCCCAGAATTATGGGAATAATCAGGGTATAGATCAAGGATCCCGTCAAATAATAAATCAAGGGATAGATCAAGATAATAATGAAAGGACCATATCATTTTTTCAATGGATAAAAATGTATGCCATCTTGTTCTTGCCTTCTTTTATCCCTTTTGTTGGTTGGGTAGTACCCCTTGTTATGCTTTTTGTATGGGGATTTGCCAATAACACCCAGCCCACTAAGAAAAACTGGTCAAGGGCTACTTTGGTGTTTTTATTTGTGAATATTATAGTTGTTGCTTTTGCATTCGTCCAATTTCTGGGGAATCCTATATTTCAACAAATATTAAGTAACCCTATTGCCATACCTTAAAATGCAAAGGGTTTTAGTTGTTATTATGCTATAATATAGTATTGATATGGATAATTACGAAACTCTTTAGGTAATTGTGTTATTTCCCAATTACCTATATAGAATTGATATAATGAAAGGAAGAGAAAATATGAGCAAGGTAAGAACAAGATTTGCTCCCAGCCCTACGGGAAAAATGCATGTGGGTAATTTGCGTACAGCATTATATGCATATTTGATAGCCAAGCATGAAGGTGGAGACTTCGTATTAAGAATAGAGGATACAGATCAAGAGAGATATGTAGATGGTGCTCTTGATATTATATATAATACAATGAAAGGGACAGGCCTGCTTCATGATGAGGGTCCAGAAAAGGATGGAGGCTATGGTCCTTATGTGCAAAGTGAACGGCAAGCTCAGGGTATTTATTTAGAGTATGCTAAGCAATTAGTAGAAAAGGGAGAAGCATATTATTGCTTCTGTTCCAAGGACCGACTTGAAAGCTTAAGAACCACAGTAAAGGGTCCAGAGGCTGATGGGGATGACAATGGAAAAGAGATTATTAAATATGATAAGCATTGCCTACATCTAAGCAAAGAAGAGATTGAAAAAAACCTTGCTGAGAAGGTCCCTTATGTAATTAGACAGAATATCCCCCTTGATGGAAAAACTACATTTGATGATGTTATATTTGGTGAAATATCTGTAGATAATGAAGAACTTGACGATATGATACTTATTAAGTCTGATGGTTATCCTACTTATAATTTTGCCAATGTTGTTGATGATCATTTGATGGAGATATCCCATGTTGTCAGGGGTAATGAATATTTATCATCTACACCTAAATATACAAGGCTATATCAGGCTTTTGGCTGGGATGAGCCAGTCTATGTTCATTTGCCACTTATAACTAATGAAGAACATAAAAAACTTAGTAAACGTAGCGGTCATTCCTCCTTTGAGGATTTGTTGGACCAGGGCTTCATTTCAGAAGCTATAGTTAACTTTGTAGCATTATTAGGTTGGAGTGCTCCGAACAATAAGGAGATTATGTCTTTAGATGAATTGGTTGAAGTATTTGACTACCGCCATGTTAATAAATCACCTGCTGTGTTTGATATGGTAAAGCTTCGCTGGATGAATGGTGAATACCTAAAGAATATGGAGGAAGAAAAATTCTTTAATCTTGCCCTACCTTATATAAAGGAAGTTATAAGTAAGGATCTAGATATTAAAAGGATAGCAGAGCTTGTTAAAACAAGAATAGAAACCTTTCTTGATATTAAGGATAAGATAGACTTTTTTGAAGAGCTTCCAGACTATGATATCCAGATGTTTACTCATAAGAAAATGAAAACCAATAGTGAAAATTCTCTTCTTGTATTAAATGATCTTCTACCAAGATTTGAAGCATTAGATGATTACTCTGAGGCTGCTATCGAGGAAACGATTATATCTTATATCAAGGAGAAGGAGATTAAGAACGGACAAGGATTATGGCCAGTAAGAACTGCTGTATCAGGTAAGCAGTCAACTCCTGGTGGTGCATATGAGATTATGAGTATTCTAGGGAAGGAAGAAAGTCTTCGTCGTATTAGAATTGCAATAGAGAAGTTGAGTTTTTAGTGTGAAAGCACGTAGGTTGTTATGAAAGGTATGATTACTATAATGGAGAAAAATCAGGCACAAGAAGAGGCCATTAGTCATAAAGATGGCCCCTTGCTTGTACTGGCAGGTCCAGGGTCTGGAAAGACCCTGGTTATTACAGAACGAACAAAGCATCTGATAAAGACTCATAAAATCTCAGAGAATCGTATTTTAGTTATTACATTTACCAAAGCGGCAGCAGTAGAGATGAAAAATAGGTTCTTGAGACTAATGGGACAAAATAGAACGGTCGTAAGCTTTGGAACATTTCATGGTATTTTCTTTAGTATATTAAAACGGGCATATGGCTTTACCGCTAAGAATATAGTCAGTGAAGAGGCAAGAATACAAGCTCTTAATGAAATCATACATCGTCAAAGGCTAGAAGAAGCTGATGAGAAGGAATTCGTTAGTGACTTAATATCTGAGATTAGCTTAGTTAAGGGCAATATGATCGATTTGAATAATTACTATTCTATAAACTGTTCTGATGAGGTATTTCGAACCATTTATAATGAATATAATAGTAGACTTAGACAAGCTAGACTATTAGATTTTGATGATATGCTAGTGTATTGCTATGAGCTATTATCTCAGAGGCCAGATATTCTAAAAATGTGGCAGACTAAATTCCAATATATCTTAATTGATGAGTTCCAGGATATTAATAAATTACAATATGACATAATCAGAATGTTAGCTGCCCCAGAAGACAATCTGTTTATTGTAGGGGACGATGATCAATCTATATATCGATTCCGTGGTGCTAAACCTGAGATCATGCTTAATTTTCCCCAGGATTATCCCAGTAGTAAGAAAATTGTTCTAGATAAAAACTATAGATCTACAGCCAAAATCGTAGAGGCAGCAGGTAGATTAATTACACATAATGAGAAAAGGTTTAAGAAGAGTATAAATACTGTAAGGGAAGAGGGACAGGATATAGTCATTAAGGAGTTTAAGACTATAGGAGAAGAGAATACTAAATTGGTGGAAGAGATACTTTCATTAAATAAGAAAGGAATCCAATTATCCAAGATGGCCATTTTGGTTAGAACTAACATGGGTTATGGTGCACTTGTTCATAAGCTTATGGAGTATAATATACCTTTTACTATGAGAGATAGCTTACCCAATATATATGACCATTGGATATCAACAGATATTATTACTTATATAAAAATTGCATTGGGTAATAAGGAGCGTAGTAATTATCTACGAATTATTAATAGACCAAAAAGGTATATAAGCAGAGATTGCTTTGATAGCCCTGAGGTTAATCTAGAGGATGTTAAGGATTATTATGAGGATAAAAGTTGGGTTATTGATCGTCTGGAGCAACTAGAGTATGATCTTGATCTTGTAGCCAGTAGCCGTCCCTATGGAGGAATTAATTATATACGTCGTGGTATAGGATATGAGGATTATCTTAAAGAGTACGCAGAAGCCAGAAAGATTAAGGTGGAAGAATTAACAGATATTATGGATGAGCTAATGGATAATGCCAAGGAATTTAAGTCCTATGAACAATGGTTTTCATATATAGATGAATATAAAGAGCAACTTAAAAAGCAAGGGGAGAAAACCAGAGGTAATGATGTAGATAGTGTAACTATAGCAACAATACATAGCTCAAAGGGATTAGAGTTTTCAGTAATATTTATTGTAGATGCTAATGAAGGTATCACCCCACATAAAAAAGCTGTACTTCCCATGGATATTGAGGAAGAACGTAGGCTATTCTATGTAGCTATGACCCGAGCCAAGGATTATCTCTATATTCTTAGTACAAGGGAAAGATATAATAAGACTATGGAATCATCTAGGTTTATTGAAGAATTAAAGATAAAAGATACTAATAATGATTGTTAAAAGAAAAAGGCTCTGGAGATCAGTTAAACTCCAGAGCCTTTTGTATACTAATTACTCATCGTCATCATCATCAGTATAGTCGATATCATCGATGTCATCAAATTCGTCATCGAACATATCGTCAAACTCTAGTTCATCAAGCATTTCATCAAAAGCATCGCCTACTGCCTCAAACTCATCATCATCTTCGATGTTGAGTAATTCAGGATCACCATCTTCATGATCAATATAACGATACAAGAAGACGTTGTCATCCTCATCTTGACCTTCAATAGGTTGAAGGGCGATATAATCTTTATCATTTACTGTAAAGATACTAAGAACGATACAATCTAATTCTGTATCATCATCCAAGGATAAAGTGATGTAATCATATTCATGATTATGATCATGTCCGCATCCGCAATCGTCGGTGTGCTTGTGTTCGCTCATAATACTACCTCGCTTTTTTAATATAAAATGTATATCATAGAAAGACAATCTATTGATACAAGTAGAATGTAACAGAGTAGGGAAAAAAATGCAAGTTAAAATCGTAAATTTTTATGAAAAATATATTGACTTTATATCAAAAATGAATAAAATAAATAATTGAAAAGATGCTCTATTTTGTTCAATATAAGTATATCGTAGAGAGGGGTATATTTAGGTGGCAACTACTAAAACATACAATTCTTTTTCAAAGCCTTTTGAAGATGATGAGGATGCTTCTACAAGAGTTAGAAGTAGTAAGATGGCGGATAAGGTTAAAGAAAAACCTTTAGAGAAGGAAGAGACATTTCGTCGTCTTGAGAGAGAAAAAAAGGTGGTTGAAAAAAAGAGGAAAAATGATATTTATGAGACCTTCGGAAAACCTAAGCATTCGCAGTTTAAGGAAAAAAGAGTCAGGAAAGATTTGGTCAAAAGCTATTATGATGGTATGTTTGATGAAGATGATTGATATGTAGGATAAGCCTATTAATCCGTGAAAGGCAGGACATTTTCTGAGTTTTTCAGAAAAAAGACATGACTTTCTAGGGTAAGTGCATATGGGGAAAATGGGTCCCATTTTGACTTCCTAATATGCTATAATAATAAAGTATATAAAGCCTTAGCATGAACTAAGGCTTTTAATTTTATATAAAAGTCTACTTCTTGGAGGAAATGATGGGTGAGGAACTAAAAGACATAAAAATATCAGTACGTAATCTGGTTGAGTTCATTTTACAAAGTGGGAATCTTGATAATAGAGGATCAAGAAGTGAAGCAGATGCCATGCAGGCAGGCAGTAGGCTCCATAGAAAACTACAAAAGCAAATGGGCTCTAATTATAGTGCAGAAGTTCCTCTAAGCATAACTGTTCCTATTACTAGAGAAGATATCAGTCTTAACTTGACGGTTGAAGGTAGAGCCGATGGTATTATTAATAATACTGTAAAAGAGAATGATTTTACACCAATATTATTTGAGGAGGAAGAAGAGAATATTCCTGAGATTATTATAGATGAAATTAAGGGAATGTATATGGATCTGTCTCTCCTTAAGGAGCCTATAAAGGTACATAGAGCTCAGGCAATGTGCTATGCTTATATATATGCAGATAGGTATGACCATAAGCATATAGGGATTAGAATGACCTATTGTAACCTAGAGACGGAAAATCTCCGTTATTTTGAAGAGACTTTATTCTTTGAAGTCTTAAAGGAATGGTTCGATGATCTTATTGGTGAATATGCAAAATGGGCAGTGTGGCAGATAAAGTGGATAAAAAACCGGAACAAATCAATACAAGCCTTTGAGTTCCCCTATCCCTATCGTAAAGGTCAAAAAAAACTTGTAGCTGGAGTTTATAGAACAATTCTTAGGGATAAGAATCTCTTTATCGAAGCACCTACAGGGGTTGGAAAGACTATATCCACCATATTTCCATCTGTAAAGGCAATGGGTGAAAACATAGCAGAAAAGATATTTTACCTAACAGCAAAAACTATTACGCGAACAGTTGCAGAGGATACATTTCGAATTCTTAGGAATGAGGATGTTTCTTTTAAGGTGGTAACTATTACTGCTAAGGAAAAGATATGTATTCTTGATAAGCCGGACTGTAATCCTGTTTCATGTGAAAGGGCAAAGGGTCATTTTGATAGAGTAAATGATGCTGTTTTTGATCTCTTGACTAATGAAGATGAGATTAACAGAGATTTAATCGATTTATATGCTAGTAAACATTGTGTCTGTCCCTTTGAGATGAGCTTGGATGTTACTCTTTGGGCAGATGCTGTAATTTGTGATTACAACTATGTATTTGATCCTAATGTATATCTTAGAAGATTTTTTCAAAATGAGAAAAAGAACGACTATATATTCTTGATTGATGAGGCTCATAATATGGTAGAAAGAGCCAGAGAAATGTATAGCGCTGTTCTTTATAAGGATAGTTTTCTTGAGGTGAAGAAGCTAGTTAAGGATAGAAGTCATAACCTTACTAAAAAGCTTGATTATTGTAATAAAGAATTACTAGCTTATAAAAGGGAATGTGATGAATTTGAAGTGGTTGATGACATAAAGGGATTAGCCATGGGATTAATGGGGCTTATGACTGAGTATGAAAGCTTTCTTTCTGAGAATGTTATCTTAGAAGGTAAGGATCAAATACTTAACCTTTATCTTGAAGTGCGACACTTCTTAAATATGTATGAATTTATCGATGATGATTACTGCATTTATACAGATTATGACCAGGGTGATCATTTTAGAATTAAGCTTCAATGTATGGACCCATCTAGAAAGCTCTCTAAATATTTAGAAAGAGCTAAAAGCACTGTGTTCTTTTCGGCAACCCTATTGCCAATCAAATATTATAAGGAACAATTGGGAGGCAAAGAGGAGGATTATGCAGTATATGCCCCTACATCATTTAGTACGGACAATAGGTTAATTATGATAGCTAACGATGTTAGCACCAAGTATACAAGACGAAATGAGAAGGAATATAGAAAAATTGTAGCTTATATTAAGAAGTTTACCGATGCTAAGGTAGGAAATTATATGGTTTTCTTTCCTTCCTATGCCATGCTTTCACAGATAGCTGAGATGGCAGAGGATCTAATCGAGGGAATAGTTGTTCAAAGTAGCAGTATGACTGAAGAGGATCGGGAGCTGTTTTTGGAGGAATTCGTAGCAAACCCTTCTACAAATCGAATAGGCTTCTGCGTTATGGGTGGAATATTTAGTGAGGGTATTGATTTAACCAGTGACCGCCTAATAGGAGCAATAATTGTTGGTACAGGCTTGCCAATGGTTTGTAATGAGAGAGAATTGTTTAGAGGACATTTTGATGAAAAGAATGGAATGGGATTCGAATATGCATACCTATATCAGGGTATGAATAAGGTGTTGCAATCTGCAGGTAGGGTTATTCGAACCAATGAAGATAGAGGGACAATCTTACTATTGGATGATAGATTTACTAAAAAGCAGTACACAAACTTATTCCCTATGGAGTGGTTTCCTAATAAGGTAGTGAATATTAATACTATGGAAAAACTACTAGATGATTTTTGGCATGGTGAAGAAGTCTAGAAATGAAGAGAAGAAAAGGAACTATAAATATTTTCTTTCTCTAGATATTCTTTACCTGAAATGCTTCTAAAAACCTTGCTTAGCAGATAGTATAACAAGGAGCCCACTATTACTCCTATAAAACCGTAAATAAGATCATCTATATCAGATCTTGAGGGATATAAGAAAAATTGTAAAACCTCTATTCCTGCTGGTAAGAGAAGGAATAGGAAAAACCGGAGAACTTTAGATCTTTTCTTAGTTATTATAGCGATATAGTAGCCATATGGTATTAGTACTAAAATACGACTAGCTAAATATATAAAAACATAGCTTAGTGGAATAATTCCATAGAGATAATCTTCAATTTCCATAGAGAGTGTAAGAAAAGGGGTAAAGTTAACACTGTCAGACCATAATACTGCACGGTAAATACCTGGGAAGGCTCCTTCTGCAAAGTTAGCATATATAAGTATCCCTGAGTAGAACAGTATGAACATTATATTGTTTTTTAAATGATAAGAAGTATAATGAGTGATTCTAAGGCTGTAGCCCAACATATAACGAATAAAACAGTGAATAGTAGGCACTAGCCAGTTTATACAAATAATAATCTGTAGTCTAGTAGAATAACTGATAAATGAGGTATGGTCCGCACTATAGTATGTTAAAATAGTTATTAGGCAACTAATAAAAATATTGGATAAAGTATAAATAAAAATAGCTTCATATGTAGCAGATTGCTGTAGAAGTATATGGCAGCATATTATTAAGAAAACTGAAGAAACACCTAATAAAGGATAAATAGATGAAAAAAAATAATATGCAGCAAACTCAACAATAATAGTAAGCATGCTTAACATTACGATTAAGGATGAAATATGAATAAAGGAACGTCTTCGCATCTTTTTAACCTGCTTTCTTAAAGGATCATTCGTATTTTTTCTGGAACAATGCTAACCTTAATATGGGAGCAGATGTCTGGGACCTCCCCATCTGTATGCACGGCCAAATCTCTGTCTGTTATTATTTCAATGGTTGAACAATCAAAGGTCTCAACCCCTTTGATATTAACATGCTTACCAAAGATAATAGTAGGCATTAAAATAAATACTTTTAATTTGCTTAACCCGTGAACAATGCACACACTTAATTTACCATCGGTCGGGTCAGCATGAGGAGCCATTATTAGACCCCCTCCTTCGTATTTGTGAATCATACTAGATATAAGTAGGACTCTATTGTATGTATTTTTCTTAACCCCGTCTATAATAACTGTAGCGGAGCATGGTTTTAAGGTAAGGATTTGTTTTAAAGCAATTGAGATATATACAAACTTTCCAGCACCGAAGCGGTTCAAGCTTTTTTTGAGAGGAGATACAGCTACTTCATGACATACGTTTGCATCATATCCTATTCCACTTGAACAGGCGAACTTTCGCGATTTCGTACCTGTATCAGGAAAATCTATAATACCATGATCTAAATACATGAACTTAACAGGATTTAATATTCTTTCTAAGGCCTTCTCAGGGTCCTTAGAAATCTTTAAACTTCTAGCCAGGTCGTTACTTGAACCGGAAGGCACATATCCCAGTAACACATCCTTATAACTATGAATACCATTTATAACTTCATTGATGGTACCATCTCCACCTAGAATAATGATATTTTTAATTCCTTCATTTTTTATGCAGATATTTTCTGCTATTTCTATTGCATGTCCCATATTACGAGTAAATACAGCATTATAAGGGATATCATTCTTATCTAATACATCTTTGACTTTTTGCCAATAACGAATGCCTTTACCTGAGCTGGACTTGGGATTGATTATGAAATGGTACATCGGTTTTCTCCCTTACTTCAATAAGTTTACTTTGTTTTATATTAAAACCTATTATATTAATACTAGTTATATACATCTTTATAGTAGATATTATATTATTATGGTTTTAATGTCAATATTTTGAAGCCCATTAACTTATATTTCATTAACATACAATATATTCATATTGAGCATATATTGAAACAGGCACAGAATTGTCCTCACTTCATAATATATATAGAGCGATAAATGATTAACATTGTTCGCCAAAGTAGGAAAGGAGAGACCTGTTGTATGGATAGACGGATGTATCGTGGCAGTTATTATAGACCCGATAATAGAAATGCCTCTTATTGCAGACCAGATGGTGGGCCTAGAGGACAAAAGGATATGTGTTCACCAGAAACCAGATTTGATGGTAGATTAGATGATTTTAAAAGTGGCTTTTATAGATATCCTTTAGGTATGTGTTACGTACCATGGCAGCGATTTGAGAACCTCTATGATAATGAATTTAAGGCTTGGGATCGTGGAACTTTATTCAAGGATTTAGACTTGGAATTCTTAGGAAGGAGCTGTAAGTAAGATGGATGTAAGAAATAAAGAAAAACTTTTTGCCCATATACAGGCAACCAGCTTTGTCTTGGATGAATTAAGACTATTTCTTGATACACATCCTAGAGATCAAGAAGCTCTGGAACATTGGAGAAGGACAGAAAAGATTCGTAATGATGCAGTAAAAGAATATACTAAATGTTATGGACCAATTAGCGCATATGATGTTGATGTTGAAGATAGGTGGACCTGGGCTGAAGGACCATGGCCATGGGAAGGAAGGTGCTAGTATATGTGGACCTATGAAAAAAGATTACAGTATCCAGTTAATATTACACAGTGTAACCCAAAGCTGGCTCAGGTTATAATTAGTCAGTTCGGTGGTCCCGATGGTGAACTTGCTGCTTCTCAGCGCTATCTGTCACAAAGATACACTATGAGCAATCCAAAGGTTGCGGGACTTTTAACTGATATCGGTACTGAGGAAATGGCACATATGGAAATAGTTTGTGCAATTGTATATCAATTAACAAAAGACTTGACACCACAGCAAATTATGGAGTCTGGATTCCAAAATTACTATGTTGATCATACATTAGGTTTATATCCACAGTCTGCAGGAGGAGTTCCATGGACAGCAGCCTATATACAAAGTAAGGGTGATCCAATAACAGATCTTGTAGAGGATATGGCAGCAGAGCAAAAGGCAAGAACCACATATGACAACATTCTTCGTTTGGTTCATGACCATGAAGTTTGTGAACCAATAAAGTTCTTAAGAGAAAGAGAAATTGTTCACTTCCAGAGATTTGGTGAAGCTCTAAGAATGATTCAAGATGATCTTGATTCAAAGAATTTTTATGCATTTAACCCATCTTTTAAAGCAGATTTAGATTGTATAAAAAAGTAGAAATAAAGTATTAAGTATTATATAAGGATTAACATTTCCTATATCTGATTTGGCCCTGAAACTATAATTATAATTTTTTCAGGGCTCTTAAAATACAAATATCCCAGTTTAACCACTGCTTTATATTGACATTATTACCATATTATATCATAATTAAAAGGAATTTCGACAAAATAGTAGTGCTAAAAATCATTAGCATTATACAACAAAAGATGATTTTGATTTGGCATAAGTATAACAATAATGGTGTAGGGAGGTACTCATGGCAGATAACACAGGATTAAACGGATTTGCAGATAAGATAGGATTTGGACTTGGAGACAGTAAGACTGTCAAAAACATTGCTAATAACCTTGATCTTGGTAAGATAGCAGATAGTACAAATGTGGAAAGTGTATCAAAAAAAATCAAGGAAAATGCAATAGCATCAGTAATTGAATATGAGGGTGATAATAGCACTTTTATATGGAAGCATCCAATTGAAAACTTTAATACTGGTAGTCAGCTTATTGTACATGAAAGTCAAGAGGCTGTATTTTTTATGAACGGTGAAGCTCTTGATTTATTTGGACCAGGGAGACATACACTAGAAACACAGAATCTTCCCCTTGTTAGAAAGTTTTTTAGTGCACCGACAGGTGGCGTTACACCATTTCATTGTGAAGTTTACTTTATTAATAAGACAGAGCAGATGTCAATAAAATGGGGTACTGATAGTAAGCTTGAATATATTGAACCTCTATATAAATTTCCCATTAAAATAGGTGCATCTGGCGAGATGAGCTTAAGAGTTGAGGATTCCCGCAAACTACTTATAAAGGTAGTTGGAACTGAAAAAGTATTGACTCAGCAATCCTTGGTGCAGAAGTTCCGTGCTTTTCTTATGACAGGCATAAAGACTCATATGGCAGCTCAAATTAAAAAACAGGGTATCAATATCTTTGAGATAGATGAAAATCTTGCTGGCTTATCTGAGCAGCTACATGAGATATTGCTACCAGACTTTGCAGACTATGGGCTTTCTCTTGAAAGATTCTTTGTATCTACTATTGTAAAACCAGAAGATGATAGAGCCTATCAGCAATTTAGAGACCTACACGTCAGACAATATACAGATGTTGCTGAGGCTCGGTTACGTCAACAAGTTGACGTTATTGAGCAAGAAACACAGATGCAACGAACAATCATTGAGGCCCAAGGGCTTGCACAAAAGCGGTCACTTGAAGGCTATACATATCAGCAAGAGCGAGGATTTGAAGTTGCTGAAAAAATGGCGCAAAACGAAGGGGTTGGGCAGATGTCAAACCTTGGTATTGGCATGGGTATGATTTCAGGAATCGGTGGGACAGTTGGACAAACTGTAGGTGGAATAGTATCAAATACAATGGGTGATGTGCTTTCACCACAGGAGAACACGCAAACCCATAAGGAATCATTTGAGGCGCGGCTTGCAAAGCTAGAGCTACTTAAGGGTAAGATACCTGATGAGGTTTATAATAGTAAATTACAGGAACTTTTAAATGAAATATAGGAGGAATAACTTATGAATCTAAACACTAAAATTAACAAAGCAACAGCCATAATTACCTCTATAGTGTTTCTTGTTTTATATACTCTTGCTTTTTTTGTAATGGAAAGAACACCTATAACAATTGTTGCATATGTAGTAGGCGTTTTAGCTGCTATTTTGTTTTTTGCTGGCAACAATTATTTTATTGAGTCTAAGACTGGATATCCGTGGGTTGCAGCTATTCCAATGACTCTGTGGCGTTATATAATAACATCCACATTGCTCTCAGGTGTGTTTGTGATTGGTGAAAAACTAATTCCAACCTTCAATATTCCAACTATGGTACTTATTATTGGCCATGTTATTATATTTGCCTTTTTCTTTACCATGCTAATGTTGATGAATACTGGTAAGGAATATATAGAGAATGTTGATCAAAAGGTTGCAGTAAAGCGCCAGTTTATCAAGGAGTTAAGCAATGATCTAGCATCAATTATGGAAAATGCACCTAATGAGGTGAAAAAAGATATTCAAACAGTTATCGATGCTGTGCGCTACAGTGACCCAATGAGTAGTGAGGGTGTAGTTGCGATTGAAAATGATATACAGGACAATGTGACACGCCTTAGTTTGCAGACAGATACAGAGCAGATACGAGAACTATGTATTACCCTTGTTAGGCAGATTAAAGATCGTAATAATCGTGTTCGAAATATGAAATAAGGGGGATTACCTATGATATTATTTAAGTGTAAGATGTGTGGTGGTGATCTTCAGGTAGGTAGTGGGCAAACCACTGGTATATGCGATTATTGTGGTACACAACAGACTTTACCCAGATTGGACAATGATAGACGTGCACAGATGTATGAACGGGCTAACCACTTTCGTCGCAATAACGATTATGATAAGGCAGCAGGGGTATATGAGATGATTCTCAACGAGGACAGCACCGATGCTGAGGCTTATTGGTCTCTTTTGCTTTGCAAATATGGAGTTGAATACGTAGAAGACCCCAAGACAAAAAAACGTATACCAACATGTAACCGAGCACAGCGAACATCAATCCTTGCTGATGAAGACTACAAACAGGCCTTAGCCAACGCTGATCATAGCCAAAGACTTATATATGAAGATGAAGCTAGGGTAATAGATAATATACAAAAGGGAATACTTGAAATATCCAATCGTGAAGAGCCATTTGATATCTTTATATGTTATAAAGAAACAGATGAACAGGGTAAGCGGACAAGGGACAGTGTGATAGCCCAGGAGCTTTACCATGAGCTTATTAAAGATGGCTTCAAGGTCTTTTTTTCACGAATAACTTTAGAAAATGTTCTTGGTACAGCCTATGAACCTTATATATTTGCAGCGCTGAATTCCTCCAAGGTAATGGTTGTTCTTGGCACAAAGCCAGATAATTTTAATGGGGTTTGGGTCAAAAATGAATGGAGTCGTTACTTAGCATTAATCAAGAGTGGTGAAAACAAGGTATTGATTCCGGCCTACAGGGACATGGACGCTTATGACCTGCCAGATGAATTTTCCCATTTACAAGCCTTGGATATGAACAAGCTAGGCTTCATGCAAGAATTAATCAGGGGAATAAAAAAAATCATAGGCGTAGATGATACCAAGACTATCGCTAGTGAAGTAATATCCACAGTATCACATTCGGGTGCTGAGGGTAATGTGGAAGCTTTGATGAAGCGAGCTTTCCTATTTCTAGAGGATGGTGATTTCTCACAGGCGGAGGAGTATTTCAACCGAGTCCTTGACGCCAACCCTGAAAATTCGAGAGCTTATATAGGATTATTATGTATTCAGCTAAATTTAAAGGGAGAAGAGTACCTTCGTGATTGCACCCTCGATGTTACCAGTAATCAGAATTTTGATAAGGCCCTACGCTTTGCATCCGAAGATTACAGGCAGACACTTATTGATTATACTAAAGATATGCAGTTAAACCTGGCAAAGGAAAAGTCAAAGGGCATATCATCATATACGGAAGCTGCTGAAATTCTAACAGAGCTTGAAGGATTCAAGAATGCAGATGATTTACTTGGCTTAATGAAAGATAATATAAAGAATATTACCCAAGATGCTCTTAGTAGTAATGATATTCAACTGAAGTTTGATACAATAGACCAACTCCACATTGTGGGTTCCTTTGGTGAGGCTGAGCTATATGCCTTACAGCTGACCGACCATGTAAAAACTCTCTTTGATCAAACAGTAGAACAAGTAAATAAACTACAGGAGACCAATACGTCTCACTCGATTGTAGAAGCAATAAACTTGGTATCTCCATTTACCCCAAGAATTAATGACGCATCGGGGCTTATGCAAAAGCTTATAAGTGCACAGGATGCATTGATTAAGGCTAGAGAAAAAGCAGAGAAGAAAAAGGCAAGAAAACACATGAGACGTATTATGCTTGTATTAGCCTTGTTAATTTTTGTTTCTAGTTGGGTGTCTTCCCATGGATTTGTAGAAAAAAGATATTCATATGTTAGATATTTAGGAAATGATCTTATAGTTGTAGCAAAGGATGGAATGTACTCAGATAAAGGTATTGTTAATAAGTTTGGTTTTCAAGTTGTGCCTGTCATGTATGAAAGTATTGATGAATTTCATGATGGTTTAGCAAGGGTGGAGAAAGATCAAAAGTATGGATTTATTAATAAATCTGGCAAGGAAGTCGTTCCTATTATTTATGATGATATATATAGATTTGAAGATGGTTTAGCAAAGGTGGAGATAGACAGAAAATACGGCTTTATTGATACATCCGGTAATGAAGTGGTTCCTATCAT
This sequence comes from Clostridiales bacterium, assembly GCA_012839235.1. Taxonomy (GTDB): domain Bacteria; phylum Bacillota; class Clostridia; order Lachnospirales; family Lachnospiraceae; genus Mobilitalea. Next base: position 35,211 of record DUNS01000089.1, read on the forward strand.
TTATGATTATATTTACGGATTTGTAGATGGTTTGTCAGAGGTGGGTATAGACAATAAATGCGGCTTTATTGATACATCCGGTAATGAAGTAGTTCCTGTCATTTATGATTATATATATGATTTCGTAGATGGTTTGGCAGAGGTGAGTATAGACAATAAACGGGGCTATATTGATGAGAGTGGTAATGAAGTTGTGCCAGTTATTTATGATTATATATATAGTTTCGTAGAAGGTGTGGCTAAGGTGGGGAAAGACCAAAAGTATGGTTTTATAAATACATCCGGCAATGAGGTTGTTCCTATTATTTATGATGATGTAGACCAATTTGAGCTTGGTGTGGCAAAGGTAAAGATAGACAAAAAATATGGACTTGTTAATACAGAAGGTGATGAGCTTGTATCTGTC
>DUNS01000090.1 GCA_012839235.1 Clostridiales bacterium
AGTAAAATGTAATTGTCAACAAATTGTCAATTTGCCTTAATATTTATTGAACCTTTTCCTGTCTCGTGACAATATATAGATGAAAGGCAAAAATACATAAAATACCATGGTTATGTATAAGAAAGGGGGTTTGTCGTTTTGAATGCCTCAGATCTGAGTAATATAGTTGAGCTACACGGTAAAGCTATCTATGGCTTTTGCTATTACCTAACTAATGATAAAGATGATACAGAAGACCTTTATCAAGAAACCTTTCTTAAGGCTTTAGAGCTATGTCATAAAATAGATGTAGATAAGAATCCAAAGAGTTACATTATCTCCATTGCTATAAGATTATGGAAAAATAAATGTCGAAAGAAAGCGAGAAAGCTGAAAATTATCTCACCTAATAACTTTAATGATGATGTAATCAGCAATTCATCCATTCACGCCGTTTCACCTGAGGATACCACACTGTCTAATGAGATGAGTACAATAATACGGGCTACAGTAGACTCCCTCGATAACAAGATGAAAATACCATTATATATGTTTTATACTGCAGAAATGTCAATAGAAGAAATAGCCCAAACCTTACACATTCCTAAAGGAACAGTAAAAAGCAGGCTTCACAATGCACGTAAATCCATTAAGAAAACATTGGAGGTGTATGGATATGAAGGATCGTAACATAGACGAACTACTTAGACTATCACTTGCACAGACAGAAGGACCTAGTTTTGAACTGAATCAATCAATTAAAAATAAAATAGAGGAGCATACCAATATGCAAATAAACTTGAGAAAGCTAATTCCCATACCTTTACTAGTAATTATACTTACCCTATTAATGTCCTTTTCCGTATTTGCAGCGTGGAAGATATTAAGTCCTAATGAAGTAGCGCAAAAGCTTGATGATAATAGCCTTACTATTGCCTTTCAAAGTAAAGATGGGATAGAGATTAACGAGACAATAACCTCAGAAGGATATAATATTTCATTCCTTGGTGTCGTTTCTGGCGAGGGAATTAGTGATTTCAAAGGCTCAGCACATGAAATATACCCTGATAGAACCTATGCTATAGTCGCTATCTCTATGGATGATGGGAGTCCAATGCCTGCCACAAGTGATTATGAGTATGGCAAAGTCAGTTTCTTTGTTTCTCCACTAATAAAGGGAGAAAAGCCTTGGTTATATAACATAGTAACTATGAATGGTAGTTATTCCGAACTGGTTATCAATGGAGTTATGTATCGCCTTATTGAATGTGACGATGTAGAAATATTTGCAGATAGAGGTCTTTATCTTTGCGTGAGTAGTACTTCCTTTTTTAGTAGAGAAGCATATAACTATAATGAGGATACTGGCGAGGTCAGCCCAAATCCTCAATTCGGTGGAGTAAATGTATTATTTGATTTGCCACTTGATAGCTCAAAGGCAAATCCTAAGGAAGCCGAAAAATATCTTCAGGATCTATATTCAGATGAAAGTACTGTTTCTAATACAGACGCTAGAGATGAACTACTTTCTCCAGAATATATTGACAGTTTAATGGAATCCGCTATATTGATTCCTGAATCAGTAAAAGAAGTATCCTATACAAATACAGGATCTATGGTTTATGATTATGATGGCTCAAAAACAGTATGTGATGTAAGATGGATATTTCCAGAGGATTTTGTAGGGATGTCAGAAGCCACCATCATATCAGAAGGAGAAAAGGAAATACGTATACGTAGATTTAACAGGGATGAAAATGGTGTGATTACTGGTATGGTTTATAAAGTACTGGTTGATGATTAATATCTCAATCATGACCACCCGTCAAACGGGTGGTTTGCTCGCCCCTATAAGGGGCAGTTACCGGCCAGCGTCTAAAGGCGCTGGCTTTCACTTTGTTCAAGCCTTATTGCCCTTGACTCGTAGCTACCCTTGA
>DUNS01000091.1 GCA_012839235.1 Clostridiales bacterium
AACATGATTACTGTTGGTGAAGAAGAATTCTCTGTTGACACAATCCTTATTAGGATGGCTCAGTTGAACAAAAGAAAGGCCTTTCTGGATATGTTGCGTAAGAATCAGGAAAAGAGTAGAAAGGAGCCTAACTACTTTAGTGGCCGTTCTGCTAGTCCAGAATACCAATACATTAACTATGATTTAGGGATGGTTAAGCAGGATTTTGAAAAAGTCAGCCAAGAAATTATGTCGATGCAGTTGACTTTGGATAAGTATAATCAAACATTTGAGTTCGAAGTAGAGATATAGTAATTTTCCGTACAGACCACAAGCATCTGATGATGAAAAACGGTGAAGGTTCATGGTTATTGATTATTTCCTTATTTATTATCCGTTAAGGTCCAGGTTTATGGTGAATGTTGAGTGATTAGTGGAGATTATATCTTGGCCGCAAGGTCACAAGGTCTGTAGAAAACCTGCCGAAAGGCAGAAGCGCTGGGGTTCGGTTTATGAGGCGCTTTATTGTAACGGGAATCATCAATGGAATAATAAACAGGATTAAAAGGTTATACTTTTAATCCTGTTTTTAGGTAAGGAATTTAGGGAAGTGATAGTTCCCAAGTGCTGCGAAAATATTTGGTACGAAATTTATGTGGAGTAGTTCCTACCTTTTTTTGAAATACTTGAATAAAATGACTTTGTGATGAAAATGCCAAATAATTGGAGATATCAACGATACTGTAATCTGAATATTGTAATAAGTTTTTAGATTGATCTATTTTCACATTTAAGATATATTCACTAATAGATAAACCCATCTCTTTGCTAAAAAGTTTAGATAAATAGCCTTCTGACAAGTTGATATATTTGGCTAGTTCTTTAACAGTGATTCTGCAATGAATATGACTATAAATATAATCCATACATAGCACAATAGGTTTTGATAGGATTTGGCTATTGCGGAGCTTTAACATATGATTGCAGAAGTCTATACACATGGCATTATGTAAATTAGCTATTTCGGAAATAGAAGAACATTTATCCATTTTTCGAATAAAAAAATCGCTTAATACATATGCTTTTTTCTGCTCCATGCCTTTACTCACACAATAACGTGTAACCATGGCAGCGGTAATTACAAAATGATAGCGAATATTTTGCAACGGATTATCTGAGAGTTTCCCCATTCCATCAGAATTTGTAAAGGTATTTTTTTTGCAGTTTTCTTTTACATAATCAATATTACCATTTGCAACAGAATTGTAAAATGTAAGCTCTTCTTCTAATAATCGATGCTCTTGTAACATTTCCTGTTGAAGAAATTCGCTACGATACCATTCCCTCTTTAGATCCATCCCATAACCTCCTAGCCTTATCCCATCAATACCAATAATAACATTATTATAACAAAAAAACAGTAGATTAGTATCTATTTAAACAGGTGTAAAAGAGAACGGACAAGTCGAATTGTGCATGAAGATGATTTTTTCAGCATGAAAATGATATTTTGTAAAAAGAAGATAGGGTATGATTAATCTATAGGATTTATATGTGCCTATGAGGGTAGTGTAAAATGGTTAGTTAATTATGTTACCTTATGCAAAGACTTATATAACGGAGAGGAGATAAAAAGTTGAAAAAAGCAAAAGTATTGCAAAAGCTGATATCATCCTTAATGATATTAGCAATGGTGTTTTCTGTTGTATCTAACCCTATACCAAAGACAGCAATTGCGGCTACAAGTACAAAGTTAGCAGAAACTTATCTTAATTCGACAGTAAAGTATCTACATCTTGGTAAGGAAAAAGCCGACTCTTTTAATTTTAATATTAAAAGTTCAGCTCAAAAGAAAGGTGCAACATATACCTGGTATATTAAAAAAGATAAGGGGAATCCGGATGCGGTTTCCATTAACAAGAAAACAGGTGTAGTAACAGCCAAGGAAGCAGGTACTGCCTACATTAGATGTAAGATAACATTCAAAGATGGTAGCTACGTTAGACCTGAGGCTCAAGTAACCGTTCGAAACAATATTACTGAAGTAGACATTAGTAATCTTCCTAAAGATCTAAAGATTGTCGCTGGTAAAGCTATGGATTTTAATAGAATAATAATTAATACCTCAGCTGGCAAAGGAAAGAAAACCCAAGGTATCACAAGATGGGAAATAGGAAGTGATACAGCAGGGGTGGAAGAAGCATCAAGTAAAGGAATTGTATTCCCAACAAAAGAAGGGGAATTTAAGATAAGAGCAGTGTCATTTCAGAGTAAACTCAAATATAATCTATGGCTAAAAGATAAAAAGGCTAATAGCAAATATATTACTGCTGCAAGTGATTGGTATACGATTAGAGTATTAGAGTCGGAGGGGTTAGCTATAGTACACACCCAACAGCAGTTAGACAAAGCTCTTAAATCAGAGGCTTTTAAAGAAATTGCAATAGTAACTAATAAAGAAGAGAAATTCGTTATTAATAAAGGAGACTATTTAACAAAATCATTAAATGTAGATTCACCAAAGGCTGATGTTGAGAACCATGGGACTTTTAAAGAAATTACAATTAATGCAATTAAAGATACTACATGGATAGAATATGCGAATGGGAACATTATTCATATACTGGATAAGAATTTAAGCTTTACAGTTGATAAAAATTCTGAAATAAAGCGTATAATTATCGATTCCCTAGATTCTGTAGTAAACCTTGAGATTAATGGAAAGGTTGAAGAAATAAAGGTATTACAACCATCACAAATTAATCTATCTGGTAATAGTAAGAATGTATCAATATCTGTTGAAACAGGGGCAGAGGGGACAGTTATTGATAGAAGTTCTGCTACTATTGAGCTACATATTGATAATAAATCGGGTAAGCCAGTTATAGTAACAAAGAATAAAACAAATGCCCAGACAATAGGCATTGGGGAGAATAAAACAATCAATGATACATCATTACCTACAACCACATCTCCATCCCCAACTAAACCATCAACAGGTGGAAGTGGTGATGGACCTGTGGCCAATCCAGATGACTTATCCTATGAAGGATATGAATTAAAGTGGTCGGACGAATTTAATGGAACATCATTAAATAAAGATGATTGGAATGTTGAAACACATGAAGTTGGCTGGGTAAATAATGAGTTGCAGGAATATGTAGACTCAGAACAGAATATTTTTGTCGACAATGGCAATCTTGTGATTAAACCAATTAAATCAGTTGCCGATAATGGAGCGGTAACCTATACTTCAGGAAGAGTCAATACCCAGAATAAGCATGATTATATTTATGGTTTGTTTGAGGTAAGAGCAAAGGTTCCTGCAGGGAAGGGATATCTACCTGCTTTTTGGTTGATGGCAACAGATGAGAATCTCTATGGTCAGTGGCCAAGATGTGGTGAGATTGATATTATGGAGATTATGGGACAGGAAACGAATAAGTTGTACGGAACTGTTCATTATGGTAATCCCCATAGTGAAAGTCAAGGAACCTATGTATTAAAAAAAGATAATTTTGCAGATAATTATCATACCTTTTCTTGCGAATGGGAACCTGGAAAGATTAGATGGTATGTTGACGGCATACTCTACCATGAAGAAAGGGATTGGTATTCAACAACAGTTGGACAGGGAACTGTAACCTATCCTGCACCATTTGATCAACAGTTCTATATGATTTTAAATCTTGCAGTAGGTGGTAACTGGGTAGGTAATCCAGATGCTACAACAGATTTTGATAGTGCAGCATATGTTATAGATTATGTTAAGGTATATCAAAAGGACAGCTATGATGAAAATGTAACAAGACCAATAAAAGAAGTAGTGTTGAGGGATCCTGATAATAATGGAAATTATATAAATAATGGGGATTTTTCAATCATAGAAGATTTGAACAATGATGATGGTTGGAAGTTTATGACTGCATTAGAAGGAGAAGCTGTTGCGTCTATTTCTAATAATGAAATTATAATCACAACTAGTAATGCTGGAACAGTAGACTACAGCGTTCAGTTAGTACAAGCAGATATTCCATTAGAAAAGGGAGCAACCTATACGGTTAGCTTTGATGCTAAAGCATCAGAGGCAAGAAGCTTGAAAGTTGCTGTGAAAGCTCCGGATCGTGGTTATACAGAGTATATGACTGCAAAAACAGTTGAACTAACCACTGATAAAAATGCATATGTATATGAGTTTAAGATGGAAAGTGATTCGGATTCTAATGGTCGATTGGAATTTAATATGGGTGCTACAGCTTCTACAGCAGATATCTATATTAGCAACGTAAGTATTAAGAAAACAAAACCAGCAGATCCAAGTCAGAAAGAAGTTAAAACCATATTAGCAGATGGTAATTATGTATATAATGGAGGCTTCCAAGAAGGTGATGCTTATCTTGCTTATTGGGAGATTATTAATAATGTGCAAGCATCTGTATCTGTAACAAAAGAGAATATGGCTC
>DUNS01000092.1 GCA_012839235.1 Clostridiales bacterium
GTTATATAAGTAATTAAAATCACAAGCCCACTTGCTAAAACTTTCATCTGTGTGAAAGCCACTGCACTTCGCTTTACAGGAGCAGCAAGTAAGCATGTCATAGAGCCCTTATCCACATGACTTGCAATAAGCTTGTTGGCACTAAGAATTGAAAACACCATTGGGAATACTAGCATAATAAATCCATATAGGTATGCAGACATAAATCCTGTTAAAGTTGTTGAGCTAGTGCTCATTCCAACCATAGCCATAAGCTCGGGCATAGCTTGTTCGAATGCAACAAGGGCACTACCAATCTTAGGATCGAACATGGAAATGATAATAGTAAAATACATGGTTAAAACCGCCGCAAATATTACAATCATTTTCCAGCTACCTTGTATCCCTCTTTTATATAAAGTGATGTTAAGCATTCTTTTCACCTCCATAATATTGCATGAATATTTCCTCAAGACTTTGGTTAGGAGCAGATATATTAGATACAGGATATTTATTCATAAGGGCAATAAGGTCCTTGATATTGCTTTGTACAGCTACAGTAACATTGTTTTGAAAAACACTGGTTACAGTAATATTCTCTTTGGCAAATGCTTCTGCTGCCTCTTCGCTATCAAGAGTTATTACATATGTCTTAACTCTCTTGGCCTTAAGCTTATCAACAGCATCAACTGCTACCAGGTGACCGTTTCTAATAATTGATACCCTATGACAGGTTCTTTCCACTTCCTCAAACATATGGGAGGACATAAGAATTGTCTTACCCCTTTTCTTCTCCTCAATAATCATCTCAATAAATCTACTTTGCATTAATGGATCAAGTCCGCTTGTTGGTTCATCAAGTATTAAAACATCAGGATCATGCATAAATGCTGCAACAATTCCAACCTTTTGCTTCATACCCTTACTCATCTTTTTTAGCTTACCCTTTGGATCAAGCTCAAAGCGATCTATAAGCTCCAACATACGGCCATTAGCCTTCACCCCTCGATACTTAGCTGAAAAGTTTAGAAAATCGATCCCCGTCATATCATCAAAAAATGACATTTCACCGGGAACGTAACCTAGATTTTGTTGTATCCTAGCTCTATCATGCCAACAGTCTAAACCTTTAATCTTACATGACCCATTTTGTGGTCTTATAAATCCCATCAGATGTCTGATAGTTGTAGTCTTTCCTGCACCATTAGGTCCTAAAAAGCCAAATACTTCCCCTTCTTCAACGTCAAAGGAAATATCAAAAACCCCTTTTCCTTTTTTATAGTCCCGCGTTAGATTCTTAATTTCAATCACACTCATTTAAGACATTCCTCCTCCTTATAGAAACTATTTACATTGATAATTACTATACATTATAATTAATAAACTATATCTCTTCTGTTACTTGATTACTTCTCGTTAGCTTCTTCATCCATTTAAATCTATTGATTTTCACTACTGCCACGAAGCATTTAAGTATCTGGTCCGATTGTAGGCAAGCATATACCACCCAGGCAGGAGCATTGAATACGAACATTGCCAATATTGCTGAAGGCAGAACAACTAGAAATACGAATACTGTATCATTAATAAACACAAAGCTTACATCCCCACCAGCTTTCACAAGCCCTGCTAGGCAGGTAGCCTGATAGCTTCGTCCAACAGCTGCTACTGCTATGACAGCAATAAACTGTCTAGCAACTAATACTGTTCCCTCATTAATATTATATAGGCTTATAAACGGATTCATCAGAGCCATAATGACAGCCCCTGATATAAGACCTAAAATCGCGAATATAGCCTGAGCAGTAATAGCGTACTGTTTCATGGTTTCATACTTGCCTTCTCCTATGGTTTTGCCTGTTAAGATGCCTAGGGCAGCCGAAAGGCCGAATATCCCCATAAAGAGGAGGTTGTTAAGCATACCAGCAATACTTACTGCTGTTGTAGCCTCTGCTCCCATACGACCAATGATCCCGCTCTGAACCAATGTATTGGCTGACCATACGATCTGACCCAAAAGGACAGGGGTTCCGTATTTAATTAAATCATAGGCTAATCCTTTGTCTCCTTTAAATAAGTCCTTAAATTTTATATTAAGTCTTTTATCCACTACAAAAACATAGAAAGCCGCATATAACATCTCAAATATTCGAGCTATAAGCGTGGCTATAGCAGCACCACGTACTCCCATAGGTTCAAAGCCTAGCTTACCAAATATTAAGATATAATTAAGAATAATATTGATAACCATGGCTGATATAGATATATACAGCCCAATCTCAGCCTTTTCCACAGATCGCATAGCAGAAATCAAAAGCTGAGATATACTAAATAATATATATGACCAACAAAGGACCTTAACATATTCTAGTCCTTCCTTTATTACCATTTCTTCATTAGTAAATAATCTTAATATTTCTTCAGGAAATATAGCTGTAACTACTGTGAAAATAACACCTATACCTATAACAAATCCCATAGCGATACCAATTATCCGCTTTATACTTTCTTTATCTTTTCTTCCCCAATACTGGGTAGCCAATATCAATACTGCACTTTCGATACCCGCCACCATGAACTGTAGAAATGTTTGAATCTGATTACCCATGTAAACACCACTTATAGCATTCTCTCCTAGTTTTCCAACCATAAGATTATCTGCCAGTGCCACCATGTAGGTAATGAAGTTTTGTAATGTTATAGGAATTGCTAGTTTAATTAAAGTTTTATAAAATTTCTTTTCTCGTACGAATATATGCATGAATACACCAAGTATATTATGTTTTATACTTTTACCTTAAATTATATTTAGGTTTATTAGGGAACCTATACCCTTTGAAGATAATATTCACTAAAAGCGGATTAGTCCAAGGCTTTAGAGTTAATCCGCACCCCTAGATAGTTCACTAAGAACAACATTTCTAAGTTTTCTTGTTAACCCTGTTGTTCCAGCATCTTTTTTTTGCATCATTAATAAGAAGGTTAGATTGGAATTTGGGAAATTAGCAAAGTAAGTTCCAAGCCATCCATCCCATCCATATTCTCCGGCTTCACCTAGAACGTGGGACTTACCAGGATTTTTCATTATTCTCATCAAGTTGCCATAGGTATATCCATAAAGACTCTCCCACCCCTTGCTAAGGTCCTCCTGCTGCCATGGCATTAGCTCTCCACTAATCAAGTATTCAACAGTCTTAGGTGAAAGGATTCTAACTCCATCCACTTCCCCATTATTAATAAGCATGGTTGCAAACCTTGAGTAATCATTAATTGTAGAGGTTAACCCTGCTCCTCCAGATTCAAAGGCAGGGGCTTTAACAATCGGATATATTACTCCTAGATTCTCTGTCTTTAGCTCTTCAAATCTACCTTCAACATTCTCATATAATTTTGCAAAACGATTTATCTTATCCTTAGGAATATAGAATTCTGTATCCTTCATACCTAGAGGGTCAAACAATTCTTTCTTAAGGAACTCACTATATTTCATACCGCTGACAACCTCCACCACTGCTCCTAAGATATCAGCTGAGGTTCCATACATCCAATGCTCCCCAGGATGAAAGGACAGGCCACATTGACCAAGGGCATTAGCAATATCAAGGGTTGTAAGAGGGTTATCACTATATAGCCTATCAACTACTTCCTTAAAGATTTCATCCACTTCTCTTCCAGCAGGGTTTGAGTCATCAGGATATGGAAGTCCAGAGGTCATAGATAATAAATCTTTAATCATCATGGATCGCTTTACAGGAACCTTCTCACAATCTTTATATACCTCTTGCTCTTTAAATCCTGGCAGATAGCTTGAAACAGGATCAGCCACATCAATCAATCCTCTTTCAACTAATATCATAATCGCCACTGCTGTAACAGGCTTACTCATGGAATACATTCGAAAAATCGTATCTCTTTTAACAGGTGTTTGTTTTTCTATATCTGCATATCCCGCTTCACAATAAGCAACCTCTTGTCCCTCCTTAAGAACAAGAAGGTTACCCCCAGGAATATACATATCATCAATTGCTCTCTGTAAAATATCCTGCAACCTATGTTCTAATTCAATATTCTTATAATTCATGTCCATATAAATAACCATGCCTCCGTTTTCTAAAAAAGAGTCTGGGGAAACCCAGACCCTTCATACTATTAAAATTATAAACTTATCTCTCTCTATTATCAAGAAGGAAATATGTAATTAGTTATATGAATCACTACTTACAACCGGTTGAACATCCTTATTACCACAAAGAACTACCATAAGGTTGCTAACCATGGTTGCTTTCTGCTTTTCATCTAGATGAACTATATCTTTATCGTTTAATTTCTCTAAAGCCATCTCCACCATTCCAACAGCACCTTCAACAATTTTGGATCTTGCATCAACTATAGCAGTTGCTTGTTGTCTCTGAAGCATGGCTGCCGCTATTTCTGATGAATATGCAAGGTTTGTTATCCTTGCTTCCAAAATCTCAAGTCCAGCAATCTCAACTCTCTTACCAATCTCTGCTGTTAGATCCTCTGCTATCTCTTGACTACTAGAACGTAAGGATTTCTCAGAGCAATCTTCTCCTAAGTCATAAGGATATAACCTTACTATATCCCTAAGAGCGGAATCACACTGAATAGACAAAAACTCAGTATAGTTATCCACATTAAACACTGCCTTTGCTGTATCAACAACCTTCCATATTACGATTATTCCAATAATTATTGGATTACCCAACTGATCATTAACCTTTTGCTTATCATTATTCAACGTCATAGCTTTTAATGAAATTTTCTTACTAGATATATGTCCAGTATTGACTGTAAAACCATTGACACTAGCTGTGATACCTGTATCTGACTTTAGGGAACCAGTGGAGGTTTTTGAAGAGGCAGGATTAATAGCTGTGGCAAATGGGTTAACAAAGTAAAAGCCAGCACCTTTAATGGTTCCATAATACTTGCCGAATAAAGTAAGCACAAGAGCCTCGTTAGGTTTTAGCAACTTAAGTCCACCAAAAAGTATAGGACCAACAATAAATGCATAGGCAGAGCTAAGAATAATAAGCATAATTCCTAGGAATGTGTGTGCAAATAAAATCCCTATAATAAAAGCAAAAACAGACACAATCATAAGTAGGATGTTCCCCACAAGTACACCCATTCCACTTAGTGGTTTCAGTAGGATTTCGTTAATATCAATTTGATTATTATTATTTCTCATAACTTGAGACATAAAAGTACCTCCTAATTAAATCAAATAAAAGTTGCAAGTCTATGGATAACAAATAGAATTTCACCTTATTATCCATTATTTTGTGCCTGTGCAACTGCACAATCTACAGCAAGAGTTACGCAAAGGCATAGGAGTTCATTAGCTGGATTAAATATTTCAAGCTCATAGCTGTCTCCCCATGTAAACCAAGCTTTACTTAACCTCATAATTTCATATCTATCGTCATACATAACATATTCATGTTCCCAGAAATCACCATCCATCCTCCAGGGTAACCCCTCCACCCGATAAGAAGGTTTCAAGAAGGTGAACTCCTTTACCACAGTGGCAACTATAACTCCATTAATCTCAACAAAAAAACGAGGGAGCCATGACATTAATTTCTGACGTATGAAAGCAACCTCCCGTCCAGTTCTATCATATATATGAAGCTTTTTACCCCAAGAAAACAATTCTCCCTCTACATAATATCGTTCATTACCCTGTTCATCAACAATATTGAATTTATCAGTCCAGGAAAATACTTTTTGTTTCATGTATAGCTTCATAGCATCACCTCCTTTTCATTTTACCTATTATATTTAGTCATTTGTTTCATCATCTATTACTCCATTCTTCCTTTAACAAACCATATTCATATGTATCTTGCCAGATAGGATTACCACTCTCATCTGTAAAAAAGAAAATGTTCTTAATTAATAACCCTTCACGTCTGAATGCCAGATGTTCAAGTAGTTTCCATGAAGCCTCATTAAGAGGATTACACAATGCAATAATTCTTCTTGCACCCATATTATCAAAAGCACATGTAATTAGTGCTTTAGCACTTTCGAAAGCATAACCATTTCCCCAGAAATCGCTGTTAAATACATATCCAAGCTCCCAGGTGTCATATTCACCTTTTGCTAAATATAAATTTCCAATTACTTTTCCTGTTTTCAAAGCAACTGCATAGAAATTTTTATCTTCTGAACGTCTTTTTGCTTCTGCAATGGCTTCATTATAGGAGTATGATTTATATGGCTCGTATCTTACAACTTCCTCTTTCGAAAGGTAATCATATAAATCACTGCCATCTGTTTCTTCAAAATGTCTTATTATTAATCTTTCTGTTTCTATTTTCATGCTAATCCCTCAATTTAAAATTAAATTTGATAATTAATATATATCCCATCCAATGTCGACTCCTATTTATTATCTATTTGTCAAAGTATTTAATGAAATTCTTCTGATCTTTTCTGACAGTATACCCACAACAAAGATAAAATTTATGTGCTTCTGCTCTGTTAAAACCAGAAACAAGTCTAACACCACAACAATTAGTTTCTTTAGCCCAGTTTTCAATAGCACTAAGCAATGCTCTTCCAATTCCTTTTCCTCGGTAATTCTCATCAACAGCAATTGCCATTATATTTTTAAGGGACTCTGAATATGTGCACTCATAGTCACTACCATGAATATATCCAACAACTTTATTATCAATACAAGCCACATAAATTCTATCTGTTGTTCTATTTATAATTTTATTTAACCTTATCTTAGTCTTTTCTATATCATAGTCATAGCCAAAGGCATTTAAGTTCAATCTATAAATATCTTTGTAATCCCTATCAAGACACTCCCTTATCATCATAACTATTTAACCTCATCTGAAGAGCCTATTTTATTAATGGTATCCTCATTAATAGTCTTCTTTAGTTCTTTCATATAATCTGAAAATGCTACTTCCTTCTCCCCATGAACAAGATTTAATTCATATTCCAAAGGGAGCCATGTTGATAAATCAGCCTCATTATGCTGAATTACCACCTCCATTTTATCAAGAGCCTTGTAAATTCTAGATTCAAGAGTTTTCTGCTCTTCCATTTCTAAAAACAAAGTAGAAAGTTCTCCTTTATATGGTTCTGGTAAGGAACTTATTAACTCATCGACTGCATCATTCTCTATACCCCTGTCCTTATCATTCTTCTTAAATGAAGGTATGTCTCCAGTAATTGCTTCTCCTAGATCATGAAATATACACATTAATATTACTTTGCTAATATCAGCTTCTGGGAATTCATCCTTAACGAAATAAGCCATTAAAGACAATCGCCAGCTGTGCTCTGCAACACTTTCTTGACGATTAGATGAAGTCCATGAGTGTCTCGTATTATTCTTTAATTTTTCTGCCACAGACATAATCTCAATTAACCTTCTTGGGTCCATTTTTCATACCTCCAACTATAGTATAATATATTTTCTATATTTCTTAACCTATTACCTTATATCTTAATCGAATATAGGAGTCCTCCAGTACATCACATTTTTCAAGACGAAGTACCCCTAATAACCCTAGTTCATCTGTTGATACAAGGGAGGTTCCATCTATTAATGAAGAAGTATCTTTTCCACCAATTAGCACAGGGGCCACAACAATATCAACATAGTCAAAGAGTTTTTCCCTTAGAAATAATCCATTTAACATTCCACCTGTTTGCACAGTTATTCTTTCGCAGCTATAATCTTCATATAATTTTTCTAGCATATCTAGTAGGTTTAGTTTTGATTGATATATTATATGCAAATTCTTCTCACGAACGGTATAAGCTGGATGCTCCTTATTTGACGTAACAAGCACGAATTCTTTTGCTAAACTGCAAAAATAACGAATACCATGTTCTGTCAAGTTCTTATTATCTATTAGGACAAAGGAGACCGGAGTTTTAGGAGGCATAGCTTTTTCATTTACTCCCATTTTTGCTTGTACACGTCCTGAGTTTAATGACCACAAATCTGTAGTTTGTTCTATTTCATAATATTGATGAAGGCCTTCTTTCAAGCCCGCTATTTTTGGAAAATCCTTATCAACATCCATGATATCAGTAGTCCCAGTGCTTATCTTCCCGTCTACAGATGACAGCATGTATAATGTTGTAATTGGTCTCGGTTTCATCATACATCAATCCTTCCTCTCATTAATTGATAATACTTTGGTAGGTTTACCTGTTCTTCCTTATATTTGGCATAGCATTTACATCTAGGTTTTCCCATCTTTTCATGCATCCGCTTCCATATCACCTCTGCTTCCTCCGTCAGTAAATTTCCATAGGATATAGGTAAAAAATCACAGGGCCCCAAATTACCATCTGCATCTATGAAGGAATGCTGACTACCTGCTCCACAACCATATTGATCTTCGGACTCAATATAAGGGAACACTGAAACCTTGGGGTACATTTTATTTTCATTCATTTCAACATGTAGAGAAATCAACTTCTTCTGCTCTTCTTTTGTTAATATTTCCTGGGGACGGTCCTCCATGGACCCACATGGTATTGGTTCCATAATACGCATTTCATCAATTCCCAGAGACTTGGCATATTTGGCAATTTCATATATTTCACCACTTTGTAATAACTCTCTGGTACACATAGTCTGACACATTGTATATAGACCAGCTCTCTTTGAATTTTTTATAGCTTCAATAGCTTTCTCAAATGCACCATCTACCCCACGCATCTTATCATGATTATCCGAACTAACACTATCCAAACTAATGGCAATACCAAATAATCCAGCTTCTTTTAAGGATTGTGCCCTTTCTAAATCTAGTCCAAACCCTGTTGTAAATACTAATGTCATAGAATGGATGGCATATGAACCTTTTATTTTACTGTTGTTTGATGGTGCAGATGCAAGTGAGATTGCTTGCTCCAGATCCTTACGAAGTAATGGTTCTCCTCCAGTAAATCCTATAATTCCTACTCCAAGGTCTCTTATTTTTTTTACTACAGTCAAGAATTCCTCTGTAGTCATGTCCTTGTTCTTATTCTCCATAAAACGGCTAGCACTGCAGTGCCAGCAACGATACATACATTTATGAGTAACTGCTATATATGTAGATATTGGAGCCAATCTCTTTCCTAATGTGTGGTTCTCAAAGAATGCTGCTCCTTCACCTGGCACTCTCATGGCAATTTGATAAAAAGCATTTGAATTAATCGGAGGAAAGAAGGAATTAACCACATACTTTCCTTCATGTATCCTTATCCTGTCATGCTTTATAACATTTTTACAGCAACGGATTAGATTTCTCATTTTATATTGAGGTGATTTTCTAAATTTTTTATGTAGGGATATAAAATTATATCTCACAGCCTTGTTACTAACCATTCTTAAAAGCATCCTGTTTTGCTTCATAGTATAACCCACACCTTTCTTCGCAACCTGTAAACTTTGGACCGAAGGCACATTTTACGATTGAAAAACCTTAATTTTTCAATCTAGCTCCTTTTCTTAAACATTCCATACACATAACGATGCTCTGTTTCTAATATATTATTATCTTTAAAATAGGAGACCATTTGCATTATTATTTCACTATCTCTTAAGTCAAGCATATGGTCATATCCCGCTAGGGCACCGGTGGAAGTTAGAAACTCAACAAGTTTATCAGCATTTTTAAAATGAAAGGTTTGCCTACCAGACCGTAACTCTTTAATGTTAAATCCGGATTTTGAAAACCACCTGCCAAATTCTTCTTTGTTTTTTGGATTGGGCAAATCCATCATGATTTTCCTGATTTTTCTCCAATTATTAATTAAAAGTTTCGGATATAATCTTCTCATCTGAGGAAGTGTATCTGCAGTATTTACTATTGATACCATCAGTCCTCCATCCTTAAGAACCCTCTCACATTCTACTATTATTTTTTTAGGAGGTTGATACTTTATTGCCCACATACATATGATGATATCAAAGGAAGCATTGGGAGAAGACTTTAAAAAGGATAACATATCCCGATTTACATAAGTCACCTTCGAAAATTCCATACCATTTGCTCTAGCTTCCTGGAGCATACCTTTTGATAGATCAACAAGAGTATAATCTCCATCAACACCTTTGCCTTGAAGATATCTTGAATTATAGCCTGTTCCACAGGCCAAATCCAATATTTGAAGTCTATGATTATCTTCCTTCTCCTGGTTTTTTCTAATTTCCTTTGTGAGTAAATTCAATACCCTGTCGTTATGACTATGCATTGTGTCCAGAAAATACTCTTCATACCTTTTGCTTACTTTATCATAAGATGCAGCAATATCAGTATTCTTAACAGTCTTCCCCATAAGAAGTAAGGGAGCTATCTTACATAGAAATCCAATCATCTGTTTTTCCTTCCAATCACTATGAAATCTCTATGGTTAATTCGAATAAGTTTCGTATTCAAATCGAAACTTTGTAGTAGCTTCAATAATTTCTTTTCATCAACCTCATATATTTTCTCAAAACAAAGTCTTTCAAAACAAAATATTATCTTCGATTTAATACTTTCTGGGGAAAAGTCAGCGATAATTATTAGACCGTCTTTTCGTAGCTTATTTGAACATAATTCCAGTGTCTCTCTTTGCTTTCTTATATGATGGAGGCAATCACGGAAAAGAATAACATCGTACTCCTCTTTCATATCAAAAGGCATTGATCGATTAATAACCCTTATCTTCTTATTACGTTTCTTAGCCCTTATGGTCATTGATCTAGACGGATCAATAATTGTTACAGAGTGTCCCTTCTTAATCAGCTTGTCCCCAGTCCTACCAGTTCCTCCACCAATATCAGCTATTTTTTTATTACCGATGCCTATAATATCTAAAATGATTGAATCATCATCTAGGTGAAATCTACTCATAAATCGGTCATATACTTTTGCATAATATCTAAATAAATAACTCATCTACAATACGCTCCTAAGCCTCAATTTATCTAAACCTTATACATTATAAACTTAATTCATTATTTATTTTGGGATAATCATCTGCATTAATAGACCGGTTTCATCACTCATAGGATTTTCCGGTATGACTTCAAAACACCCCTGTGATACTAGATTGGCAGTTACAGCTAGGCCTATTGCATCAACAATATCATCAATGCTGCATTTCATACTTTTTGCTAATGCTGAAACCTTATGCAAGTTTAACTCAGGTATATATTGTTTTAACAACCTTATTCTCTCTTCCATACCATCCATTTCTGATTTCTTAGATAATACTGTACTTCCATTTAATCTTGCAAAGCAAACTTCAGGATGGCTTTCTTTTATTTTATTTTTTAACGGAGGATTATTTTGAAGGAAAATATCCACTTCTCGTATCTTAGGAATTATGCCAACCGTTAAAGGTGTAAATTTCTTACCCAATACTCTTTCGTTTTCCTGATAAGCGTCAGCAACTGTTTTTGCATAAACTGCCTGACGGCATGGAGAAGGAAACACAGTAGAGCTTCTTTCCTTTATAATCTTTCTTGCATAGGTATCCGGTCTAATATGATTTGTATCGCTTTGTAAGCCTATAACCATATCTACAAGAAATTCATCAAAATCAGGGTATTCCTCCACAGCTTCATATAAAGATGTAAATTTATCAATTCTTAAATTACCTTTA
>DUNS01000093.1 GCA_012839235.1 Clostridiales bacterium
ACTCCATACCTGATTATTCCATTGAGAAAATCCATGCATTCAACCTTAGGTTAGTATTCAAATCAACAGGTGTAAGTCACTCTTTCAATTGACTATAAAAGCATTCATATAATTAATCCTCTTCATCCTCACGATCATTGTATCCTTCTTCTCCAATTCCTCCAATAGGCCATCTACCATCTATCGCCATCTCCTCATGGTTTCCAAGTAATGCAACCACTTTATCCTGGCCATATTCTAATTGTAGATTAATTATTTTATTCAAAACCCCATAGCTATCAGGACCATGTATATAATCACCTAAAAGTATTAACATATTATCACCAGACAAATCCACTAAAGATAATGCCTCTTCAAACTCATACATACAACCATGAATATCGCTCATGGCATATATCTTTCCCATAAGCATCCCCCTTTTATATTATAGGTTTTTATTCACCTAGCTCTAATATATCTTCATATAAGAGTACTGCTTGCCCTATATACCTATCTGCATGGTAGTGTCCAAAGTATCAGACATCATAGAAAAGCTTCTACCTCCCCCTAATGTGTTTTCACTTTTAATAACACTAACTTCTTTAATTTTGTAAAATATGATTTTAAATTCAGCTCATACATTGTAATATTCAATCTTCTTTAAGTAGGTTCTCAGTGGGGTATGGAACAAATCCCCTTTCTTCTATGTATTCATAGACTTTCAAATGATCTTTTTTTAAGCCAGAGTATATGTAGCCTTTATCATCAACATCGCCACCCTCATTAGCATTCCTTAATTCTTCTATGGTTTTCTTGTATTTTCTTTTAAGATCTTGCTTTCCTACTGCTATCCCTACCCACTGATCGCCGTCGTGGACCGGGAGTTTTTCAAAGTTAAGAAAAAAGATTCTTTCTAAGTCCATATTTTGTATCTCCTTTCATTATCCTAGATCATAGCTCTAGGATAATTTTGGATAAATTTGGTTTTCTTGTAGTTGTTACACCAATAACAAATAAGAGAAGCAAAAATGCATGTTTGTTAATTTGGAATATGAATGTGAAGCTGTTTACTTTATTAAGAATGGCCGGTCTTTAATTAATGGCCAACTTTGAAATTTCACATTGGCTTCATTAAAGCTCTCATCCTCTACTATTTGATATACAGTGAAAAATTCATCATTTGCAGTACATCCTCCTTTTCCTTCACCTATATAAATCATAATACAAGAAGGATTGATATCTCTCATTCTCCTCAGAACTTTAACTGCTATTTCATCGTCATAGGGTGGCCAGGACATAATAATAATATCGACATTTCTCCCATATTTTTTAACTGCTTCTAGGGCGCCCAAGTTCTCAACATGTGTCCACATTTTATTGTCATTCCACAACAATGAATTCTCCACATTTGTTGTTTCTTTCCATGAGTAGTTATCTGTTGCGATAATGTTCACACCTTGCATTCTTAAGCCATAAGATAATGCTCCTAAACCAGACATAAGCTCAAGATAGTTTCTTTTTCCTATCCACTGGCTTAAGTCTTTAATCCACTCTTTTGATATTAAAATAAATCCCATATGCTCTATGACTTTCCTTCTTAAAGAATATATATGAGCATCTGAGCTTTGTGTTATAAAAACTGGGTAGTTATCTGGGAATTCTTTGTTTTCTATCATTTTCATGATTTTAGAGAGGATGGATATTTGTTTGCGAGACAGTTTAATACTTTTCTTACAAGACATACGCATCTCCTGCCTTATTAATAGTATTTTATAGTTTGGATCAGATGTTTAAACCAAAAATTTCAGTTATTATATCTCTTGAATGTACTGTTATCAATCAATAGCTTCTTCATCAGAAGATACGGGGAAGCCATCTACTCTATTTTATCACACTCAAAGTCGGTCTAACGAACTTATTTACGAGAAACGAAAACACCACTACAGGGCTTTCATCTGTAGTATTTGACAGCTTAGCTGGGCGCACACATCAATACCACAGTCTCAACATGCTCGAGAGGACACACTAAATATCATGAATATGTCTGTTCTCGAAAACACATTCACTCCATTTTTGGCACTACTTTTGCCCATAAAATCGCATGATCGGGATATCCTTTTAGATGAGATTTACATCTATTTTCTCTAATTCAACCTCTGCACCATTAACGACTGTAACTTAGCCGTTCTTTCTTGTTACAAACTTCCAAATATATTCCGCGTCGAATATATTGAAATTCGAGCTTATAATTATATGGTCGTTGTAAAAACATCTTGTTTTTATTATCAACCCAACTTCTATCTTCTTTATCTTCCATAAGTGTCACGCATATCACCTAGTATTTATGCGAACTAGTACTGTTTGCTATCTTATGATAGATTTTCTGTAAGAGATTATCTGCATACTTATGAAAACGAATGGTATTATCATTAGTTTGAAAATGCTGTAAAATCAGCTCATTAAAATCGATTTTGCATAGTCCCATCCTTTCGTCAGATATTCTAGGCGATGAAGTTATTGCTTACCGCCCTCACAATATAACAGACTATCCTCTTTTGTAGAATTGAAATCACGATTTTCTTATTGATTTAAATTAAGTTTCTTAATCCTTAATATAGCTTTTTCCTTTATTCTTTCCCCTCTTTTAATTATCCCTGTATTAATACTTTTTAAATATTCAATAAATTGTTTTCCTGTTTCCGGAAGATTGAGATTGTCTAAGGAATGTTCTTTATTGTTAACCTCCCATAAAACTTTAGGTCTACCGAAGCACTTCTTTATGTTATCATATTCTACAAAGTCTTGGAAAAAATTCTTGACTACAAAGCTATTCCAATCTTTAAAATATGAAAGCCAATTATAGCAATGATTAATACTCTTCTCCTCTGTTGCTTCTATATTTTTACTAATAAATAGTTTCGCTAATGCTGACCTTTTTTCATTGATTTCTGACGAATTATAGTAATTGTATATAGCCTCCAATAGCAAATCAGGATATTCATGCTTCCCATAATTACTTCTTTCGCTGTTAAAATACAAGGGACAGGGAAACTGGTTTCCTATTGTAGCACTAAGTGAGGCGAAGATCTCAAATTGGTCTATAATTTCTTTACTGTATTGTATTTTTTCCAAATTTTTTTCAGAAAATATTTCATCGAAAATCGTACCACAGTTGCTATTTTCAATAAGTTTCTCAATCTTATACCGCATCATACCAATGCTTTCTACAAAGTCGTGAAATTTTTGCTCGTCTTTTGCCGCTTCATTAAACAATTCATCTATAGTTTTATCCTTACCCCAGCATAATTTAATATTGTCAAATGTTGTTAATAAATGTTTTCTATCTTCATTTTTCTGGCTACTTTTATATATCTCATAACAGAACATGATAATATAATATTTAAACGGGGATTTCATTGTATTTAATGTATCCCCCCTAAAGGTGGTTGCAGAAATCTTTATTTCCTTTTTGCTATTATTTTTATTATAGTTTTGTTGATTGCTGATATACCCATCTTCTAAAAAATCCCATGCTAATTTGTAATACGTTATTGAATACTCTGAAACATCGCAATCATATTCATTCGAAGAAGAATCCATATTACTTTTTATGTAAGCCTTTAAATTTGGATATCTTATTTCTTTATTGAGTGCAAACTCTTTATTATACTCGTTGTTAATATTGTAATTATAGGAATTATCCATAATCCTATTGACAATTTCTTTGCTAATATTATCCATCCTTCAAGCTCCTTTGTTTTTTCGTAGTGTCAAACTTAACACTACGTTTTTCTTAAAATCCTTTATATTACAAGCGTTACAAAGTTTTTAATAAAAATAACAGTAAAATAATTGTGGCCCCTATTTTCGAGTATTATTGAAATTACCACCTTCCGCTAACTAATTACTTTTTAACGGAGAGACAAATAAGGTCTATCTTTAATTATAGTTTTTCTCATTACCCTTACTTGGCAAAGGCAATGGTGCTTCCTTGAATTCAACTCCCATATTAATGTATCCCCCCTAGTTTATTGAAATACTTCCTCGATGCTAGTTATCGTTGTTAAGCCTTTCTCCTTCATCTTTTCCTTAACTTCAACAGATAGAGCAATGATTTGAAGTCACTATAAGACTCTTCGGTTGCTATTATTCTTCCTCGTATCTTGCATAACCAATCATATGTTACCCATTTGGTTCCAATTTTCCTGCTATAGATCTAGAAGGACTTAAATGGCTAGCTAAGTACTTAGGCATAGCTTTTAAAAAAGCTGCTCTACAATCTGCCTCCTCATTCAATTCCTTAGAGAATATATTATATGGACTATAGCAAGAATTTCCTCTATCTGAAAAGTCATTCCAAGCAATGTTTTCAGGATATTTATTTAATAATTCTAACGATTTAACTACTTCATTTAGAATTTTCATGTTTAATCCTCCAATATCTTCTTTATTTTCATTATTTTTTCTGCAGACTCTATAGAAGTAGTTTCTTCTAATAATTCTGTAATTCTTCTAATTAGCGATACACCATCAATTTTAGTGACTTTTATATGGGTATCAGTCATCTTCTTAGTGGTAGCAATAGAATTTTTATTTTTAAGGTTTACTCTTGCAGCAAGTATGCACAGCCTTGTCATATAACTTATCCTAGGTCTAGACATTCCTAACTGCTTGTTTATACTATTTCTAACATCATCAAAATCCTGTCGTTCGATATTAAATGTCCTAATTTTGGAGATATCTTCAGGACTGATTTCAATATCATTATCTTCCTCGAATTTAGCTTTAGCTACTTCTGACCAATTTGGAATATTTGTTGCCGCATCTTTAAAGGAGTAATATAAAGCCTCACTTTGTCCTTTTTCAATTCTTGGATCGTGGGTAATTATTTCGTTTAGCCCAATCACATCTTTTTTCGTCAGCCTAATAGATTTGTTTAAAATAATACAATACCTTCCTTCCTGAAAAGTTAGTTTGTAACTAAGTTATTGGTTTCTAATTATTGTATCAGAAAGTATTTAGAAGATCAATAGTATTTGTAATTTTTTTATTGCTTTGTAATATCAGAAGACCAATATCCCTCTTTCATCATATACACTACCAGTATTTGCACCATCGATTCTCAAGGCTCTATCAAGCACCATTATTGTGGCAACAACATCAATTTTCCCACTAGACTTTTCTTTATCGGGCTTAATGTTTCCAGCAGGATCTGTTTTAACAAATATATTATCCATCATCTAACGAAGGACAGGATGGCCACCATAGGCTATTTTTTCTTCTAAGGTAGGATTCATTAATTCTTTTGTTGGAGGGCTCATATCTTTAAAACCTTGACCAAAGGGAACAACTGTAACACCCATACCTTCTAGGTTCTGAGTCATCTGAACTGTTCAAATGAACCCAACTAAGGTAGGTTTGGATAATCTTAAGATGGTCTTTAAGAAGAATCTGCGAATAAGGGACAATGCACTTAGGGAAAATCACATGGGTCTTATGGCAGTACTTGCATATCACCCTAAGGATACGAATTGTAATGCACCCATCCGGGGTTTTTACCCTTCGCTCATAGTAAGCATGCTTTATAAGGCACCCAGACCTTCGGCAGGAACAGGATAGTCTAAGAAACTGGTTAGTACCCAAGAACTGGTTGTAAGTTTTTGTCCGATGGAGCTATCTTGCTTGACACTAGGCAATTTAGGTGTTATCCTAAATAAAGAACATCAAGTATACAGTCAATGGTTAGGAGGAAATACAGTGGATCAGTTAGAACTATTGCTAAAACTAGCATTAAATAGCAATTTAAGTAAAAGTGAGATGAATGTTATATATTTTTGTTATTATAACAAAAGGAATTCTAAAGAGGTAGCTGAATATTTAAAGTGGGCTTCTCCAAATGTATCTAGACTGCTGTTAGCCATGGTGAATCGTGGACTTTTAAACAGATATTTGGATGATGATAGCAAAGCATATTACTATACAGTTAATAAAGAGAGCCAATTACTTTAGGAAATCAAAAAGTCATACCAGAAGGTGTTGACTTTTTTATATAGGCATGGTAATATCATCTATATACTATATATGCTATATTAGTAATATATAGAACACGATAATGTCAAACCATTAATTAAATAAAACTAGGAAGGAGTGACAAGCATGTGGCCAAACTGGCATATTTTTACAGCAGATGTCGACAATCTCGGAGGGCTTAATATTGTGGCTGCTCGTTCAGGATTACGATTAACAACACTAACCGCATGGTACGATGGGACGAGAATTCCTCATTGGATTTCACGACCGGGTATTGCCGTCGCACTAGGCTATCCAGCAGGACGATATTAAAGTGGATAGGCTATAACTAAATAGGACAGTTTTTCTTCGAACATAATCTCATTATATCATGTTCGAAGAAAAACTGTCCTATTTAGTATATCCTATCCAAGATAATAGAACCATTGCCTAGGTTTTTGTTCTCGGTGCATTTCTGAACGATACTATCCCCTCCATAATCCTTCCAATCTAGGGAATCAGCATTAGTTACAATGTAAGGATTTTAATTTCTTTATATAAACATTCCCTTCCATCCTTTTGTATAATTAAAACCTAACAATTAAATATTTACCGTCAATATATATTTTTCTTTTACCTTCAATTAAATCACCGATATTAATTTTGTTCTCAGAATAATGAAATTGTCGATGATGATTTGAACATAGAATTATTACATTTTCAGCATCCTGATTACCACCTTTTGACAAGTGTTTTAAATGGTGCGCTTCACAGTACTTTTCACCATTATCCATTATAAACGAAAACCCACAAATCTGACATTCATAGTTGTATTTTTTCTTTAACTCCTTAACGATTTTCTGATACCTTTTTATCCTAGTCATTACAATTTCACTGGTTTCATTTTCATTAATATTAAAATCTTCTCTATAGGATTTGTCTACGATATTGTCATCAATATCTATAGCATCTTGCCTAATAAGAGTTGATACTCCATCAATGTTTCTATAAAAACTTAGTTCATTTTCAATATTATAATATTTTATTTTTATTTTCCCCCTTACATTTTTTGCAAACTATAAACTTTTCGTTTCTATTACTAAACTGTACTATGACCCAGTTATTACTTGTTGCAGTATGTTTATTATTACAGAACGGGCATGTAAGTGAATATACAGAATTATTGTAATTATTGCTTTCACTAAGAAAAAAGTTGCTAATCTTTTCATTAATCATATCGATATTGGTATTTTCATCTAATAATTTTATAAAATTATCTTGTGAACCTCCCAGTAGTTTTAATACAACGAATAGGTCAAGACCATTGTCTATCAAATCAAGAGCTCTTTTTTTAGCTAATCTCTCAGCTGATCGATGATTAATAGTTTTATCCATAATTTTAAAGAACGCACCATATTCTGTTTTATTTTTTCGTTCTTTACTTACAGTAATGTAAGGACTTCCGTTTGGTTTTATAAAAAACTTCTTTTCGTCTATATTATAAAGATTTAAGATATATTTTCGTATCTCAATATATGTATTTAATAGTCCCATCAATTCTTCATTAAGAGGTAAGATTAATCCATTTAGATTAATGTATCTATTCTCCAAATCCAGACAACTTGTTTCAAGAGAAATAACCGCTAAATTACTTAATGCAAATCTATCTATCAACTTTACAGGTATTATTGAAACAAATATATGGTAATTTGCTGTGTAAAGTTCCTTTCCTTCCTGCATACCCTGATAAATCCTATTGACTTCATCTATTATGTCTCCAATACCCAGTTTTCCAATGTAATTATTTATACCATTATTAAGATTTTCATACTGTTCTTCGGTCATTATATCTTTTGGTTCAACTTCTCTTAATGTAACAATAATCTCCTTACACCTTGAAAGAAATTCATCTTTCAATTTAACATTGGAAAATATTGGATTTTCTATCTGATAATCTCTCATTAACATATCAAAAAAAGCAGATACATAAGTAACATAATTATTTGCAGTTGTTTGGGCCTTAGCACTACTTGAAATATACCTTTTTAGACTTTCAACTAAGTCATCTATCGATAGCAAGGTAAAATACTCATTGTCAAAGTCATCTGTTCCATCCCCCAATGTTTCATAAAGATAGTTTATGAATTTATTTACTTTTGTTTCATTATGTTCTTTTTTATACTTTGCTAAACTAAACTCCTTCACACCATCACTTCCTTTCTACACTATTTTCATCTTAATTAATGATATCATATTATTTGATTAATTTACAGATAATTTCCACATACTTGTATCTATAACTAAATGTTCCTAGCACACTTGGATTAATACACTTGGATCCAAGTGTATTTGATATGTTTCTGGAAGTAGAAAAATTCTATATTGGACCTATGTCAATAGTAATCTTCCAATCCTCCTTACTTAAGCAAGAATCAACTTTTACATATATATATTATATCTCTAAATAAAAAGAAAACTAATACAACGGGTAAAAAATGCTTACAACCAATCTTAAGGAATCGACCAATAATCCAACACCCAGAAACGTGTCAGTATTGTTAAAACCTATATAATTAAAGAATTATCAGATACAACTACTACCTTCATATGGGTAACGATATTGATACAATTTAACCATGAACACGGAATCCTCTTAACAATGAACACAGACATGTGCTAATGATAATGCACCATGTCCGTATCTGTTTTTCATATTCAATTAATAAGTCTGTCCACACTTCATCCCATCAGTCACAATGATATTTCTTAATTTTTCCCAATTACCTTAATCATTCTACTTCTTATGCTGCCTTCCCGTATGATCTATAGTAAACTCACCTCTATGTATAAGCTGAGATATCGGTACCA
>DUNS01000094.1 GCA_012839235.1 Clostridiales bacterium
AATGCTTTGTTTTTCTTGGCCTCGGATATTATCTGGACATTAATGTCCTCTGTTTCTATACCTGCTTTGCGCGCATTTTCATAACTATCTGCAGCTAATGAATACTCGCCTGCTTTAACTAATTCATCGGCTTCATTCATATATTTTGAATATTGTTCATAGGCATTTATAACCTTTTCTATATCCATATCCACTTCATATTGCTCTTTAATATTTGCAAAGGCATTAGAAGCCTCATTAAATTTTCTTTGTGCATTATCATAAAAACCATTGTCAAGGAATTCTTTAGCAGTTGACAAAATACTTGATAGTTCCGAATATTCATTTACAATAAGTATTTGTCTATTTTTCTCCCTATTAATAGTTCTTACCCTTTCTGAGGATTCAAGTGCATTCTCCATTTCACTTTTAGCTTCTATGTAATTCTTTTCTTCAAGAAGCTTAACTCCTTTATTTACACTTGTCATCATGCTTTTATAATTTGAACTGCTTTTATTAAAGGTCACAATAAACAAAGTTAAGCATACCATTAAAAGCAGTGCTAATATGGTAGTGCCTAATTTAATTAACTTCTTATTACGGTTGGCGTTGGGATTACGATATATTTTATTTATGAAAATAGATGCAATTGTGTAGTTGTCTAGGATACCATCCTGCTGACTTAGTACAACTTCCTCTAATCCCATACATACTTTTTCCGGACCATCTATTCCCTCTATAGCATCCAATAATTCTGCTGAACCAATACCCTGCCATACTCCTCTTGTAAGGAGCATTATAATATCGCCATCCACTAACTTATATTTTTTTGAAATTGTAGGAGCAAATCTTCCAGCTTGTCCTACATATGAATACAGGTTGTGTCTTTCTTCATGGAAGCCTATCTGGTCAATCGGTATCTCTCCTTCATTGGCCAGATTTTGACTCAATGAATGGTCTTGTGTCTGATATCTAATATTTTCGTTACGTACTAGATATAGTCTTGAATTTCCAGCATAAGCCCAAATAATTTTTTTGTAATTTGTAATAGCAATAACCATGCTTGCTTCCAAACGAGCATCTGACGACTCCCTATGTAATTCATCATTTGCAATTGTCATATACCTTTTAATTGCCATTCTAGAAAATTTCGGATTTTCATGAAACGCTTCTATTGCAGCTGATACAGCTAGCTTAGCACTGTACTTCCTGACATCTTCATCAATACCATCTGCAATACAATAGCAAGCACAATCCTCTAACTCAACAAATGCAAAATAATCACGGTTCTGCAGGTAACTACCTGACTCTGATATAAATTTTGTTTTGAAATCCGAATTTTCTCTTCGCATAACACTAAATCCCTTCTACTTCAAACTAATAACAATTACTGTAGCATTATCCTTATTTCTTGCTTGCTTCTGCTTAGTGGCATCAATAATTGTTTCAGCAATTTTTTGTGCTGTCGCCCTCTTGGACAATATTTTTTCTAATTCAATCTGACTTAATAGTTCAACTCCATCAGAGTAAACTATAATCTTATCGTTTTTTTGTAATAATACTGGATACTCAGTTTCATCAGTCATTTTAAATCCGTCATAACCAATATAGTTTACAAGATGCTTACCCTGTCTATCATCCATAGCATCTTCTTTTGAAATCGCCCCTGCATAATATTGGTCCTCAAGCCAATTTTTGTAGTTTTCTTTACGATTTACTGAAATCAAACGACCGTCTCTAAAGACCGCTATATTACTATCTCCTACTGAGGTCCAATGCATTTGATTGTTTTCTATTACAACGGCAACTAAAGTAGTACCACCTTTAGCTTCACCAAATTCATCTCTGATTCGCTCATTGGATAAAACTGCTGACTTATTAAAGAAATGCCTTATGTTTCCTGTCACATCACATTTTTGGAATTCATCTAGATATGTCTCTACAGCAATGCTACTTGCTATATTTCCGTTAATGTAACCGCCAATTCCATCAGCTACAACAGCAAGTATCCCATAATCCATTATATCTGTTGCAAAGGAATCATCCTGCTTTTCTCGAGTTCCTATGGTTTGTGCATTTCCAATAGTAGCCTTTAACCTTCTAGCTAAAGCTTTTCTTTTTGGCTTTCTTCTTATCCTAAATGCCCTATTAAAAACCAGAAAAATTATAAGTGCTGTAACTATTACTAATGATATTATAATTGTAGCTACTATAATCTTATTAGATAGTATTTCCTTCATCATTCACTAATCTCTCCCGCATCATCACCATCCCACTCAAAATGTTCACCACATAATGGTATAAATAGGAATTTGCTTTTTCCTATCTCTACCACTGAGTAGGCATTTAATTCAACTGGTGTATAAACTGCTTCTCCATTATGATATGCAAGTCCCGATGAGTCTCCTGGAAGTAAATATGTAGCACGGTTCTTACTATCATATATGATTGCCGCATGGTTAATCCTAGATATTGAATTATCACCCAGAATTTGTATATGCATATTATCCGCTCTACCTATAAAGTTTTTTCCATTCCTGATTTTATAGTCCTTTCCCAACTGTGTACCTTCTATGCATACCAACCAACCTGTTACTGGGTCTACATTTGACTCTACACCAGTAATAGGTATTGTCTTATCAGGATCATCAATTAAAAGCTTTCTATTTTTTAAAGCATTTGTCTTCTCTAGACTTGTATTACAATATGGGCATGTATCCCCATATTTTCTTGCACTAAACATATGTCCATTTTTGCAACGATTTAATGCCATAATATCTACTCCTCTTAAAATAATTGTAACATTGAATTAGATACATATATAATATCGCCTGACTCTACTTCAACTGAACCAACTAACTTTAAATCCAAAATAGCATTTTGATTAGATTTTTTTACTCGTGTACCATTTTTGGAATCATTATCGTCCAAATACCATCCATCTCCTGTATAATTCAACACAGCATGTTGCTTTGATATCGTATCTGCGAAAGTGGATTCAGAAAGATCTATATCAACTATTACATTTCCAGCACTCTTTCCAATTACTAATCCCGATTTTGTATCTATATCCCATTCTCTTAATGCCTGTCCCTCTTCATTTATTAGAACAATTTTTCTAATATGTTGTTTTTTCTTGTTGTTTGCATTTGAATTCCTTTTAGTTCTAATCTGAGCCTCTGAATCAAATTCTGTGGACACCCGACTATCTGGAGATATTTTGTTAGATGTTGATATCTTTGCACTACTTTCCATTGAAATAGGTTTTTTAGGTTCCATACCTTTATACTGTTTTCTACTAACATATTCATATTGGCTGAAATCCCATCCCTTGGACGCCATAAAAATAATTACTATATTTAATGCAATAATAACGACAAGAATAATAGCCATAATTAGAACCTTAACGCTTACATTAAGGTCACTTGTTATAACCATTCCAATTATCGCCCCAAGTACTATCCACAAAATAGACTGAAATATTATCAGTATTTTATTTATGCTTCTATTCTTCAATGAGTAATTCATCCCTTCATAACATTAAACATAAAAAATATATTGTAAGAAAAGAGGTCGTTAATAAATTTAGTATAATATACTTCCTTACTAACAGCCTCTTTTCAACATACTTGTTATGCTGTGTAGCCACCATTTACTACAATTGTTTTAAGTTTATCCTTCTTCTGTCTCAAAACAAGTTTAAATGTACCTACACCTTCTGTATCACCGTAGTTCTC
>DUNS01000095.1 GCA_012839235.1 Clostridiales bacterium
CCCAGGTTAAGAAGCCCATCAGATTTACACTGTCTTCAGAGACTGCAAGCTTGAGCTGCTCAAGATGTTCGCGAAAATAGTTAATTCTGTAATCATCCTCTATAGTTCCCTCTTCATTCAAGGTCTCATCTACACCTATACCGCATTCAATGGTGAATACTGGAAGGTGATATCGTTCGTAGATATCCTTAACGGTCAGCCTCAGACCGATCGGATCAATGGTCCAACCCCATTGGGTCTGCTGCAAATATTGGTTTTTCGGTGGATTCTGAAAAGCTTGTAATAGATTGAAGTTTCCTTTGCTATCTCCTTCGTCCTTTACTGTCAAGGACATATAATAACTGTGAGCCAGAAAATCCATCTTGGCCTGTCTGAGATATTCCAGATCCCCAGGCTCCATTGGTGGGGTGATCCCTGCTGCCTTCCATTCATTGAGCATATCAGAGGGATACTCCCCATATACAAAGACATCAAGTGTTCGATAATTATAGCTTCGACCTGCCCTCCTAGCAGCCATAACATCCTCAGGCTTACAAGTGGCTGGATAAAAGGGTATGAAATTGACCATACCCCCTACCTTGGCATGAGGTGCATATTGTCGTGCTAGATGCCAGACTGAGGCAGAGGCTAGAAACATATGGTGAGTACTGACCGCTAGAAGTCTGTTCTTTTCCTCTTGTGGAGTATCGGGAGGAAGCTGCAGGAGAGTCACCAATGAAGCAGCATTCTGCTCGTTAAAAGGAATATAATATTTTACTTTAGTACCGAAGCGGCGAATCACTGTTTCTACATATTTTTTGAAACCGTCTAGAGTCTGGCGACCACTCCAACCGCCATAGTTTTTTTGAAGTGATAGGGGCATATCAAAATGGTAGAGACATATCACCGGTTCAATATTGTACTTTAGTAGCTCATCAATGACATTTTCATAAAAGCGAAGCCCTTCCTCGTTGACCTTTCCTTCTCCATCCGGTAGGATACGGGCCCAGCTGAGTGAAAAACGATAAGCTGTAAAGCCCATATGAGCAAATAGAGCAATATCCTCTTTATATCGGTGGTAAAAATCGATTGCATCCTTCCAATCGGAACCAAACCTTGTTGTACCCTGGGCGTCATAGGTGGTCAGTCCCTTACCACCTTCATTCCATCCACCCTCTGTTTGCATGCTGGATACTGAGCCACCCCACATAAAGTCCTTAGCAAATACACTCATTCATACCATCTCCTTTTGCTTTGTATAATTTGACTATTTATCATGGACTAATTGCATTGCTATTATAACAATTTCATAGTACTATTATTGTAATAATTTAAGGTTACTATAATTATAATGAGGTGAAAATATGAGAAGGAGACAAGCTGAGCATGCAATGAAACTAATGTTAATGTCTGGCTATGGACATTATTCCCGTGCTGAGGAGCATAAGATTATTATGAACTTTCTGCAAGGGAATCTGCCTCAGCTAGATGGTAAGGGGGTGGGTGACATACAGTTTGCTAAAAAGGCAGTAACTAAGTTTTCCTTAGCTGAACAGCCTTTAAGGGCAATGAAGAACAGCTTGATCTGTTTCGTGGCTGTTATATGTCGTTATGCTGCTGATCTAGGTGCTGACGATGAAAGATGCTATGCCTTAAGTGACTATTACATCAATGAAATTGAAAGCTGTGCGGATATGAATAATTGGCTCTTGATGCTTGAAGAGATTTCAAGGCATTATATAGAATTGGTACGGGTAGGAAGGGAAGAGAGATATTCCCTACCGATCTATAGGGCAATTCGTTACATCAATCAGCATCTATATGAGGAATGCCGCTTGCAAGATATTGCAGAAGAGGTTAAGCTGCATCCCAACTATCTTTCTGCTCAATTTAAGACTGAGACAGGTATTTCTATTACACAATATATTAGAAACAAAAAAATAGACGAAGCCAAAAATCTACTTCGTAATGAGGAATACTCTGTTACTGAGATTGCAGAGATGCTGGGTTACAATAGCTTGTCTTACTTTTCTAAAGTGTTCAATCAAGTTAATGGTTGCAGCCCAAGAGAATATAATGTTGGAGTGTTTGGAAATTAAACAAAATTATAGTAGGGGTAAGGGAGGGTTCTTAATGAAAAATGTAGTAATAACTGGTAGTACACGGGGAATCGGCTTGTCTATGGCAATGGAGTTTCTAAAAGCTGGATATAAAGTAACATTGTCAGGCAGGGGGGAAGATCTGGCAGATGAAATACATAAAGAGTTATCTAGCTATGAGGGAAAATATACTTATGTTCAATGTAATGTCCAAGAAAAAGCGAGTCTGCAATATCTTTGGGATGCTTCTGTAAAACAATGGGGTGAGGTCGACATATGGATTAATAACGCAGGACAAAACGCACCATACATGTTTGCATGGGAAACAGGGGAAGATTATACTGTTAATATTATTAAGACCAATATTATTGGTATGATATATGGTTCACAAATTGCTGTAAGGGGAATGTTAAAGCAAGGACATGGCTCTATATACAGTATGGAGGGGTTAGGATCCAACAATATGATACAGCTTAAGACGATTCTATATGGAACCACAAAATGTGCATTAACCTACTTTATGAAAGGACTTGCCAAGGAACTGGATGGCACTGGCATAGTAGTAGGACGATTATCTCCTGGGATGATGTTGACTGATTTTATTACTAAAACGCCGGATGGAGAGCAGTCAGAAGTTATATCAGAGGAAAAGTTTAAGAGGATATTTAACATAATGGCAGATAAACCTGAAACAGTTGCAAAATTCTTTATACCTAAAATGCTCAAGAATACAAAAAATGATGTTCATATTACTTGGTTGACAAACAGAAAGGCTCTATGGCGTTTTATGACCGCAGGTTTCCGTAAGGGTAGGATGATTTAGTATGGGCTTGTATAATAAACTTTACTTTACTATAAAATAATGGTTGATTATATTAATAAAATGTGTAATAATAGTAATAGGTACTAATATTAATAAGCGATGGAGGTATTTAAATATGAGTAAATTATATGATAATCTTAATGAGCAGATGAATTTTGAATTAGAATCCGCATACATTTATGCTACAATGTCAGCATACTTAGATGAATTAAATATGAAGGGTATGACCCATTTTATTGACGAGCAGGTAAAAGAGGAAATTGAGCATGCTGGAAGAATTAAAAATTTCCTACAGGAAACAGGATATGGTATAAAATATCGTCCTTTAGATCCAGGGGATGGTCAATTCGCTTCTATTGAAGATGTGTTCAAGAAGGCTCTTGCCCATGAAAAAGTAGTAACATCTCGTATTCATGATTTAGTAAAAGAAGCAAGAGAAGAAGGGGATCAAAGAGTGCTTAATCTTCTTGCATGGTTTGTGGACGAGCAGATAGAGGAAGAGGATACATTTGGTGTACTTGCAGAGAGATTGGAAAGAATTAATGGCGCTTGGAATGGTTTATATATCCTTGATAAGGAGCTTTCTGCTAGATAAGAAATAGTAAAAAGCCTTATATAAAATAATATCATAAGCTCAAGGTGATTGAACCGACCCCAATCGTTAGATTTTAGGTCTAACGGTTGGGGTCGGTTCATAATAAGTCACTTTGGGCTTTTTTATATGATTTCTTTTGGGAAGACAACTGCAGTTTCTGGGACATAGGGAAGGGAGAGGGCAACTGTACCATTTTCTGCAACATAGATTTCCTTGCTGATTTTATGGACGGTTTTATTCGCCTCACTATTGATATCACTCATATATCGTTTTACTGGCGTAGGGTATAAAGCTACATCTGCTCTTGCGCAGAAGTATACTCCTACATTGGAGCCGTTGTAGCCATGGTGGGCTACTTGTACAATATCAGATTTCATATAGGAACCATACCTTGCTACCATAATGGTGGATTCCTCAACATTGGAATCTCCAAGGAATAAAGTCTTGCACCCGTCCACAGTCATAAGAAGAACTGTAGAGGTGTCATTGAAGCGGGTAAGTGGTTGTGGATAGAGATCCTCATGGGTTGCAAGTACCTCAAATTCAAGGTTACGAACAAAAAAGTGCTGTCCTGTATGTAATTTATACCGAGGTATCTCAGAATTTTTCTCTACTAATTCGAAGAATTCAACCATGGTTTGCTTATCCCCTTCCTTCCATGTTTCATTTCCTGGAGCGGTTAATGAAGGGAAATTGTAGTAAAGACCCTCTATAATACAATCAGAGAAGCCTTCCTTTATAAAATCCATGAACTTGCAAATGTGATCCTGATGTGCATGACTGAAGAACCATCCGGCAATAATGATCGGTTTATCCTTCGGAGTTAGGCGCCTCAGTAGCTGGTAGAGCCGAATGTGATCATTGGTTGAATTCATATGAGCACTATCGATGATAAAGAAGCTCCCATCTGCACTTTGGACGATATAGCACATACCACAATCAATTGTTCTGTAATCCAGCTCCATTTGATATAGGGTGGTTTGATAGGAGGTGGAAGATGGGACATCTTTTTCTTTTTTGTATAGAGAAGTAGTTGGACCTAGGACTATCCGGGTAACACTATCCTGGGTTGTATAATAAATATGCAGTAATAACTCCTTATAAGTATAGGTAGCAAAATAATTATCTCGGATGGTATGGCTATCATATAAAGAGAAACCATAGCTTAAAAGAGATTTTTGATAGCTTAGGAAATCTTCTTTTGTAGTATTAGTAATAGGATACAAGAAGTATCCGTCATTGCAGTCATGGCATTTATTGATTTGCCCACCAGGATATGCAGGAAGTGTATCGGGTAATCCATGAAACGTGTTAGTCATAGTAGATATCTCCTTTTATATTTAGTTATATGCAGGATGCTAAAGAGTAAAAAAAGCAATCGAGTTACTGGGAGCGTCTTAACTAGAAAACAAAGAGCAAAGACAGCAAAACGGTCACTAATTAAATATTGGGATTTGTATCTTCTGTTGATTCCTGTTCTCATATTTTTTATAGTTTTTAAATATCGCCCAATTGCAGAACTGATTATGGCCTTTAAAAATTATAAGTTTAACTTGGGGGCATGGAATAGTCCATGGGCTAATTCCTTTGGATTTGGACATTTCATCCGTTTTTTTAAAAATGCATATTTTAAAGAGATTGTATGGAATACCTTCAGCTTAAGTGCATTAAATTTAATCTTTGGTTTCCCAATACCAATTATTTTGGCGCTTATTATGAATGAGCTGACCAATAAACGATTTAAAAATACACTACAGATGGTGACATATGCGCCACATTTTATCTCAACAGTAATACTAGTTGCGATTATGGAGGCAATGTTATCACCAAGTACAGGTGTAATTAACCAATTTATCTCTGCATTAGGAAATGAACCTATTTATTTCTTTGGAACACCATCATGGTTTAAACCCATGTACATAATTTCGGGGATATGGCAGAATGCAGGCTATAAATCCATTGTCTTCCTAGCGACCTTATCTAATATTGATCCACAGCATATTGAAGCTGCGAAGATTGATGGTGCGAATCGTTTCCATGTTATGCGATACATAACGATACCAGCGATTATACCAACAGCAGTAATTCTGCTAATCATGGATGCTGGTAAGGTTATGAATGTAGGATTTGAAAAAGCCTTTTTGATGCAGAATGACATGAATGTCAGAGTATCGGAGGTAATATCAACTTACGTGTATCGTAGTGGAATTGAAGGGGCACAGTTTAGTTATGCCGCAGCAGTAGGTTTGTTTAATTCAGTGATAAATGTAATTCTATTAATTTTAGTTAACAAGATTTCAAAAAAACTTACAGAAACTAGTTTATGGTGAGAGGAGGCAATGCTTTGAGTGAAATAAGAGCTACTAGTATAAAAGAACGTAAGATTAAGCAACATGGTTTTGATTTGGCCTTTGATATTATAATTAAAGTATTGTCCGTTCTCATTATTATTCTCGTTATGTACCCATTAATCTATGTATTAAGTGCGTCCTTAAGTAATCCACTTGCAATTACTAGAGGTCAAGTATGGCTTTTCCCTAAGCAATTTACATTGGAAGCCTATAAAAGTGTTTTTGGTAATTCGAAGATACTAAGTGGGTACAAGAATACAATTCTGATTACGGGAGTAGCAACCTTGATTAACCTTGCTATGACGACAATATGTGCTTATCCCCTATCTAGAAAAGATTTATGGGGAAGAAATGTAATAACGATATTCATTACCTTCACTATGTTTTTTAGTGCGGGTATGATACCTAATTATCTGCTCATAAGAAACCTGGGTTTATTGAATAGCCATTGGTCACTTATTCTTCCCGGTGCAATATCTGTTTATAACATGCTGATAATGCGTAATTATTTTCAAAATTCTATACCGGATGAAATAATAGAGGCTTCAACGATTGATGGTTGCAGTAATATACAGATCTTGCTTCGAGTTGTAATACCCTTATCAAAGAGTATATACGCTGTTCTACTAATTTTTTATGCAGTAGGTCATTGGAATTCTTATTTTGATGCAATGGTATATTTGTCCTCGGAGGCTAAGTATCCGCTTCAGCTTATACTTAGAAATTTCTTATTAGAAAGTACACAAATAAAGGATGATTTGGGATTAACAGCAACTATTGCAGAGGCTTCCCTATCATATGTATCCTTACAATATGCAATTATAGTTGTATCCAGTTTGCCACTAGTCATAGCCTATCCCTTTATGCAGAAATATTTCACTAAGGGTGTGATGATCGGAGCGGTAAAAGGATAAATAGTTAAGTAGAAAGAGTGGTATCATGAGACTTATTAGAAATAATATAATCAATGCACTAAAATCTAAATTTGCTAGATCTATTATGATACCTCTCATATCTATATTTGTTGTAGTGTTAGCTACCATTATTTTAATTGTATTCACATCTTTTACCAGTGAAATGAAGATAAATGCTATTGATAAGAAAATGCAGCAACTGAGTAACACGGAGCAAGGCATTACTTCTCGTATTAGTGAAATAAACAGTATTTCCTACTATATAAGCAGAGACAGTCAATTCAGCTTTATTCCATTATCAAGTAATAAATATTCAGGATATGAATTGGCGAAAACACTTCAAAAATTATTGGCGGGTAACCGATTCGTCTCTTATCTTTCCTATTATCGAATTTCGGAAGCGGACAAAATTTATACATCAAAAGGTGAGATGCAATTTCATACCTTTTGGAACAGTTATATTCAAACCGAAGAAGAGACTGAGGAACAATATCTAAATCAAATTAGACTCCAGACTGATCGGAAGGTATTTCCAGTGAAAGCAAGCAAGAATGGGAAATCTTTTTTGACCATAATATATCCAATTCCCTTGCTATCAAGCCAACCTAGTGCTTATGTGATAACCCACATAGAAGGGGGTCAGATTGATGATATTGTTAGTTCCTTGTTTGCAGATAGCCAGGGAGAGATATTGATTTATGATTTATATGATGAACTTATATATAATTATGTCAGTTCAGGTAGAGATAGCCTCCAAGATAAAATTAATGAAGAGGTGGCGCTTTTTACCGAAGACAAGCCCTATAGAAATGTAACAATCGAAGGACAGGATTATATACTTCTGAAACATAGATCAGATTACAATGGATGGAGTTATGTATCTCTAATTCGAAGGGATGACATCACGGGTAACCTAACTGATAAACAGATTAGCTTTTTACTTATTCTTATTACAATTACTTTATTTGCAATCACTGCGGTTTTCGCATTAGTATTGTTTAATTACCGATTTATCAATCGACTGGCAGAAACCGTATCAAAGGACTTAAATCTAGAAGACGGAGAAGAGTACAATGAGCAAATTCTGCTCTCCAATGCTTTTTTGACCTTGATGGAAAAAACACAAATTACGAAACAGAAGCTGTTCTTAACGAACTTACTTGCTGGGCAATATGATGAGACAACGATCGAGTCGGCTGTGAATGAATATAATATGACCTTTGAATATGAGAATTATATTGCATGTGTCCTGTATTTTCATGGAAACTTAGAAAAGGGGCTCACTAATTCCATAATGTTGTATCTTAAGGAATATTTTGATCGGAATGATATGCAGTGTTATCCGATCAGTCAGACCAATCCTCATTGTATCTTCTTTGTATTTATTCTAAAAAGTAGTTGACCTTTCTCTTTTGATTTGGTATAGTAACAATGTTGATTTAACTGATAATGGTTATCAATTACATTTGTACTATACTTTAAGAGGAGAGAATTATGACAAAATTTAAGCTTTTAAAATTAACAGTTATTACGGCAGCATTGGCATTGATGGTAACGGCTTGCTCTAATCCAAATAATGAACAGGTTAAAACTGATACAAATCAGCAGATAAATGAGCCTGATGTTTCTGAAGAGGCACTAACGGTTGAAATCACAGATGTTCATGGAACTGTTGTTGTTCCAGTAAATCCAAGGAATGTAGTTGCCCTTGATAATAGAACCTTTGAAACCTTATCACAGTGGGGAATTGAACTAGCAGCTGTTCCCAAGGGAGTAATGCCAGCTGATTCACCATATGTAAGTAATGAATCTGTTCAAGATATAGGTAATCACCGTGAACCAAACCTTGAGATTATAGCAGCTGTAGATCCTGAGCTTGTAATAATTGGTCAGAGATTTGCTGACTTTTATGATGATATAAAAGCTTTAGTTCCTAAGGCAGTAGTTATCGATCTTAACTTTGATGTGTCTGAGGATGCTGCTTCTCCTGGAGAGAACTTGGTTAATGGACTTAAAAAATCTACAATTACATTGGGACAAATTTTTGATAAAAATGAAGAGGCTGAAAAATTAATATCAGATTTTGACAAGGCTATTGAAGATGCTAAGTCAGCATATAACGGAACTGATACGGTTATGAGTGTTGTTGTCTCTGGTGGAAATATTGGTTTCTCAGCTCCTGGTTCTGGACGTGTCTGGGGACCTATGTATGAAATCTTTGGTTGGGTTCCTGCTTTAGAAATTGACAATACAACTTCAGATCACCAAGGTGATGATGTTTCAGTTGAAGCTATTGCCCAAAGCAATCCAGATTGGATTTTTGCACTGGATCGTGATGCTTCTGTATCCTCTACAACTGATGCGGTTCCTGCTCAGGATGTTATTGATAATTCACCTGCACTTCAAAACATAACTGCTGTTACAAAACAGAGGATAGTTTATGCGCCTAATGATACTTACACAAATGAATCAATACAAACTTATTTAGAGTTATTTGATAATATTGCCAAAGCCCTAGCTAACTAGGATAAAGGAGTAAAGTCTTGTGTCGAAACATACAATAAAAAAGATAATAGGGTCTGAGAATACTCAGCTACAAAGTAGCAAACATAATAAAATATGGACAAAGTCTTTTATAACTGCAATTGTAATAGTTTTTATATTAGGCATTATTTCATTGTTTACTGGAGTTTATGACATACTGGGGCAAGAGGATGGGATGAGGATGTTATTTATAACCCGTATCCCAAGAACTGTTTCTCTAATGCTTACTGGAGCCGCTATGTCAATGTCAGGACTGGTGATGCAGCTTATTACACAGAATCGATTAGTTGAATCAACCACTACAGGAACTATTGAATGGGCAGGCTTGGGGCTTGTTTTTGTCTACTTATTAATTCCTGCACCAACTTTAG
This sequence comes from Clostridiales bacterium, assembly GCA_012839235.1. Classification (GTDB taxonomy): domain Bacteria; phylum Bacillota; class Clostridia; order Lachnospirales; family Lachnospiraceae; genus Mobilitalea. The sequence continues at coordinate 9,677 of DUNS01000095.1, forward strand.
TCCAAAGAATGACTGGTGCAATTGTATTCTCCTTTGTAGGAACTATGATTTTCTTCTTGTTTTTAAGGAGAATAAAGCTTCGTTCATCCTTGATCGTGCCAATCATTGGAATGATGCTAGGGGCAGTAATATCTGCAATCTCCACTTTTATTGGACTAGTATTTCAAATGACTCAGAATATCGAAACTTGGTTTGTAGGTTCTTTTGCTTCGGTTCAAATAGGAAGATATGAGTATTTATGGCTAATTGTTGTGGTTACAATTATAATTTTTATCTTTGCTGATAGATTAACTTTAGCTGGACTAGGAGAAGATATCGCTACTAGTCTTGGAGTAAATTATAATAGGATAGTTCTTCTTGGCACAGGTCTTATTTCATTTGCAGTAGGAATAGTAGCAGCTGTTATTGGTAATCTACCTTTTTTAGGCTTGATTGTACCAAACATAGTATCAATGTATAGAGGAGATGACCTTAGAAGCAACCTGCCTTGGGTATGTGTATTAGGCATGGGTACTATAACTCTTTGTGACATAATATCTCGTACGATTATTAAACCTTTTGAAGTACCTGTCTCCTTGATACTTGGAACAGTAGGAGCAGTAGTATTTATTACTATTTTAATGAAACAAAGGAGGCTAAGATGAGGTCAGCTAGAGCTTTTCGATCTAAGAAAGAGGAAAGACGTTATTGGATAATGTTGATAGCATTGATAGCCTTAGGTCTTCTTTCATCCTATGGACTTTTGGTTTATAACAATCCGGTCCCCATAGCTTCTCCTTCATTTATTCCGGTTGTTAGAAGAAGAATGGTAGCTATTGTAGCAATGATTATTGCTGCTGTTTGTCAGAGCTTATCCACTGTTGCTTTCCAATCTATAACTAATAATAAGGTTATAACCCCTTCACTATTAGGGTTTGAAGCACTTTATTCTACAATTCATACTAGTACCATGTTTTTCCTTGGTGCTGGAGCATTTATAAGTTTGGCTGGTATTGGTTCATTTCTGTTTCAAGTTGTTGTCATGGTCATGATGTGTCTGATACTTTACGGATGGTTACTTTCTGGTAAGTATGGAGATTTACAGCTAATGCTTTTGGTTGGAGTTATTATTGGAACTGGGCTAAGGTCTCTTTCATCATTTATGAGAAGACTTCTTGCACCCTCTGAGTTTGACATTTTACAGGCTAAATTGTTTGGTTCAGTTAATAATGCAGATTCTAAATATTTTATAGTTGCAATTCCTATTGTAATTATTGCGGCAGTACTCCTTCTTGCTCATTCTAAAAATCTAAATGTTGTTTCCCTTGGAAAGGATGTTAGTACATCCTTGGGAGTTAATCATAAAGCTAAGGTTATTTATACTCTTGTATTAGTTTCAATATCGATGTCAATCTCAACTGCCTTGGTTGGACCCCTTACTTTCTTTGGATTTTTAGTTGCAACCTTAAGCTATCAAGCAGCGGGTACATATGACCATAGATATTTATTTCCAATGGCTCTTGCTTTAGGTTTCTTGATAATAACGGGAGCTTACTTTTTTATGTATCATATATTCAATGCACAAGGAGTGGTCTCAGTAATTATAGAAATGTTTGGTGGAATAACATTTTTAATAGTCGTTTTAAGGAGGGGAACTTTATGATTAAAATTGATAATGTTAATAAGGCCTATAGTGATGAGGTGAATATAGGACCTTTGTGTCTTGATATACCAAAAGCAGGTCTTACTTCATTAATTGGGCCTAATGGGGCAGGGAAGTCAACCACACTTTTGATGATAGGAAGACTTTTGGATATGGACAAAGGGCATATTCAAGTAGCCAATATGGATGTTACTGAATCTAAATCTTGTGATTTAGCAAAGGTTTTGACTATTTTGAGACAAGAAAACCATTTTATAACCAGGCTTACAGTTAGACAGTTAGTTGGATTTGGACGATTTCCTTATTCGAAGGGAAGATTGACTAGAAAGGATGAAGAGATCATCTCCAAATATATTGATTTCTTAGGTTTATCTGATTTGGAGAATAGATACTTGGATGAGCTATCTGGTGGTCAAAGGCAAAGAGCATATGTGGCAATGGTTCTGTGCCAAGAGACTGAATACGTACTTTTAGATGAGCCCCTTAACAATCTAGATGTTGCTCGCTCTGTCCAGATGATGGAGCATCTGAGACATGCAGCTGATGAATTCGGAAGAACAATCCTTACTGTTATGCATGACATTAATTTTGCAGCCAAATATTCTGATAGAATTTGTGCTATGAAGGATGGACAGATTGCGGCCTTCGGAACTGTGGAAGAGATTATGGACTCGGATATACTAACAGAAATATTTGATACGAAAATAGATGTAATCGATAGTTCATGTGGACCAATAGCGATTTATTAAAGCAAAACCCCCCTTACTATTGATTGAAGCCTTGGCACTATTTCCTCTTCAAATTCGGGATTATTCTTAAACCACCGTATATTAAGGGGAGATGGGTGCACTAAGGGAAAGTATTCTGGCAGATACTCATGGTAGGCTTTCACTGTTTCAGTTAGATTTTTCTTAATTCGGTCTTTTAGGTAAAACTTTTGTGCGTAAGCTCCGATCAAAAGGGTAAGTTCAATCTCTGGCATGGTGTCAATAAGCATGGGATGCCATTTGGATGCAAAATCTTTTCTTGGTGGTAAGTCACCTGTTTTGCCCTTGCCAGGAAAGTAAAAATCCAGGGGTAGGACAGCTATCTTTCCAGAATTATAAAAGGTATCTTCACTTACTCCCAGCCATTGGCGAAGCTTATCACCACTTCTATCCATGAAGGATTGTTCCTTTTCTTGAGTCTTGATTCCAGGTGCTTGACCTATAATCAACAGCTTTGATCTGGGATTTGCCATGAAGATTGGGACCCATCCCTTGTTAGTAAATTCAAGGTTATCTGGATCCTGGGCAATTGCTTTTTTAATAGCTTCGATTCTTTCCATGTCTTACTCCTTTATCTTAAAGAGAAAGATGATTTTTTGTAAGTTTTATTATATAATTATTATATCACATTAAACAGATATAAATCATAGTAGATAGACTATGATTTATTTTTATATGGAGTAATAGATCATGAAGAAATTCAAGAAATTTTATATAGAGATTACCAATGTATGTAATCTGAATTGCGACTTTTGTCCAAAAACTGGTCGTAAGCCAGAGTATATGAGTATTGACTTGTTTTGTAATATACTGGATCAGATTGAAAAACATACGGATTATATATATTTTCATGTAAAGGGGGAGCCACTTCTTCATCCCCATATAGACAAGCTCTTGGATATAAGTTATGAAAGAGGGTTCAAGGTTAATATAACGACCAATGGCACCTTAATTAATAAAGTGAAGGATAAACTACTTATGAAGCCTGGATTGAGACAGGTTAACTTCTCATTGCATAGCTTTGATGGGAATGAAATGAAGGTAGATAAGGAAGAATATATTAATAATATTCTTGCATTTACAAAGGAAGCTAGAAGTAATACAGATACAATCATATCATTAAGACTGTGGAACTTAGACGAAGAGGATAGTCTTATCGATCCTGACAGAAAAAGAAACAATAAGATTTTAGAACTTATTGAAAAAGAGTTTAACTTACCTTACAAAATTCAGGAGAAGGTGGAGCCTGGCAGGGGGATAAAAATCGGAGATAAATTATATCTAAATCAAGAATATCAGTTTCAATGGCCTGATTTAAATGTTGAAGAGGACGATGGATTGGGATTTTGCTATGGACTTCGTAATCAGGTGGCTATATTAGTTGACGGTACAGTTGTACCATGCTGTCTGGATGGTGAAGGCGTAATTAACCTAGGAAATATCAAAAACGAACATTTTTCTGATATAATAGAAGGTGAAAGAGCAAAGAGAATTATTGAAGGATTTTCTAAAAGGGAGGCAGTTGAAGAGCTTTGCAGAAAATGTGGATATAGAAGAAGATTTGGTTAAAAGTAAAGCAATAGGGCATAGGATTTGGTTAAAAAATCAGATATGAGAATAATAAAACTATGTGCATAACAGTATCAGTATATTATTATATAATACATATTGATACATTAATTTTAATAAGAAAGGAAGCTTAAATATGAACGAGACACTTCAAACAATTAGTAGGAGATTTTCATGTCGTGACTATGAGGGGCGACTACCTGAAAGAGAAAAGCTGGAGGCTATTGCTCTTGCGGCTGTTCAGTCACCAAGTGCAATGAATAGACAGCCATGGCAGGTGCTTGTCATCACTAATAAATCATTAATCGAGGAAATGGATGCTGAGGGTATGAGGATACTTGCTGAAGCGGAAGATAAATCCACATATGAGAGGTTTATGGAGCGAGGGGGAACACTATTCTACAATGCCCCTTGTATGTATCTGATTCTCAAGAAACCTGGTACTGACTTGGATACAGGTATTGTTAGTGAAAACATAAGTCTGGCTGCTAGTTCTCTGGGACTTGACAATGTTATCTGTGGTATGGCTGCTATACCATTTAACGGTTCAAAGGGTGATGAATTTAAGAAGAAAGTAGGTATATCTGATGGATGGGAGTTCGGCATGGCTGTTCTTGTAGGCTATGGTAAAACTAAAAAGGATCCCCATACTCCTGATATATCAAAAATCCGATATATAGAATAGTAAGTCATTTGAAGGAGGTCTAGACTATGAAAGATGAAAATCATATATATATTGCGATTGATCTAAAGTCGTTTTATGCCTCTGTGGAATGTATTGAACGTAAACTTGATCCTATGACGACTAATTTGGTTGTTGCAGATGCTAGTCGTACTGAAAAAACAATATGTCTTGCTGTGTCCCCGTCTTTAAAGTCTTATGGTATTCCAGGGCGAGCAAGACTTTTTGAAGTTGTTCAAAAGGTCAGGGAAGTGAATGCAGAGCGGGGCAGAAAGGCTCCTGGTAAAAAATTTACTGGTACATCCTATAATGATCTAGAATTAAAAAAACATCCCGAATTGTCCTTAGACTATATAGCTGCACCACCAAGAATGGCTTACTACATGGATTATAGCACTCGGATTTATAATACCTATCTAAAGTATGTAGCACCGGAGGATATCCATGTCTACTCTATAGACGAGGTATTCATGGATGTGACTAATTATCTGGCAACTTATAATCTATCACCACGAGAACTAGCCATGAAGATGATACAGGATGTTCTTAAGACAACTGGAGTTACTGCTACAGCAGGAATAGGGACTAACCTTTATCTTGCTAAGATTGCCATGGATATTGGGGCCATACACATAGTACCTGATAAGGATGGAGTCAGAATTGCAGAGCTGGATGAGATGAGCTATCGACGTTTGCTTTGGACACATCAACCTCTAACTGATTTTTGGCGTGTTGGTAGAGGATATGCCAAGAAATTGGAAGAATACGGCATGTTTACTATGGGAGATGTGGCACGATGCTCTATTGGTAAGCCCAATGATTATTATAATGAAGATCTGCTTTATAAGTTATTTGGAGTAAATGCGGAACTATTGATTGATCATGCTTGGGGCTGGGAGCCCTGTACAATTGCTGATATAAAGGCTTATAAGCCTAGCACCAATAGCATAGGATCCGGGCAGGTTCTTCAAAGTCCATATGATTATGAGAAAGCAAGCTTAATTGTAAGGGAAATGACCGATCTTCTTGTTCTTGATCTGGTTGACAAGGGGCTTGTGACTGATCAGATGGTATTAACTGTAGGATATGATATTATTAATCTAAGTAATCCAGAGATTAAGAAGAAATATAATGGAGAGGTAACCACGGATCACTATGGAAGGTCTATTCCTAAACATGCTCATGGTACAGTGAATCTAGGACGTCAAACATCATCTACTAGATTAATCATAGATGCAGTTATGGATTTATATAGTCAAATTGTTGATGAAAACCTGTTAATTAGAAGAATTAACATTACTGCCAATCATGTGGTAGATGAAAGTTCAGTAAAAAAGGATAACACCTTTGAACAGCTGAATCTTTTTACCGATTATGCTACTGAACAAAAGAAAAAGGAAGAAGAGGAAGCTGCTTTAGAACGTGAGAAGAAGATGCAGCATGCGGTATTAGATATTAAAAAAAAGTTCGGTAAAAATGCTATACTTAAGGGTATGAATCTAGAGAAGGGTGCCATGGCAAAAGAAAGAAATAAGCAAATAGGAGGGCATAAGGCATAATGAATGATGATTTAAGTAATGTTCATCCCTATGATGATATTATTAATCTGCCTCACCATGTATCTAAGTCCCGCCCAGCAATGTCTAGATCAAATCGTGCCGGTCAATTTTCTCCCTTTGCAGCCTTGACTGGTTATGAAGGAGCAATTAAGGAGACAGCTAGGCTAACGGATAAGAAAGTAGAGTTGGATGAAGCAGCTAAATCTGTATTAGATGAAAAACTAAGAATTATTCAAGAACAGCTTAGTAGTCATCCAGAGATAGAAATCACTTATTTTCAGCCTGATGAAAAGAAGGCTGGAGGTGTTTATGTTTCTACCTTTGGAGTTGTTAAAAAAATAGATAGCTATGAAAAGACTATAGTTATGGAGGATGGAACAAGGGTAGCTATAGAGGAAATCATCAATATAACAGGAGAAGCTGTTAAATGTATAGATGATTAATTATGAGGAGGAGTTCATGTACTATTCTACATATTACATATCCCCGGTTGGGGATATAATGATTGCAAGTGATGATAATAATATTATCGGTCTGTGGATTGATAACCAGAAATATATTGGGAATACTATGCCAGGAGATATTACACAAAAGGAGAATCATCCTATATTACAAGAAGCTAGAGCTTGGCTAGATGAATACTTTGCAGGTAATAAACCGGCATTGTCAAGCTTGTCCTTGGCTCCTATAGGTGGTGAGTTTAAACAGCAGGTATGGAAGATTCTAACTGAAATTCCCTATGGTGAACTTACAACTTACGGTAGGATTGCCAAAGAAGTTGCAAAACGTATGGGTAAGGAAAGGATGTCTGCTCAAGCTGTAGGTGGAGCAGTAGGACATAATCCCATATCTATCATTATTCCTTGCCATCGTGTAGTAGGCACTAACGGAAGTCTGACCGGTTATGCAGGTGGGATTGATATTAAGGTGAAGTTACTAGAGCACGAGGGAGTAGATATGAGGGGGCTATTTATGCCCAAAAAAGGGACAGCTCTGTAGAAAGAGTACCTGATTCAAAGAAGACGTAAATCCAGGCACCAATTGCTGAAGCTTAAGAACAGGAGTGTCTTTATGATAGTTAGACTAGGTTATGTTGCAATTGCATTAGGACTTCCTAAAGTTACATCCTCTAGTAATGTAACATATACAAATTATAAGAAGCTATATCTTGTTAAATCCATTAAGAATATTCGAAAGGATTGGGAATGGATAGATGCTTCATCATTTATATTATAATAGGTGGAAAAAACCATGATTATAGGAATTATAAACATAAAAATCCATATACCCTGGGCCCGTTCTTTAAAAGAGAAGCGGATGGTTGTAAAGAGTATCTGTGCCAAGGTTCGAGGTAAATACAATGTATCAATTGCAGAAGTGGAGGAACAGGATATTCACCAGATTATAGGGTTAGGAATAGCCTGTGTGACCAATGAAACAACACAAGCTGATAGTATTATGGACAATGTTATAAACTATATAGAGAGCAATATAGACGGGGTAATTATTAAGGTTGAGAGAGAAATTATCTAATATTAATCTGACGGTAAGTCTTCCTTGATAAATTGATGGGTATATCCCATTTTAAAGGCTAGCTTAATCATATCAGTTTCCTCAATTGACATATCTCTTTCATACATCTTTTCAAACTGCTTAATCAAGCCATCAAAATCAATGACTCTTTTCTTTTGTCTAGGTCTATCTTTTTTATGGTTAGGGTCATATTTTTGAGGAACCATAGTTGAAGTATAGATTTTTTTAAAAATCATTGTTGTATAATATGCGTCATGTAGGGCATTGTGAAATACATCTTTAACCGGTATATCTAGTGCTATAGTAACTGCCTCAAGTCCTAGAAGCTTTTTCCTAGATTGATTAAGGTGAAGGGATGCAAAGGGTTGAATGTTGATAAAGTGATTAGGTAATAGATTTGTATCCACCTGAAAGTGTTTTGCATTACGATAGAGAACCTTCATATCGATCATGCTCCAAGTGCAAAAAACAGAATCTGTACCCCTGGTAAATGAAATAAAATCCTTATATACTTCTGGAAAGGTTGCTTCATTGTCCAGTTGTTCTGTCGTTATCCCGGTCATTTCCGTGATTCTTGGTTCAATATCTTTATAGATGCTAGGCTTGATATAACGGTTAAATGTGGCGAGAATATTGAAATCCTCATCCAACCTATAGGCACCGATTTGAATAATCTCACCTTGATTAAATTCCATGTCAAAAACAATATAATACATATAATGTAGCTATACCTTTCGTAATAAAGTGAAAAACTGATAAATCAATATTAGGTTTATTATTATCTTATTATCATTATCCCATTCAGTCCTTTAAAAAGCAAGGAGCTATAGTGATAAGATTAGGTATAAAGATGTTATGAGGTTATTAGAGGGGGTAAGGAAGGAGGAGAAACTAATGAAAATTGATCATGTTGCTATGTATGTTAATGACTTGAACTTATCTAGGGAGTTTTTTATTAAGTACTTTGGTGCTAAATCTAATGCAGGATATCACAATACTAAGACAAATTTTAAGTCCTTCTTTTTGTCTTTTGATAATGGAGCAAGGATCGAATTAATGATGAGACCAGAGATGGATGATAAGGAAAAGACTATTGCCAGAACTGGTTATATTCACATTGCTTTTAGTGTTGGTAGCAAAGAAAAAGTGGATGAACTGACAGAACAATTAAGAAAAGATGGTTTTGAAGTGCTAAGTGGTCCACGAAAAACTGGTGATGGTTATTATGAAAGTGCTATTGTAGGAATTGAAGGTAATATGATAGAAATCATGATTTAGCCAAACTAATTTAATGCAATTTAATGAGGCGAAGTCTAAGGTGTCTATGGATCCAAAGGCTTCGTTTTTCTTTGCTTCAAAACAGTGGTATAATACCTCCTCAGGGGAGAATTATGGTGGGGGATTTTTCATAGTACTTGTCTTGAGCAATGGAGTCATGTATAATGGGACCTGTGTGAAAATTATAACAATCCATATCACATAGCTACTATACAAGTAATATCAAATATTAATACAGATTGCTTTTACTTATAAAATGGTCTTCACTTATAAAAATTTACAAGAAAGTAGGTACAACAGATTGATTACACAAAGGGAATTCTTCAACTCAATGGCTAAAAAGTGGGATACTATTTGTCACCATGATAAGGATAAAATACAATATATTTTAAGCTTACTCAATATTCATAATGGAGCAAAGGTGCTTGACGTTGGAACAGGAACTGGAGTACTTGTGCCTTTCTTAAGGAAAGAGGTTGGGGAAGAGGGAAAAGTTATTGCAATAGATGTGTCTGAAAAAATGCTGGAAGTGGCCCAGAGAAAATATTCATATAATAATGTTACTTTTGTTTGTGAAGATGTTCTAGAGGCTGATTTGCCCAGTGAGTATTTTGATTTTATTATTTGCTATTCGGTTTTCCCCCATTTTCACCAGAAGGAATTAGCCATTAAAGCCATAAGCAAATATCTAAAAATTGGTGGTAGGCTTGCAATTTGTCATTCCCAAAGCAGGGAAGCTATTAATAATCTACATAAAAATGCTTCAGAGGCAGTAGCCGAAGATAATTTACCATCAATCGATATTATTAAAGGATATTTTGATGATTCCGCTTTAGAAACAATTGTTGAAATCGATAATGATGAAATGTTTGTTATTATCTGTCGTAAGTAAATTTATATAGTAACCTATATAATTAATTATAATAAAAACTGCCCTTGGTAAATTCCAATAGCAGTTTTTTGTTTTAGCTTCAATCGTAAAGGCTAAGGCTCGTATATTTCTTTTGATCCAGATATGGTAGCGGAGATTGCTTTCTCTACACCTTCAACAGCTCTTTCTTTATCATGATCCTTAAGGGCCATTAGGATGTTTTTAGCACTGTTGTAAACAACCTCACAGCCATATTTTTGAATAAATCTAACCCAAAGATGGCTTACAGGAACACGAAAGGAACGATAGATTAAGGGAAGTAAAGTGTTTTGACTGGTCATAGCTATCTCGTGATAAAAGGTGAAAGCAGCATCAGCAGCTTCTTCTATATTATCATTTCGTATCTCATTAAGACATTCCTCTAAAGTGCTAATGTCCTCCTTCGTATGACGGTCCACAGACAATTCTACAGCCAGCTTATCTACTATCATCTTAATCTCCAGAATAGATTGTATCTCGTCCCGACCTAGGTGTCCTCCATTATAATTCATGATGGAGAGTAGTGTATCTACGGTACCATAGCGGCGATAATCTAATACATATACTCCGGAACGGGGTTTTACCTCTAAAAATCCCTTTCTTGCAAGTTCAGTAATTCCACCGTTTACTACAGCACGGCTTACTTGCATTTTCTCTGCAAGAACACGCTCAGATGGAAGCTTTTCACCAATTTTTAATCTCCCGGAAAGTATCATGGATTCTAATTCCCTAACAAAAAGTTCTTTTAATGTAGGGGCTTTTAATTTTGTAAAGTTCATTTGTATTCCTTTCTAAAGTCCGAAATCCCCATCTGCTATAATCAGATATTAAAGTATAAAGTAACATAATATGGAACAAAAATCAATAGATGCACAAATAATTGTATAGAAGTTTGATAAATACTTGACAATCTTGAAAAAAATTTATAGAATGTAGGCGTATCTGTACTATTGGTATGACCAGATTGATAAAATATATATTTCCTAAAAGGAGGAACAATTATGTTTCGGTTTAATTATGCAGAAGGTGCAGGGTTTCTAAGTGTTTGGTTAGTATGGATTGCTGTGCTATTAGCACTATTTTTACTGAACGAAATTACTAGAAGATCTAAAGTGGCAGGGTTTTTAGGATTTGTGGTATTACCAGCTACGCTTTCTCTATTGTGGTTTACAGTTATGAAAGAAACTACATACACAGACTGGTTTCATTTGGCAAAGGTATATTCATCTACAGCTGGCTGTATTGGCTTCTGGTGTATCCGTTATGTCCGTGGTACCAACAAGAAGACAGGTAAAGAATGGGCACTAGCCAACAACAAAATAGCTCTCTGCTTTCCACCATTAATACTAGCTATCAATATTCTAGAAGCAGTAGCTCGTGATTTTGAAGTGGGTAGTAAGTATGCAGTAATGGCTCAGGACTTAACTGCTGATGCACCTGTAATGCTGATGGGTGGATCCTGGAACTATATGAATGCAATTGCAGGGATTTTGAATATTGTTGCTATTACAGGTTGGTTTGGTATCTGTATAAGGAAAAAGACAGATAAAGACAAGAGCCAGGATATGTTATGGCCTGATATGCTCTGGTTTTACATTATAGCCTATGATATATGGAACTTTGCTTATACATATAACGCTTTACCTCACCATGCTTGGTATTGCGGATTGGCATTACTGTTAGCACCTACTTTGTGTGCATTTACCGTAGGTAAGGGAGCATGGTTACAGCACAGAGCTCATACATTGGCATTGTGGTGTATGTTTGCACAAACCTTCCCACGATTCCAAGATTATGGTAAATGGCGGGTAGACTCTACCTATAATCCTACCATATATTTTATAGTTAGCTTCTTAGCACTGGTAGCTAACATTGCACTAGTAGCTTACATGATTTATAAATGGATAAAAACAAAACGTAATCCATATAAGGGTGAACTATATAC
>DUNS01000096.1 GCA_012839235.1 Clostridiales bacterium
ATAATCCGTATATAACAAGACAATATCATCTTCCTTAACAAAATCAGAATACTCTTCCTTAAAATCAATAATCTTCTCATTTCTAACATCAAGTAAGCATCCTTTTCCAAAAAATTTTTCTAAGGGTATTTCATTAATAAATGTTTTAGAATTAGTCAAATGCATAGGTGTATCAATATGGGTTCCTCCATGCATTCCAATCTCTAATCTAAAGCTTGTATAGCCATCCTTTTCTAAACTTCTATCCTTATACAACTTAACTTCATCATCACCTGGATAAACTGGCATGTTTTCAATAATCTCTTGGCTTAAATCAACAATCCTTTTCATCTCTATCACTCTTTTCTTAATTGCCTAATCTTCATCAACTCTTCCTATAGGATAAAAAAGATAAACCTGTCCGTCTTCAGGGCAATTAAACTCTTGTACAGCACCTACAAGTTCCATCTTGTTATCATTTAGATATGTAATTCCTTCACTAAATGTATTAGCACTATCCGCAACGGTGTATGCATATTGAAAAGATGGTATTGTCCACTTCACCCACCCAATAGGAGGTTCTGCTTCATCAACCACTTCAACTCCAGCAAGGTAAAGTCCTTTTGTGAAATTATCTCCCCAAGGATTGAAGGACCTAGAGAAATCAGACATTGCTCCCCATATTCCAAGAATATTGCCATCCTTATCTTTCTTTGCCAAATCAGCCACTTCATTAAAATTAGAATTGGCTTTCTCCCATAACTTTTGAATAAATCCATCCCCATCTTCTGTGGAGCCTTCCTTACCAATTACTGAAAATGACTTTTTAAAGCAAAGTTCCATTGCCATTTTGTATCCCCCTAGTATTATTATTCAATTGTTTTTAAGGCAATTTTACCTCATATATACGAGAACTTTCACCCCATGGATGATATCCATCTCCAATATAATGGAAACCGTATTTTTCATAATAACCCACATGGTCTGTGCAAAGATAAAGGGATGAAAATCTACCTTCTTTAGCATCATCCTTGGCTTTATCCATTAATAATGCTCCATATGAATTTCCACGATATGCTTCTTCAATATATAAAGCACACATCCATGGATAAAGGTCCATCCTACTGATAAAATCATTGCTAATAAGACCTGCACAACCGATGATTTCTTCTCCCTCAATTAATAGATACCACCTAGGTAAAGGACTATTGGTTGTGATGGAATGGGTTATGCAATCCTCATATACCATCATGCTTTCTTTACTTGCCCACTTACTTTGAAAATATGTAATTGCTCTGTCTTTATACTCTGGGCTTTCTTTTACTGATATAACTTTCATAAGCCTTTTCTCCAATCTTTTTTCATACAGTAACAATATCATTAGCAAATGGGAATTGTTCTGCAACTTTTTCTATAAAATCTACCTTATACCCAGTTCCATCCTTATAGAAAAACCCATCCTTTAAATCAATGCGTACATAGCACATATGCTCATCATTCTCATTATTATGAGCGAAGTACCATGGCTCGAATTCTTTTATTAATTTCAGTCTAATAGGTGCATTCTCTGGAAGTAATGGGTGCCCGATATTATATGCATTACCATTAAATCGATACATATCATTACATAAAGAGACGTGACTATTGGCTGTCAAAGCCTGTACCTTTTGAGATAAGAAGTATGTTACTACATAAAATGAACCATTCTCATAGTAGGTATCAATAAACCGAACAGATGGTATGTTATCCTTTGCTGTAGCTAATGCAAACTGATAATCCCTAGCAAATAGTTCCTTCATTACTTCCATTGCCTTCTTATAATCACCCATAATAACCCTCATCCAATACTGTTTTCAGACTAAATTTTTGTTAATTTATAAACTAAATAATAAAGCAATAGGTATATTCTGTCAATCCAAAAAACAAACAAAGGTTCCTAATCTGCAAACTTATGATATAATAAAAGCGTAGTGAGAATATGCAAGCTTGCTTGCAGTATGCGAGCGGAGCTAAATATCATGAAGTGGTTTTCTTCATGATATAATCTATGTGATTATATTAATTACAAGAAAGGCACGGTTATTCTTATGCATGAGGTAGAGGTTAAAGGAATCCTATCAGCTAAAAACGGAATGAATATCTACCGTGGGTGTACTCATGGTTGTATATATTGTGATTCTAGGAGCAAATGCTATCAGATTAATCATGACTTCGAAGACATCGAAGTCAAGGTCAATGCACCGGAATTACTAGAGAAAACCCTTCGTTCTAAAAGGAAAAAATGTATGATCGGGACAGGATCCATGTGTGATCCCTATATTCACTTGGAAAGCCACCTAGGGAATACTAGAAAATGCCTAGAGATTATTAATTCATATGGTTTTGGAGCAACCATTCTTACAAAATCATCAAGAATTTTGAGAGATTTAGATTTATTAAAGGAAATAAACAGGAAGACAAAATGCGTAGTTCAGATGACCCTTACTACCTATGATGAAGATTTATGTAAGATAATTGAGCCCAAGGTTAGTTCCACTAAGGAGCGTTTTGAAGTACTTAAAATCATGAGAGATAATGGCATTCCAACAGTGGTTTGGTTATGTCCTATTCTTCCTTTTATTAATGATACAGAAGATAATATTAATGGTATATTAGATTATTGCATTGAAGCAAAGGTCCATGGAATAATCTGCTTTTCTATGGGAGTAACACTTAGAGAAGGGGATAGAGAATATTTTTATGAAAAATTAGATGAGCATTTTCCAGGAATGAAAGAACGATACATAAAACAATATGGTAACTCCTATGAAGTGACAAGCCCTAATAATCGTAAGTTAATGGAGCTATTCAAGGGTAGGTGCTTGTCACATGGAATTATAAGTGATCTTGGCCAGTGCTTTCAGTATATAAGTGAGTTTGAAGAGAAGAACCCATATGAGCAATTGACCTTACCAGGATTATAACCATAGGTCTAATCCATATTCTAGTTGGCAATCCTATGGTTCTTCAGCTACAAGCTTCCCATCATATTCTATTCCTCTATTATTAGCTTATTTAAATGTGATATAAGTGGTATGATATTTTCTTTTTTTGAGTTATCATAGGAATTTAATATAGCCATATTAGTTCCTTCTTCTATATTTGATTTATTAGATTTTATTTTGAGAAATGTTTTAAAAGCTGTCATTAGGGTTTTATCAGCGCCACTCATCTTCTCATAGCTGATGCCACTTTCAAAATAAAAGAATCTAGCATTAGCTTCATCTTCCCTTAAGTTATTTTTTTGTATTTGTGATACAATCTCATCGGTGTTTGGAGCTGCTCCTGTTGCAAAAATAATTAATTCTTTATTGTTAACATTATCATTATGGAAATCAATTAATTTTCTAAATTTATTTAACCCAAGAATGTGTCCTGCATGCATACCTGCGCCATAAACAATAATATCATAATCGTTTATTTCTTCTTTTTTTGCCTTTTCTAACTCAATAGTATTACATGTGATTTCATCAGTGATCCAATCCACATATCTTTTTGTAAATCCAGTTTTTGATTTATAAACTATTAAAACCGACTTCATATCTCTCTTCTCTCCCCCTTATAACCAAGTTATTCTACAATTCCACCATGATATTAGCATTCCTGCTTCTTACTTTCTCTTAAATTAATTAATTCTTCCCAATTGTCTTTTGTGATTTTCTTAAATTCAACCTCCATAGACCCTCATACTATTTAATCTTCCATATACTAGCCTCATAAGGCCGTAGAAATGAGTATGTACCTCCTGCATAATTACATAATAGACGAGTCCCCTCATGAAGTTTTGCTCGTTTCATATTCAATGGGCTCAGATTTATTTCAATATACAGCATTTCTTCATTATTCCTTCTGTAATAGGTGAATAAGTCCACAGTTTTCTTATCTGTAAATATGACGTCTCCATAATAAATAACAGGGTGTTCTTTACGAAGTGCGATCATATCCTTATAAAAATGTAAAATAGAATTACTATCTTCTAACTGGGACTCTACATTACATTTTTTATAGTCATCATCCATCATAATCCATGGTGTGTCTGTGGAAAAGCCAGCATATTCCTGCCCCTTCCACTGCATAGGTGTCCTGGCATGATCTCTAGAGCCTGCTAAAACCTTCTTAAATGCTGTCTCACTATCCATGGTCTTACATAACTCCTCATAAAGATTAAGAGACTCCACATCACGAAGATCATCTATTGACTTAAAGTTCTGATTAATCATTCCAAGCTCTTGACCCTGGTAAATGAAAGGTGTACCTCTTAATGTAAGCTGAATCACAGCCAGTAGCTTTCCTAGAACATCTCTATATTGTGGGTCTGGGTTTATCTTAGATATCATACGTGGATTGTCATGATTTTCATAAAACAAAGAAGGCTGACAATGGTTACCGTAATTCTCCATCCAATTAATCAAGTATTCCTTTAAGTAATTAAGGTCATATAGATAGTCATCAAAGCGAGTGTGTCCCGGAGTTTCCAGATGGTCAAAGGAGAATACCATATCAAGTTCACCACGATAATCTGCGGTTAATAGCTTACTCATCTCCATACCTACCCCAGGGGTTTCTCCAACGGAAAATGCATTATAAGGAGCAAATGCCTTCTCCTTAATCTCACGAAGATACTCATGAAGACGTGGTCCATAAAAATAGTGCTCAATTCCCTGATATCCAATTAATTTACCAATACTTTCATTCCCCTCCGGCAAACCTTCCCCCTTAGAAATGTAATTAATGACATCCATGCGAAAACCATCAACACCTTTTTCCAACCACCATCGTATCATATCATGTATTTCATCCCGAACTTCTTCATTCTCCCAGTTTAGATCCATCTGCTTCTTGGAGAATAAATGGAGGGCATATTGATCACGTTCTTCTACATAATTCCATGCACTGCCACTAAAGAATGAAGTCCAGTTGTTAGGTTGATCTCTAAATATATAATAGTTACCATATTTAGAGTCCGGTTCATTAATTGCCTTCGCATACCATTCATGTTCATCAGATGTATGATTTACAACCAGATCCATAATAAGTCTCATATCACGATTATGAATTTCCTTTAATAATTCATCGAAATCCTCCATAGTACCGAACTCATCCATAATCTTACGATAATCCCTTATATCATATCCATTATCATCATTGGGTGAATCATAGATTGGAGAAAGCCAGATTGCATCAATACCCAGCATATCTAAATAATCCAATTTACTTATGATACCCTGCAGATCTCCAATCCCATCTCCATTGCTGTCCTTAAAGCTTCTTGGGTAAATCTGATAGAAAACAGCTTCTTTCCACCAGGCTGCATTAATCGGTTCTTCACCAACTCTTGGAGTTTCTCTCTCTGTGTTTAACAAGGTAAGCAAGGAATCTACAAATCCATCATCCACCTTGCCTTTTAGAAACTTAGGCAAAGCCTTTAACTTCAGATTACTGACAAGTGGATTAGTTACTGCCTTATTACTTATATTCATTTGTAAAAGAATTCTATCAATAATATCTCTACCTATTGGATTGGCATATACATCCTTGATACGATTGTCTTTGGTCAACATAAAGCATCACTCCTATTCTTTTAATAATGTAGAATCACAAGAAACTTAAGAATTATGTATGTCACCACGAGCTTCTAAGTCTGAAATTATATTTTCATACATTTGCTCATCAATCTTGAACTTCTTACGATATATGATATAACCTGCAACAATAAAGACAATTGGCAAGATGAGCATTGCCAGTTTCATTATCAGCAGTCCAGAATCCGTTACATCATCTGGGGTTTCAGCTGCATTAATCCCGGATATGATTAACGTTACACCGACAATCCCATTGGCAATTGCTCCACCGATCTTATTGATAAATGGCTGTACAGAAAAGGTAATACTTTCATTACGACGGCCTAACTTCCATTGGCCGTACTCAACCGTGTCGGTTAAAAACATTAACATCAACAATTGAATGAATGCCTCTCCAATAAAAAGTAAAATACCGGCAGCACCTATAAACAACATATTCACCGGTGCGAAGAAAAAAATGATATACCCTATCACTACTAGAACAGTTGCAATTTCATATAGGGTTTTCCTACTGTACCTATTTGAGAACAGAGGAAATACAGCTAAAGCCGTCAGCTGGGAAACTCCAAGAATAGCGGCAAATATTGAATACATTCCCTCATCCTTATAGGCATATTTGAAGAAATAAACTCCAAAGCCTGTAGTCGTAACATAACCTATCATAAATAATCCCATGGAGATTGCGGTATATAGAAGCTGATCATTTTTAAAGAGAACACTAAACATATCCCTTAAGGAAGTGGACTCCTGCTCTACATGAATACTCTTATCTTCCTTTACTCCGAACACCGTAAAACCAAGAAATGCCCATGTTATAACTACAATTGCTATTGCTGTGATTAGCCAAGCCCTTGTGTCTCCACCTAATTCGTTGGTCACAGGTAATATAGCAACTACTGTTACAAACAATCCTATATTGGCACATATTCTTGCAAATGCTCCGGTTTTCTCTCGTTCCTTCTGGTCTAGGGTTAGGGCAGGAAGCATGGACCAGTAAGCGATATCATTAGCTCCATAGGTTAAGTCCCATAGTAGATATAGAACAACAAACATTGCAACATATCCAGCTCCTCTTAGTCCAAAATCAAAGAAGAGTAAAATAGTAAGAATTCCACCAATTATGCCTCCGATTACAATCCAAGGCTTAAATTTACCAAATCTGCTACGAGTATTATCAACTAAGAAGCCCATGATTGGGTCATTAACAGCATCAAAGACTCGAAGTATTGTCATTGCTCCAGTCATCCACCACATAGTTGAATCTGGTAGATTTAATATGTCTGTTAGAAAGAACATCAGATAAATGCTTACAATAGTATAAAGCATATCTCTTCCAATAGTACCTAGACCAAACATATAGCGATTCTTTTTATTCTTCATAATCCCATTTACCCCCATTATCCTTCTCTGTGATGTATAGATTTGATCCATAATCCCCAAGCATTCGTATTTTATCATTATATCCCGTACCAATAAACTGCTCACATAATGGTATTCCTGATAAAAGTGCCTTAGCTGAACAGGTATAGGTCTCTACACAATCTTTCATGCTGTAATGACGATTAGCCACACGCATAATCATTCCGTCAGGATTTAGCTCTATAGGCATAACGTGCTTTATTAAGCCTCCAAACCCCTCTATATACAGCCTCTGCTCTCTGGTCCTAATTCTGTAGTTTCCATCATTCAAACCGATAACTTTCAGCTTGTCGCTACTCTCTGCTGCCTGTGCCAGGATCTGAAATAAACCTGTTAGGGCAGTTTCCCTATCTTGACTAACTACTTCCCATATAACTTTATTAGCTTTATAGGATTTAATACGGTAGAACCTGCCATATTGAAATACTTTTCGGTATTTCTTGTAAAATTCTATCTGCTCAGCCAGATCTTTTCTTTCTTCTGGTGTCAGATACTTCAAATCTAATTCATAGCCAAGACATCCAAATGAGGCAACATGAAAACGGGTAGCCAGTGGTGTAAGCCTAAGTGTCTGTTGATGAGGAGCTTGTGAGACATGGGCACCCATAGTAGACAGAGGATAAAAGTAAGACAAACCAGTCTGGATTCTCAACCTCTCAATAGGATCAGTATCATCCGATGACCATATCTGTGGACTATAGCATAGTATCCCTAAGTCGAACCTATTGCCACCACTAGAACAGCTTTCCAGTAATATATGGGGTCTTGGTTCAAATATACGACTTAGTACTTCATACAAGCCAATAATATATCGATGATAAAACTCCCCTTGATTCTGCAAGGCTGAGGAATAGGCCTCTGCAATATGGCGATTCATATCCCATTTGACATAACTTATATCAGCCTCATCTAGGATTGCAG
Source organism: Clostridiales bacterium (assembly GCA_012839235.1). Classification (GTDB taxonomy): domain Bacteria; phylum Bacillota; class Clostridia; order Lachnospirales; family Lachnospiraceae; genus Mobilitalea. The sequence continues at coordinate 7,941 of DUNS01000096.1, forward strand.
CTACATTCTTTACTATATAATCTCGAACTTCCTTTTGACATAAATCCAGTACAAGTTGATTCCTACCTAAGACTGCTTCCCGATTAGGAAGCTTTATGGCATATTCCGGGTGAGCACGATACAAATCACTATCCTCATTGACCATCTCAGGCTCAAACCACAGTCCAAAATCAAGACCAATATTTTTTATCTTATCTGCAAATGCTTTCATTCCGCCAGGCAATTTTTTGGGATTTACAGAGTAATCACCCAGTCCAGCATAATCACTATCTCTCTTACCAAACCATCCATCATCTAGAACGAATAACTCTACTCCAAGCTTCTTAGCATCTTTAGCTAGTTTCAATAGTTTACTCTCATTAAAATCAAAGAAATGAGCTTCCCAGTTATTAAGTAGCACTGGTCTTTCCTTCTTTTTGTGAGCACCTCTTACAATGTGCTCATTAACAAAGTCATGGAAATGATGACTTGTACCATTAAAGCCTTGATTACTATAGGTCATCACACATTCAGGGGTCTCAAAGCTCTCCCCTTCACCTAGTATCCACTGAAATCCGTGTGGATTAATCCCCATACTTACACGGACATAATCTCTTTCATTTTTTTGAACAATACTATAATGGTTCCCACTATAGATCATATTAAAGGCATAGACATTACCGTAATCCTCATTGGCATCTCCTTCAGCCAACATAAATGCCGGATTATGCTTATTAGAGCTTGCACCAGTAGTAGATGAATTAATTGTAATTCCATAAGAAACAGGTCGCTTATAAAGGTTAGCCTCTTTAATCCATCCTCCATCCAGGGTATACATCTGAAAACTTTCATCTGGCATATCCACAGACATGCTCATTATATGGTGAATTGTCAACGGTACAGTTCCTTCATTCCTCACAACAGCTCTTCTTGTTATCACATCAGTTCTGCCAAAGATAGAATAATAGAGGTCAATATATATAGGAAATACTTTATCCTTTAGTGTTATTATTAAGGTTTGATTAGCTCCATAGGCTGTTGGTAAGCCCTTCATAGGAACGCAACCTTCATGTACCTCATGACTATCATATATGAAATCCGATACGAAACTACCATCTGGCATTATAAACTCAGATGGACTTTGACGATAATCTCCTCGTCCATTATCAGACCATTCTAAGCACATACTATCAAGAGAATAGGCATCATCATCTTTACTATAATGAATACTGCTGCCAACCTGAATGGACCTTTTCTGGGATAGAAACTCCGCCTTATCATCTTTGCTTAATAGACTTCCATAATACACATGTTCTAGATGTCCAAACTTGCTTATCCTAAACAAATAGCTTGTATGATCTGTATCTAATCGAAAACTGGCTTCCTTATGCTTATTCAAGGCTCCTTCTCCTTATCACCTGCATTTCAATCTCATATAACAAATAGTAATTCAGTATCTACTGGTTGCTAATTTCTCGTTATATGTCTATTGAAGTTCAGTTTATAATTGATTAATAGTGATATTGTTGAGCTTCTACATATTCCTTATATAGTTCTTCTGTAACACCATTTTCCTCAATCATTCCAGTATAAAAATCTCCTGAATTCTTGATGGTTCTTTCCTGAGTTTCGTAATTAATATGTACCAATCCAAATCTAGAGCTTTCCCCCTCAACCCATTCAAAGTTGTCACAGAAACACCAATGATAATATCTGCTTATGGGTAACTTCGATTCAGCTATTACCTTTAGATGCTCGTAGATATATTTACTGCGAAATGCATCTTGATTATCGCAGGTACCATTCTCTGTAATATAG
>DUNS01000009.1 GCA_012839235.1 Clostridiales bacterium
TGGGAGGCTTTCTGTCATTCTTCTCTAGTTCCTTGGGAGGCTTTCTGTCATTCTTCTCCTGCTCCTTGGGAGGCTTTCTGTCATTCTTCTCTAGTTCCTTGGAAGACTTTCTGTCATTCTTCTCTAGTTCCTTGGAAGCCTTTTTATCATTCTTCTCTTCTTCCTTGAAAGCCTTTCTGTCTGCCTTCTCCTCTTCTTTAGAAGATTTTCTTTCTATCTTTTCTTCTTCCCTAGAAGATTTCTTCTCTTCTTTTTCAATTTTCTTACGAGCCTTATCTTCTGCCTTTGTATCTTTTTTTGTGATTTTATTTATATGTTTTTTATCTTCAGCTTTCTCTTCTTCTTGTTTCTTCTCGGATTTATCATTAGTGAGTTTAAAACTATAAGCTTGGATTTCTACCTCTTCGCCCTTATCCTTTAACTCCTTATCCACGGTTTCATATAAATCCTTGGCTAGCTTTTCTGCGGTGTTTTTATTCTTTGCGGATGCTGTTATTACAAGACCTACTTCATCTTGGTCATTAAAATAGCCTGATTTGGATATTTGATCAACTGTAGTAGACAAAGCGTCTTCGATTTTTTCATTCTTTAGCTTAGCCATATTTATTTCTTCTATTATGTAATTACCATCTTCATTGGTAGCTTCAACCTTAAGAACACGATTGAATCTATTAAGGGTAAATTCAATAGAAGGATTAATGTCCAGATTGACATAGGAATATGGGCTTGCATATGCCCATGTACCAGTACCTAATACTGCAATGGCTGCGACTGATGCAACAAATGTAGCTATCTTCTTATTAATACTTATAAGAGGGCTTTCGTTATTAAGTTGAATAACCTGGCCTAAAGCATAGTTCTTATTCTTGACTTTGATTATGGTACCGTCATCAGTTAGGACTGCTACGTATTGATTCTTAATTTCAACTACGACAGCTTTCATTACATCATCACCTCCCTGATGTATCTCAAATATTCCGAAAGTTTTGGATACTCACCGGAAAGTATTTCTACTGCTGCTATTATATACTTTCGATGCCGATCCAAAATTTTTCGGGGTATCCCAACATTTTTTTCAATTATTTTTATTGGAAGCTGCTTGCTGTCCTGCATATTAGTAATCATTATGGGGTTTTGTAATATATAATTTACTGCCTTAGCGCAGGATACTTTGGTTTTTTTAGCTTTTGGTGAACAGGTTGCTAGATCAAAAAATGAGAAACCATATAGAGCAAATTGCTGATTAACCGCTTCAATCTCCAACTTTATATCTCCACTATCACTTTTGGAAACTTGCTCTGCAGTAGCTATTTTTATTGAAACATCCTCAGTATCTTCCTCAGAATCTGTATCAAACACATAAGGATCTACAGATATTTCATGGGCGTATCGTCCCTGTCCTTTGAGATAGTCATAAAGTCTTCTTTTTATAACCAATTCTGAAAAAGGGTAGAAAGAGCCTCTATCTATTGAGTAATCAAGTATAGCCTGATGAAATGCCATTAAAGCAATTGACCATTCATCATCACTCTTGGAAATATATCTATGGGTTGTTTTTGAGGCGCATTTTAATATATAAAACTCATTTTGCTTTATAAAGTCCTCTAAAATGCTATTATCCCATTGGGCCTTAATGACAAGGTCATCTATGTCTCTCAATTCCTACACCTCCTACCTTAGTCTTTAGCTATAGGATATCTTCTAATTATGGCAAAAAGATGTGCATTATGAAAATAATTGAATTTGTGCTTGCATTCTGCTTTCGAGGGTACTAAAGGGACCAAGAAAAATGTTTCCCTTGGTGAGACGCTCTCGCTTAGTTCCATTCGTAGCGGTACATAAGGCTATAAAATACATAGCCTAAGTACCGACGAATGCAAATACTCACCTAGGGAAACATTTTTTTGGTCCTTATATTTACTTTTGTGAAGCAGAATGGAAGTAACAAATTAATGATTTTTTAAGATAAAATTGTAAGGGATTGAAATAGTAGGATTTTTACGATAGGATTATAATAACTATTAGATGGATTATTACTCGTTTATAGGAAAGGAGTGCTAGATATGGCTAAGGTTTATATATTTATGGCTGATGGTTTTGAAGAGGTGGAGGGTTTGACAGTTGTTGACCTTCTAAGACGAGCAGGGATTGATATTGTGATGGTATCAATCATGGGTAAGAAGAATGTAACTGGTGCTCATAATATTACTATAGAAGTGGATGGGATTTTTGAAGAGATGGACTTTGCAGATGGAGAGATGCTTGTCCTTCCTGGTGGAATGCCTGGAACTACTAATCTTATGAAGCATCAAGGCCTTGATAAGCTTCTTAGGGATTTTGATAATAAGAAAAAACCTATAGCTGCAATATGTGCAGCACCAACTATTCTTGCTAATAAAGGAATGCTAAAGGGTAGAGATGCTACTTGCTATGAGGGCATGGAAGATGAAATGTCACATGCTAATATAGTAGATGCTCCAGTAGTTGTAGATGGACATATAACTACATCTAAAGGTGTGGGTACTGCAATAGATTTTGCTCTTTCATTAATATCTAAATTTAAGGGTGAGGATGAAGCTAAGAGGATAGGGGCTCAAATTCTATATAAGAATTATAATTAGGGATTATTCCTATTAGAGTATGGCATAATCTGGTGTCTTAGTAGAAGCAGGCATATTAGATTAGGAATTGCCATACATGCATTAACAAGATCAGTTGTTTCCCAAACCAGTTCAAGGGACATAACTGAACCAACAAATATCATAATTGTATAACATAGGCGGTAGGTATTGATGGAGCTTTTTCCAAATAAATATTCTACCGCCTTTTCTCCAAAATATGACCATCCTATTAAGGTGGCAATGGCAAATAGGATTAAGGAAATGCCTAATATCTGCTCACCATAAGGTATTGCTTTAAATGCTGCTGTGGTAAGCTCAGCAAAAGAATATCCCTGGGCTGAACTAGGATTTTTAAGCAAGTTGCTAACAATAACCAGACCTGTAATTCCGCACATTACTACTGTATCCCAAAAGGTTGCACTCATTGTGATAAGAGCCTGACGGTCAGGGGTAGAGGTTTTTGCACTAGAGGCTGCAATAGCTGCAGAACCAAGACCTGCTTCATTGGTAAACAGACCTCTGGCAATTCCGTATCTGGATGCAGAACGAATGGTACTCCCAATAAAGCCTCCCACTACAGCTGCTGGCAACTTAGCGGGTAAAAATGCAGAACGGATTATTAAAGTAAAAGAAGGAATTACATAAGGAAGATTTATTATAAGGATCCAGATACAACCAATAATATAAAATAAGGCCATAGTAGGGACTAGTTTGCTACAAAGGCTTCCTATAGATTTAACCCCACCAAGAATTACTAAGCCAACAATAACTGCAATAATCATCCCAACAAAACATTCTGATAACCCCCATAGAGTATGTGCGGTCTCTGTAACTGCCCTGGCCTGTGTAGAGCAGCCTACCCCATAAGAAGCTATTAGAGTGCAGAAGCAAAATATAACTGCTAACCATTTTTTGTTTAGACCATATTCTAGAGCATACATAGGTCCGCCAATATAAGTTCCATCCTCTGTTTTTCTACGATACAAGATGGCAAGAAAGGTCTCTGCATATGAAGTTGCCATACCAAGTACACCAGTTAACCAACACCAAAAAACAGCACCTGCTCCACCTAAAGCAATGGCTGTAGAGATACCAACAATATTACCGGTTCCAATAGTAGCTGCCAATGTATGGGATAAGGTTGCAAAACTACTTATATCACCTTCCCCATGTTTCTCCGGAGTTACAGATAATTTAATTGCTTTAAAAACATGTTTTTGAACACCTTTTAGATGAAAGGTAAAATATATATGTACGCCGAATAAAAGAGCAGGCATAGGAATTCCCCAAAGAAAATTATTAATTGTTTTCAAAGTCTCCATAATAATAAAATCCTTCACAAATCATTTATACAAGTATATGAGTAAAAATTACAAGTTATCATAAAAATAAAAATAAACCCACTTAAGATATGTATTTTTAATCTTCTCATCAAGAAATTATATTTGGGTTGCTGCACTAAATTGTGTGAAACCTTCATAAAGCGGTAACGTGTCTCTGTTGGATTACATAAAAGTTATAATAAAAAATCGACATAATTCAATTATTTACCATCATAAAATTCAAAGCTTTGTAAACAATATGAGTACAGGCAATACAAAACAAAATCTTTCTCGGAAGATATATTATTAATAATATAGCTCCGATGAACCTACAAATAGTTGATTTTGAATTTGATTGCTTTGATATTTACAAAGACGGAGGTGAAATATAATGGCAAGTAACAACAATAGTGGTTCCAACAGAGCAGAGGTTCCTCAAGCAAGAGAAGCTCTTAACAGATTTAAAATGGAAGTTGCAAATGAAATTGGTGTTCCTTTAAAACAGGGTTATAATGGAGACCTCACAAGTAAGCAAAATGGTTCTGTGGGTGGAGAGATGGTTAAACGTATGATCAGACGTCAGGAAGAACAGATGGCAGGTCAATCCAGTCAACAGTAAACTTAATTAAGTAAATAGTAATTAGTATAAGGGCGTGTCGCAAATTAACTTAATAGTTTGTTTGCGACCCGTCCTTTGTAATGTAAGGATTTGTCAACCTAGAAAATACTTTTCAAACCTTGATGTAATATGTTAGAATTAATATAAAACATAAACATTTACTATATACTTAATAGCATATAATTTTATATAGTAATGAAAGGACTTGAAAAATGGGTAAATATTTTGGAACAGATGGATTTAGAGGGGAGGCTAATGTAGACCTGACGGTTGCAGATGCCTTTAAAGTAGGTCGGTTTTTAGGATATTATTATGGTAAAGATCATAAAGCTAAGATTGTAATTGGTAAAGATACTAGAAGATCCAGCTATATGTTTGAATATTCGTTAGTAGCTGGTCTTACTGCCAGTGGAGCTGATGCTTACCTGCTTCATGTAACCACAACACCTAGTGTTTCTTACGTAGTTCGTACAGAAGGGTTTGACTGTGGTATTATGATTTCAGCAAGCCACAATCCCTATTATGATAATGGAATAAAAATCATTAATGGAAGTGGATATAAGCTTGAAGCAGAAGTTGAAGAGTTAATTGAAGAATACATAGATAGTAAAGAGGATAAGATACCTCTAGCGCTAAAAGACAATATAGGAAGAACTGTTGATCATGCAATAGGAAGAAATCGATATATTGGTTATCTTATTTCTTTAGCAACAAGATCATTTAAAGATATAAGAGTAGGACTGGATTTAGCCAATGGATCTGCAACCTCTGTTGCTAAAGGAGTTTTTGATGCTCTTGGAGCAAAAACATTTGTTATAAATTGTGAGCCTGATGGTACTAATATTAATAGAGATTGTGGCTCTACCCATATAGAGCATTTGCAGAAATATGTTGTAGATAATAATCTTGATGTAGGGTTTGCTTATGATGGAGATGCAGATAGATGTTTGGCAGTCGATGATTTGGGGAATATTATAGATGGGGATTTGATACTCTATCTATGTGGAGTCTACATGAAGAATAAAGATGATCTAGCTAATAACACCATTGTTACTACAATAATGTCTAATTTAGGTCTTTATAAGGCTTTGGACCGAGAGGGAATTAAGTATGAAAAAACTGCTGTTGGAGATAAGTATGTTTTTGAGAACATGATGCTTAATGGACATTCCATTGGTGGAGAGCAATCTGGTCATATTATTTTTAGCAAGCATGGAACCACTGGTGATGGTATATTGACCTCCTTAAAGCTTATGGAGGTTATGCTAGAAAGCAAGAGCAAGCTATCTACTCTAACCAAGGATATTACTATTTATCCGCAGATTTTAATCAATGTTAAGGTTGCTGATAAGGCTGCTGTAGAAGAAGATGTGGAAGTTATCAAGGTGATTGAAGCAGTGGAGAAGGACCTTGGTGGTGATGGAAGATTACTAGTTAGAAAAAGCGGTACTGAACCACTTATAAGAGTTATGGTTGAAGCAGGCTCCAATGAAATATGTAGGCAGCAGGCTGAGAGAGTTGTTAAGGTTATGGAAGAAAGAGGTCATATTATAAAGGAGTAACCTATTATAGTAACTATTCAGCTCAAAAGCCTAATGATAAAGGCCCATTCATTACCCTGTAGGCTGAATAGCTACTAAAACAAGAGAAAAATCAATTATAGTATTTACATAATTCCTATGTTATAATATACTAATGTGAACTGCCTATTAATGAAAGATAAAGACAATATGTACTTTTACTTATGAAGCACATAATAAAAATAAATTGTAAAATGTAAAGTACATAATACAAGGAGGAAATAAATAATGAGTTTTCAAGTTGAAAAACTAGAGAAAAGTATGGCTAAGCTTACAATAGAGGCTTCTGCTGAAGAATTTGAGAAGGCTATTGAGAAGGTATATCAAAGAAATAAGGGCAAGATGGACGTACAGGGCTTCCGTAAAGGTAAAGCTCCCCGTGCTATTATTGAGAAAATGTATGGCGCAAGTGTATTTTATGAAGATGCAGCTAACGAGATCATTCCTGATGCTTATGAAAAAGCAGCTAATGAGTGTGAGCTTGATATTGTTTCAAGACCTGAAATTGATGTTGTACAGATTGAAAAAGGTAAACCATTTATCTTTACTGCCGAGTTTGCTATTAAGCCTGAGGTTACCTTAGGTGATTATAAGGGTATAGAAGTAGAGATTAAAGAGATTGAAGTTACTGAAGAAGAGATCATGAGTAAGATTGACCAAGAGCGTGAGCGCAATTCTAGAATGATTACTATTGATGATAGAGCAATTCAAGATGGGGATATCGCAACAATTGATTTTGAAGGATTTGTTGATGGTGAGCCATTTGAAGGTGGTAAGGGTGAGGACTACGCTTTAACAATTGGATCTCATTCCTTTATTGATAATTTTGAGGAACAACTAATCGGTAAAAAGATTGGTGAAGAAGTTGAAGTTAATGTTACCTTCCCAGAGAACTATCAAGCTAAAGAATTAGAGGGCAAGCCAGCTCTATTTAAGGTAACAATTAAAGAAATCAAGGTTAAAGAGCTTCCTGAGTTAGACGATGATTTTGCGCAGGATGTTTCTGAATTTGATACATTAGACGAGTACAAGGAAAGTGTTAAAAATTCTATTAAAGAAAGCAAAGAAAAAGACGCCAAGGTAGCTAAAGAGAATGAAGTAGTTGATAAGATTATTGAGAATGCAACTATGGAAATCCCTGATCCTATGTTAGACTTCCAGGTTAATCAGATGGCAGAAGAGTTTTCACAAAGACTACAAAGTCAGGGTCTATCAGTTGCCCAATACTTCCAGTTTACAGGAATGGATGCTAATAAGTTCTTAGCTGATTTAAAACCTCAAGCTTTAAAGAGAATTCATAGCAGATTAGTATTAGAGGCTATAGCTAAGGCTGAGAATATTACTGCATCTGATGAAGAGCTTAATGAAGAAATTAATAAAATGGCAGCAATGTATCAGATGGAAGCAGACAAACTTATAGAAATGATTGGCGATAGAGAAAAAGATCAGTTAAGAGAAGATATTGTGGTTCAAAAGGCAGTAGACTTCGTGGCTGAGCATGCTAAAGAAGTAAAAAGTAAATAATTATTAATAAAGTTAGACTACAATATAGAGGCTTATGGATATAATTGAGAAATTCTCTGTATTATCAAAAAGGTGAAAAAGATAAGGAGGAATAGTTATGAGTTTAGTACCTTATGTCATAGAACAAACAAGTCGTGGTGAAAGAAGCTACGATATATTTTCTAGATTACTAAAAGAAAGAATAATCTTCCTTGGGGAAGAAGTTAACGATACAACAGCAAGTTTGATCGTAGCACAGATGCTATTCTTAGAATCTGAGGATCCTGGAAAAGATATAAACTTCTATATCAATAGCCCGGGTGGATCAGTTACAGCTGGGTTCGCAATTTATGATACCATGAAATATATTAAATGTGATATATCAACTATCTGTATCGGTATGGCTGCTAGTATGGGAGCTTTCCTATTAGCAGGTGGTACAAAAGGTAAAAGATTTGCCCTACCTAATGCTGAGGTTATGATTCATCAACCTTCTGGTGGCGCAAGGGGTCAGGCAAGTGATATTAAGATTGTTGCTGACAATATTATTAGAACTAGAAAGAAATTAAATGAAATTTTGGCTGAGAATACAGGAAAACCTATCGATATAATCGAAGTGGATACTGAAAGAGATAATTATATGTCAGCCAAGGAAGCAGTAGAATACGGACTAATTGATGGTATATTGTCCTCTAGATAATTTATGCATAATATACCTCAATAAGAAGAGGTGAAAAAAGTGGCTAATAAAGTCGAAGAAAGAAAACAAGTAAGATGTTCATTTTGTAATAAGACCCAGGACCAAGTAAGAAAGCTTATTGCAGGACCCGGGGTGTATATTTGCGATGAATGTATAGAAATATGCAGTGAAATAATAGAAGAAGAATTTGATGGAGAACCATTAACTGAAGGTGATATTAATCTTCTTAGACCAACAGAAATTAAAAGCTTTCTTGATCAGCATGTTGTGGGTCAGGAAGAGGCTAAGAAGGTATTGTCAGTAGCCGTATATAATCATTATAAAAGAGTATTAGCAGAGAAGGATTTGGATGTAGAACTTCAAAAGAGTAATATTTTGATGATTGGTCCTACTGGTTCTGGTAAGACATATTTGGCACAGACTTTAGCAAAGTTACTTAATGTTCCATTTGCAATAGCAGATGCAACTGCCTTAACAGAAGCGGGTTATGTTGGTGAGGATGTTGAGAACATTCTCTTAAAGCTAATTATGGCAGCAGACTATGATATAGAACGAGCTGAGTATGGAATTATCTATGTTGATGAAATTGACAAAATCACAAGAAAATCAGAGAATACTTCTATTACTAGGGATGTATCAGGTGAAGGTGTTCAGCAAGCCCTTCTTAAAATATTAGAAGGAACAGTTGCTGCGGTACCACCTCAAGGTGGTAGAAAACATCCACATCAGGAATTTATTCAGATAGATACAACCAATATTCTATTCATATGCGGTGGTGCATTCGACGGTCTTGAGAAGATTATTGAATCAAGAATTGGAGAGAAATCCATTGGATTTAATGCTCATATTGCTGAAAAGAATAAGACTAATATAGGTGAGATTTTCCGTCGTGTAATGCCACAGGATTTAATGAAGTTTGGACTTATTCCTGAATTTGTTGGTCGTGTGCCTGTTACAGTTGCCTTGGATATGTTAGATGAAGAGGCTTTAGTTAAGATATTGGTTGAACCTAAGAATGCAATCACAAAGCAATATAAGAAATTATTTGAAATGGATGGAGTAGAGCTGGAGTTTGAAGCAGATGCACTTAGTGAAGTAGCTAAGCAGTCCTATGAGCGTAAGATTGGTGCTAGAGGGCTTAGAGCAATTTTAGAGAATGCAATGATGGATGCCATGTATACTATTCCAACAGATAATAATGTAGTTAAGTGTATTGTGACTAGGGACACTATTAAAGGTGATGATAAGCCTAAGCTTATACTTACGGATGATAATTCTCCTAGAAAAGTTGTTACAAAGAAATCTACTAAGAAGAGTAAGGGTGAAATAGCATAAACCCTTTGTAAAAGTTTGGCCTTCCATTGGTAATAACCCTAATGGGAGGCTTTTCTAAAGGAATGAAAGTTTGTAGGCTGGTGTGAACCAGGTTCACACAATGAAAGGTATGGTTATTAATATGATTATAAAAAGTGTAAACCTTGAAACAGTATGTGGAATAACCAGTGTTATCCCTGATAATGATAAGCCTGAGATTGCATTTGCAGGAAAATCTAATGTAGGGAAGTCTTCTCTTATAAATTCCTTGATAAATCGTAAATCTTTGGCAAGAACATCCTCACAACCTGGAAAGACACAGACAATTAATTTTTATAATGTCAATGAAGCTCTTTATTTCGTTGATTTGCCAGGCTATGGCTATGCCAAGGTATCAGTTGCCATTAAAGAAAAATGGGGTAAGATGATTGAGAAATATCTTGAAAAGTCTAAACAACTTAAACTAATATTTCTCTTAGTTGATATCCGTCATGAGCCTTCTGCTAATGATAAGATGATGTATGATTGGATTGTATACCAAGGTTATCACCCGGTAATAATTGCAACAAAGCTTGATAAGATTAAGCGTAGTCAGAAGGACAAGCATATAAAAATTATTAAAGAAACCTTGTCTGTGGAGCCAGAGACAATAATTGTACCCTTCTCATCACAGACTAAGCAGGGAATAGAGGAAGTGTGGGAGATTATTGAGCAGATGCTGTGAATAAGATGAATTAGAAAACAATGCATCTTGTATAAACGTGTGAAATATCTGTCTTGGTAAAATAGCACATTAATTCAACCTTGACTAAATGTCCTCTAATAGAGATGACATTAGGTAGGAATAGACATCTGAGCATTTGTCCTTCCAGTTGTTACATATTTTGGATGCTTCTTCCTCGGTTGTTACCACTAAGGTTAAATCAATTATGGGAGTGGAACGCTCTATGACACTTAAGTGTGCACCGAACTCACCTTTTTTAATTTGATAATAATCTGCAGGAGTAGATACTTCTTCTCTTAGCTCATATTTATTATCCTTTAGATAGCTTTCAATATCATCCTTAATACCCTGGGATATCATATGATCGAAGAGACGAAGGGTTTCTGAGCCAGTTTCAGTTATGCGATATAGGGAGCTGTTCCGTATGGTATGAACTGAGATAAAGTTATCATCTAAAAGCTGAGATATTACCTGTTGTATATTAAAGTAATTAGTATAGCCTTTTTCTAAAATAAAAACTGTTAGCTGTCCATTGGTTAAGGGAAAGTTCACCCTACTAAGAGTATACAAAATCATAAGTTTATATAGTAATAATGAATCTGGGTTCATATCATATCTCCTTTCTTATATTCTACTTAGATTAAGAATAGAATTATCATAACACTAAGAAAAAGGTAAATCAAGTTAATACTAATAATGTGAAATATGGGGTCAATAGATTCTTATGTTTAAGATGTAAAAGCACTCCAAATGTTAACCATAAGTAATTAACAAATGAAGTGCACCTTACTTGACTTTTAAAAGTTTAGAATTTCTTTAAGTTCTCGTCTGTAATTTTTAAAAAGTCAGGTCTTTTAGCATTTTTAGTATATTTTTCATACTTAGTATAATCATCAGTTGATACGATTTCTTTAAGCTTTTTACCATTATACTGGTAGATATCATACCAAGAGCTTGGTCTTGGTGGGTAGACAACAATAAAGCATTTCTTTTCTTTGTCATATTCTACTGCCCAAGCTGAATAGCCGGCTTCTAGGCTAAAAAGGGTTTTGACCTTCCCATCTTCATATGTATAAAGAAAATATTGTTCAGAATAGGAACCCTTATAAGATTCTGAAGTGCCAATTAATAATTCTGGAATACCATCACCAGTAATGTCATCTAATGCATAGTAATAATTGTAGTAATCTTTGTTTTTCTCTAATTTATCAACTATAAAATCCTTATAGGCATTATTAGCTAGCTCCTTTTTAGGAACGTTTTTTACAGTTATTTTACATTTGTATTTATTACCTTGATGGGTAGCGGTAATCGTGACAGTACCTTTTTTCAGTCCCTTTACGACTCCTTTTTTAGAGACACTTGCTATTTTTTTATTACTTGATTTCCAGGTCACCTTATCGGTTGCATCAATAAGCTCTAAATTCAATTTCTTTCCTACACGAATTGTCTTTTTTGAATTGCTTAACTTAATGGTAGGATTATCAATGATGCCAGTACCACCCATAACAGTAATAACATCCGTGAAATCACTGTATTTAGAACCTTTGTAGGCTCTAACTCTCATTTGGAATTGACCATCTATAATACTATCTTGGGCTTTTCTTTTCGTCGTTTTTGTAACTAGATGCCAAGAATCCCAAGTATCCTCCCCTGGTATATTGGAGCGGTAATATACTTCATAGCCATCTGCATTGGAAACTTTACCCCAAGTAATTGTCAAGATCGTTTCACATTCTTCTGTAAGCTTTGTTGTTCCTGTAAAGTTTTTTGGCGTTTTTAACTTGTCAGAAGCCTCTGCATAATCCGCTGTGCTATTAAAACCAATCATTATAAATAATATAATGGCACCGACCATAACCATACATTTAAACCTTAATTTTCTCATAAGAAACATACTCCTTATCATGTTAATATAGTATTCACAATGATATGATACCATATTGTGACATATTTCGCAATTGATGGAAAAGGACTTGGGATATGAAATACAAGCTAGGAGTTATAGCTTATAAGAAAATACTTTCTTTTCTATCCTCAATGGTATATAATATATAAAATAAACAGTACATGTATAATGTCTATAACAGATATTTCTAAATATAATCTATCCTTATTTCTCTAAACCAATCCAAATTTTGATCAAAGGAGTTGAATAAATGGATAAACAATATGATTCTATGACTCTGGTTCAATTGAGAGAGTTAGCAAGAGACATGGGACTAAAAAGTTTTACAGCATTAAAAAAAGGTGATCTAATTCAAGCAATTAAAGATCATAAATCAGAGAATAATCACAGACAAGAAAAACATTATAAGAATACTGAAAATGATCAGCAGGATGGCCATAGCCATGATAATGGAAATTATGAGAATGATCAACTAGATCAAAGGATCGGTAGTGAAAGACAGGATAGAAAGCGATCCTCCCATAATGGTGAAATTGAACGGTTAGATAGTGGTGAGACAAAGGAAGGAATTTCGGAAATATTACCTGATGGATATGGTTTTATTCGATGTGATAATTATCTTCCTGGTGAAAATGATGTGTATGTGTCTCCGGCTCAGATACGCAAGTTCAACCTTAAGACTGGGGATATTGTATCTGGTAACACAAGGGTAAGAAATCAAAATGAAAAATTTAGTGCATTGCTCTATATTAAATCTGTTAATGGATTTAATCCAGCAGAGGCTCAACGTCGTAAGAGATTTGAAGATCTAACACCAATATTTCCAAATGAGAGAATCCATCTAGAAACACCTGGTAGTGGTGTGGCAATGAGAATGGTTGATTTGATTTCACCTATTGGTATGGGTCAAAGAGGTATGATTGTATCTCAGCCTAAAGCAGGAAAGACAACCTTGCTCAAGCAAATTGCCAAAGCAGTCCTTAGAAATCATTCAAATATGAAATTAATTATATTACTTATTGATGAAAGACCAGAGGAAGTAACTGATATTAAGGAATCCATAGAAGGTAATAATGTGGAGGTTATCTATTCGACATTTGATGAGCTTCCTGAGAATCATAAGCGTGTATCTGAGATGGTTATTGAAAGAGCCAAGAGACTAGTTGAACATAAACAAGATGTTATTATTCTTTTAGACAGTATAACAAGGCTTGCTAGGGCTTATAACCTTACAGTTCAGCCTAGTGGTAGAACCCTATCCGGTGGTTTGGATCCTGCAGCACTTCATATGCCAAAGAAGTTTTTTGGTGCTGCAAGAAATATGCGTGAGGGTGGAAGCTTGACTATTCTTGCCACAGCCTTAGTTGACACAGGTAGTAGGATGGACGATGTTGTTTTTGAGGAGTTTAAAGGAACTGGTAATATGGAGCTGACCCTCGATCGAGGTTTATCAGAAAAACGAATTTTCCCTGCTATTGACTTGGCAAAATCTAGTACAAGAAGAGAGGATCTTATCTTGTCTCAACCTGAAATTGAAGCGACCTATCTTATGAGAAAGGCTATGAGTAGCTTAAAATCCGAGGAAGCCACGGAGAGAATCATAGAGATGTTCCTTAGAACTAAGACTAATGCAGAATTTATTGATACAATACGCAGAACTAAAATTGTTTTTTAGGTATTGCAATGGTGTATAAGCTATGCTATAATAATAGCACTGTTTAAAAATTGGAAATTGATATAAGCCAATATTTTTATTTGATAACAAAGAGGTGAAAACATGAAAGAGGGAATCCATCCAAACTATTACCAGGCAACAGTTACATGCAACTGTGGTAATGAATTTGTAACAGGATCCACTAAGCAGGATATCCATGTTGAAATATGCTCCAATTGTCATTCATTCTATACAGGACAGCAGAAAGCAGCAGCTGCACGTGGTGCTATTGAGAAATTCAACCGTAGATACGGTCTTGCTCAGGATAAATAATATTTTGAGAGTAAATAATAAGGTCAAAAAAATAGGTTGAGGTTCAGTTCCTCAGCCTATTTTTAAATAATATATTTTATTTAAACAAGTGAATTGGTTTGCCATTCATCTTGATTAATACAGGTGATTCGGGTAAGAAAAAACATGAAGAAAGGTCCGGGTGCTAAGATGAAACCATCAGGTGTTGGGGGCATGGCTGTTATGGAAGGCGTCATGATGAAGAATCAGAATGATTACGCCGTTGCAGTACGCAAGCCTAATAATGAAATTGTAGTAAGTAAAAGCACACATAAGAATTTTTCCGACAAAGTAAAATTATTTAAGCTTCCTGTTTTTCGTGGAATGCTAGTCTTTATCGATTCTTTACTTATAGGTATAAAGGTTTTAAACTTTTCAGCCAGCTTCTTCGATGACGAAGAAGAGGATAAGGGTGGGAAAAAGGTAAAAAATCAAAAGAAGCAATCATCTGACAAGGTAAAGAATAAAAAGCAAGCTACCCAAACAGATGTAGTAGAAGAAATTGAACTGGATTCCCAGAAATCCAATGCTCTTTTAATGGCATTAGCAGTAATACTATCCATAGGATTATCCGTTGCATTGTTTATGGTACTTCCTGTATTGATTTCTGGCATTTTCGCAAAATTAATTACTCATCATTATGTTCTCACCTTACTTGAAAGTATAATTCGTCTAGTTATTTTTATAGGGTATGTAACGGCTGCTTCCCAGATGAAGGATATAAAGAGAGTATTCATGTATCATGGTGCAGAGCATAAGACTATAAATTGTATTGAAAATGGATTCGAGCTTACAATAGAGAATGTAAGATGGCAATCCAAGGAAAATAAAAGATGTGGAACAAGCTTTATGCTTTTTGTTATGGTAATAAGCTTATTCGTATTTATATTTATACCAACTGGGAATCTGGCATGGAGAATATTAACCAGAGTTCTTTTGATTCCTGTGATTTCAGGAATATCCTACGAATTTATTCGCCTAGCTGGTAGAAAAGATAATCTAGTACTTAATATTTTGAGCAAGCCAGGTTTGTGGATGCAAGCTTTAACAACAAAGGAACCTGATGATGCTATGATAGAGGTTGCTATTAAATCAGTTGAGGCTGTATTTGACTGGCAAGAATTTTTGGTTGAAGATTCAGAGACAAGTAATAAAGAAGGAGTCTTTGAGATGGAGGAAATCACTGCTGAATTTGCAGCAAGTGAAGAGGATGAAGAGGAAGCTCCTGTTCCTAAGACAAAAAGCAGGTCTAGTAAGAAGCTTGCTAGTCAAGAAGCTGAAGTAACTGAGTCTCCTGCAAAAATTAAAAAACCTGTTCAACCAGCTAAGCCCAGTTCCTTTGATGATGACGATGATGACATTCTTAAGGCGTTGGACAAGTATCTTGATTAGAGAAGATGATTATAGATAAAGGGGTAGTAATGAGCACTTATCGTGAGATGCTACTATATGGAAAAGAATATCTTAAGCAACACAATATAGCAGATGCCGATGTAGATTCATGGTATCTGCTTGCCCATGTCTGTAGGATAAATAGGGCAGAGTATTTACTTCGAAGTAATGATATAGTTCCTGAAAAGGACCATAAAACATACATTGAACTATTGAAGAAAAGAGGATTACACATACCATTACAGCTTATTACTGGGGTGCAGGAATTTTTGGGATTAGAATTTCACGTATCTTCAGATGTATTGATACCAAGACAGGATACTGAGAACTTAGTATTGGAGGCCTTAAAGGTATGTGAGGGTAAAAGTGTTCTTGATATGTGTACTGGTTCTGGATGCATTATAATTAGTCTGGCTAAGCTAGGAAGTTTAAAAAAGGCTGTTGGGGTAGATGTTTCTGAAAAAGCTCTAAAGATTGCATTAAAAAATGCCGAACAACATAAAGTAAAAGTGGAGTTTATAGAAAGTGACCTATTTAATAATATAGAAGGACACTATGATATTGTCGTATCCAATCCTCCATATATTCCCACTAAGGATATTGAGAAGCTTATGGTTGAGGTTAAGGATCATGAACCTATTATTGCATTGGATGGGGATGAAGATGGACTTTTATTTTACAAAAGGATTGGGGCCAAAATCAATGACCATCTAGCACCAGAGGGATACATTTTCCTAGAGATAGGTTTTGATCAGGGATTAGCTGTTACCAAGATATTAGAAGATGTAGGGATTAAAGATATAAAAGTTATAAAGGATTTAAGCGGTTTGGACCGAGTCGTGTATGGTAGAAGACCATAGTGCGACTGAAAATTCTTGTTTTTTCAATCGTAAGATTGTGTTTGGCACAAAGGTTGTAATTTGTGAAGAAAGGTAAGGTTACTATATGTTTGATAAATTAGAGGATCTATTAATAAAATATCGAGAGATCGAACAAGAGCTTATGGATCCCAATGTTGTTAATGATCAGGCCAGGTATCGTAAGCTAATGATTGAACAATCTGAGATGGCTCCCCTTGTTGAAAAGTATAATGAATACAAGGAAACTAAGGCAGCCATGGATGATAGTCTTACAATGTTAAGTGAAGAGAGCGATGAAGAGCTTCTGGAAATGGCTAAGGAAGAGTTAAACGATTGTAAGCAGAGAATAGCCCTGTTAGAGGACGAACTTAGAATATTATTACTTCCTAAGGATCCAAATGATGACAAGAACGTTATTGTTGAGATACGAGGTGGAGCCGGTGGAGATGAGGCGGCATTATTTGCTGCAGAATTATATCGTATGTATGCCCGCTATGCAGAGAGAAACCATTGGAAGGTAGATATGATGAACCTTAATGAGAATGGAATTGGTGGATTTAAGGAAGTTATATTTATGATTAATGGTAAAGGGGCTTATTCTAAGCTTAAATATGAAAGTGGAGTTCACAGAGTGCAAAGAGTACCTGTAACTGAATCCGGTGGCCGTATTCATACTTCCACATCTACAGTTGCAATTATGCCTGAAGCAGAAGATGTGGATGTTGATCTTGATATGAATGATTGTAGAATTGATGTATTCCGTTCTTCTGGTAATGGTGGGCAAAGTGTTAATACTACAGACTCTGCAGTACGGTTGACCCATATCCCTACTGGAATAGTGATTTCCTGCCAGGATGAAAAGTCCCAGCTAAAAAATAAGGATAAGGCAATTAAGATATTGCGTTCAAAGCTATACGAACTGGAACAGGAAAAGGCCCAAAGCGCTGAGGCAGAAGCAAGAAAGAGCCAGATTGGTACAGGTGATCGTTCAGAGAAGATTAGAACCTATAACTTCCCTCAAGGAAGAATTACTGATCATAGAATCAAGCTTACTGTTCATCAGATTGATGCTGTTATGGATGGTGATTTAGATGAACTTATTGGAAGCCTAATTGCCGCTGATCAAGCAGCAAAATTAAGTAAGATGGAAGAAATCTAATTGTGAAGGTGAGAGCGGTGATTACCAGCAAAAGTAATGCTCAGGTCAAAAATCTTAATTTACTTCAAAAGAAATCAAAAGTTAGGGATGAGCAAGGTGTTTTTATAATAGAAGGATTACGTATGTTTAATGAGGCAAAAGCAGCTAAGCTTTTGGTTAAAACCTATGCTTCAGAAACATTTTATTCAGAAAAGCTTTTGGAGGATAAAGGTTATTTTGCTGATTTAGATTATGAAGTAATTAGTGACTCGGTTTTTAAAGATATATCTGAAACTAAAACTCCACAAGGAATAATGGGGATTGTTAAGAAGCCTACCTATACTTTAGATGAAATTTTTAAGGTTGAAAATCCTTTTCTTTTATTGCTAGAGGATATAAGAGACCCAGGTAATCTTGGTACGATTATTCGGTCAGCAGAAGGGGCCGGAGTAACTGGAATAGTATTAAATTCTTCCTGTGTAGATATGTTTAATCCTAAGGTGATACGTTCCACTATGGGATCAATCTTTAGGGTTCCTTTTTATCAATCCTTGGATTTTATAAAGTCTTTAGAAGAAGTAAAAAGACATGGTATATTAATTTACGCAGCACATCTAGAAGGAAAGATCTATGATGCTGAGAATGGCTTTATTAGAAGCTGCGGTTTTCTTATTGGAAATGAAGCCAATGGTTTATCAGACACAATCTCAGATATGGCTGATGCAAAAATCAAAATTCCTATGGAAGGTAAGGTGGAATCTCTTAATGCCGCAATTGCTGCCTCAATTCTTATGTATGAAGTTGCTAGACAGAGAAGAAATCACTTTATGGAATTGAAATAGCATAAATATTGTAAGAATATGAAAAAAATTAAGAAAAACTAAAGAATTTTGGTATTGATTAAAACTTAATATTGATATATTATAATTCTATTATTTCATGACAAGTGAATTGGCTTGCCAATTCATCTTGTTTAGTACAACACATATAATAATGACATCGGTGGAGGCTACTATGAATAGGATTAAAAATGTACTTATATCACCATTTTTTATTGCAATCTTATTCGCATTTAAAATGGTGATTTATTATTCACTAATAAAGGTTAATCGCTTGGAGCTGGTCCTTATTTTGATTAGCTTACTAGTATGGAGTGGTATATTTATTGGCTGTGGTAAGCTGGGATTAAAAAGAAAAAGGGTTGTTTTTCTTATAGTATATTTTTCATTAAGTTTACTTATGTTTGCTGATACCATGTACTATAATTATTACAATCAAACAGTATCTATTCGCCAGCTTTGGCAAGCTAAGAGTGTAGCAGCGGTTCCTAAAAGCTTTTTTGCAACCTTGATTCCGGCTAGTTTTCTATTATTTATTGATGTGCCATTTGCATATAGTTGCTTTAAAAAGCATATGGATAAGCCTAAAAAACATAAACAATGGGGTAAGGAAATAAGACATTTGGCATCTATACTCATAGCTTTACTGATTACTCTGGTTGTAAACCCCTTTCATTCAGCGGCAATAGAAAGTGTAAGCAAAAATGAGTTCTTTACCAGCCATGTAGGAGATATATATGAAGTTATAGCTGATAATATCTCACCTGAGGAAATGGAAGAGGAAGAGGTTCTTAAGGTACTTGCTGAGGTAGAGAAAAAACCAGAGGACCGAGGCTTTAAAGGAATTGGGGAGGGAAAGAACCTAATCGTTATACAGCTTGAAGCCTTTCAGAATTTTGTTATAGGTGCAGAATACATGGGTCAAGAGATAACTCCATATATTAACGAACTAATTAAAAGGGACACCTTATATTATAGTAATTACTATTCTAATATTGGTAAAGGTAATACATCAGATGCAGAATTCTCCACCCTTAATAGTCTTTATCCAGTTATTGATGGTGAAAGCTATAGATTGTATGAGGATAATACCTATAGAGGGTTGCCCTGGTTAATGAGGGAACAGGGTTATGAAGCCTTTGCAGTACATAACTACCTAGGTGAGTTTTGGAATAGGGAAAGTGCTTATCCTCACCAAGGATTTGAGGATTATATTAGTATAGAGGATTTGAATCAGGATGAGATTATTGGAATGGGTGTCTCTGATAAGTCGATGTTTAAGCAATTAATACCTGTTCTTAAAGCTAAAGAGGGTCCATTTTTCTCCTTTGTTATAACCCTTACAAATCATCATCCCTTTGTTCTCCCAGAAGAAGAGATATCTCTTGAACTTAATGAAGAGGATGTGGATAAGAAATTAGGAGCATATTTGCAGACAGTAAGGTATACGGATGAGGCTATCGGACAATTTATTGAAGATCTTAAGGCAGAAGGACTATATGATAATACGGTTATTGCCCTTTACGGAGATCATCATGGACTAAATTGTGGGATGAAGGATGTTAATGAGGATGTTAGTCAATTTATTGGGAGAAGCTATGATTATGATGAGATGCTTAATGTACCTTTGATTATACATGTCCCTGGAAGCAATATAAGTCAGACTATACAAACCTCAGGAGGACATATTGACTTTCTGCCTACAATTGCAAATGTTATGAATGTTTCCTACGATTCTAAATTTACCTTAGGACAGGATATTACCAATGCTAAGGAAGGCTTTGTTGCTTTTACCTCTTATTTATTTGAAGGATCATTTCTAAAGGGAGATATAATGTTTGAGATATCCAGAGAGGGTATGTTCGAAGGAAGTAGAGCATTTAGAATTAAAACAGGTGAGATACTTGATGCCTCAAAATATGAGGAGGAATATAATCACGCCCTACTGTTAAAAAAGACTTCAAAGGAAATCTTAGAGCAGAATTTGCTGGAGAAGCATCTGGAGTAGAAGCTCTGAAATTATAAGACTATCTAAGATGTAACTTATCTTACAAACTAATATTTTATATGTAGCGTCAAAAGTAAGATATACCTTTGACGCTATTTACTCATTTATATGATAAAATACTTGACATTATTTTAATATTAGAATAATGTATAAATAAACATATACGTGCATAAATATGAGTGTTAATTGATGATATGATGAATTACTGCAATTCATCATGATTTCAGATTGGAGGATAGGTTATGAATTTAAAGGGTCGTAGTTTTTTAACATTAAAGGATTTTACTTCTGAGGAGATAGGGTATCTGATCGATTTAGCTGCTGAGCTAAAGGACAAGAAAAAGAAAGGGATTACAGGAAGCAGCTTAAAGGGCAAGAACCTTGCATTAATATTTGAGAAGCCTTCAACAAGAACAAGGGCTGCATTTACGGTAGCTAGTGTAGACGAAGGAGGGCATCCTGAGTATCTTGGCAGAGATGATATACAGCTTGGACATAAAGAAAGTGTAGAAGATACAGCAAGGGTTCTAGGTAGAATGTTTGATGGAATAGAATTCAGAGGTTATAAGCAGGAAACGGTGGAAAAGCTTGCAAAATATAGCGGGGTTCCAGTTTGGAATGGTTTGACCGATAGCTACCATCCTACACAGATTCTAGCGGATTTCTTGACATTAAAAGAGCATTTTGGTAAGCTTAGTGGGTTAAAACTGGTTTATGTAGGAGATGGAAGAAATAATATGGCCAATAGCCTTATGATAGGTTCTTCCAAAGTAGGTATTCATTTTACAATATTAGCACCAAAATCCCTATGGCCAGAAAAGGATCTTGTTGACACCTGTATGACTTATGCCAATGCATCGGGTGGAACTATAAAGATTTCTGACAGCCTTGATGCTGTAGCAGAGGCAGATGGAATATATACTGATGTATGGTGTTCCATGGGTGAAGAGGATAAAGTGGCAGAAAGAGTAGAGCAGCTACGACCATATCAGGTTAATGATGAGTTGCTTAAAAAAACCAATAAGAATTCTACAGTTGTTCTTCACTGCCTTCCAGCAGTAAAAGGAAATGAGATTACGGAGGATGTATTCGAAAGGTTTGCGGATATTATTTTTGATGAGGCAGAAAATCGTATGCATACAATAAAGGCAGTTATGGTTGCTACCTTGGGATCATAGTGTGGTCCTTCTAAACTGCTATATAATAGTAGTGACTTGAATGAAAGGAAGATTGTCATGTATCAGGAGAATGTAGTATTATGTGCCAGTAGTGCTTATGATAAAAAGTTCTGGTTTAATGAGGATTTTAGTAGCTTGCCAGAGCAAGTGAGACAAGAATTGCAGATAATGTGTGTTTTATATACTGAGGATGTTGGGGGCATACTATCTCTTGAATATGATTATGATGGAAACCTTCTATTTAAAGTAGATGTAAGGGATAATGATTATTATTTTGATGAGATAGGAAGTGCTCTAAAGATTAAAGAAATTAGGAGAACAAAAAAAGAACTATTAGAAGCTATTGAGATGTACTATAAGGTTTTCTTCTTGGAGCAGGATATGAATGAGCTATTAGATAATCAAGAAGACTAGATTGAAAAATTAAAGATAGTATGTAGAAGATACAAGGATGGAGGTTGGATATGCTTTTAGTAATTGATATAGGAAATACTAATATTACACTTGGAGCCTTTGAAGGGATTGACCTAAAGGCAAGTATGAGGATGACAACTCAGATTCATAGAACATCTGATGAATACGGAATTCTTCTTCATGATTTGTTGCTAGCAAAGGGCCTTAAGCTGGATGAAATAAAAGCTGTAACCATAGCATCTGTTGTTCCTAATATTATGCATTCATTTGTATCAGGAATAATTAAGTATATAGGAATTACACCTATGATTGTGGCAGCAGGAACAAAGACGGGAATAAAAACCCCTACCCCTAATCCCAAAGAGATTGGTGCAGATAGGATAGTTGATGCTGTAGCTGCATATGAGATATATGGAGGACCTGTATTAGTCATAGATTTTGGAACTGCTATTACCTATGACTTGATAACTGAGGATGGATCATTTATAGCAGGGGTAACAAGTCCAGGACTTAGAATCTCAGCTAATGCTCTATGGAGAGAAACTGCAAAGCTTCCTGAAATTGAAATAGCTCTTCCAGATACAATCCTAGCCAAAGATACTATTACTAGCATGCAGGCTGGACTTGTCTTTGGATGTATAGGTCAGACAGAATATATAGTTAAGAGAATGCTTGCAGAATCTCAAATTGCAGGTTGTAAGGTGGTTGCAACAGGTGGTCTTGGTAAAATCATCTCTGAAAATACAGATGTAATTAATGTATACGATGCCAACCTAACATTAAAGGGCCTTAAGATAATTAGCGACAAAAACGGAGTTGGAAGATAAATTGAAAAATAAAAATTTTTCAATTGCAAATTAGTGCTTACAGCCCAAGGTTTGCAGGTAATGGAAAGGTACGGTTGTTAGGTTATGAGTTTATATATAGGTAATGTAAAAATTAAAGGAAATTTATTTCTTGGACCAATGGCAGGAGTAACGGACCTGCCATTTCGTGTATTATGCAAAGAACAAGGTGCTGCCTTAGTCTTTACTGAGATGGTAAGTGCCAAGGGCATACTATACAATAACAAGAATACAGATAGTTTATTAGAAATAGCAGAAGAAGAAAGGCCGGCAGCTCTCCAGCTATTTGGCTCGGATCCTGATATTTTAGCAGATATGGCCAAGCGGATTGAGGGGAGAAATTTTGATATTCTAGATATTAATATGGGCTGCCCTGTACCAAAGGTAGTAAAGAATGGAGAGGGTTCAGCCCTTATGAAGGAGCCTGAGCTTGTTGGTAAAATAGTTAATAAGGTATCTAAAGCAATTAATAAGCCGGTAACTGTTAAGATACGAATGGGCTTTAACCTAGACTCAATAAATGCAGTGGAGATTGCTAAAATCGCTGAGGATAACGGTGCCGCCGCTGTGACTGTCCATGGAAGAACTAGGGAACAATATTATAAGGGTAAGGCTAACTGGGATATAATAGGTCAGGTTAAGGAGGTTGTAAGTATACCTGTAATAGGAAGTGGTGACGTTCAGACACCGATGGATGCTAGGAGAATGTTAGAGCAGACTGGATGTGATGGTATCATGATTGCTCGAGGTGCCAGAGGTAATCCCTGGATATTTGCTCAGATCAATGAATTCCTGAATAATGGTACCACCCTGCCTAAACCTGATATCGATGAAGTGAAGAGAACAATACTAAGACATGGGAGGCTGTCAATTCAGTTTAAGGGTGAATATACTGGTATAAGGGAAATGCGAAAGCATATTGCTTGGTATACAGCTGGATACCCACAGTCTGCAAGGCTAAGAAATAAGACCAATGAGATTGAAACCATAGAAGACTTAGAGAAGTTATTAGAAGAATTTGCCCCATAAAATATTACCAAATGATTTCATTGAATTGTAATATTATTAGATAAGAATCACAAAATGTAGAAATTTGATTATATTTATGTTGATTTTTCTCTAGATTAATGTATAGTATACTTACGACAAAGACAAATGTATGCCGGGGGAGAACAAAAACCTATAATTGTCTGTTGAAAAGATTTTCACTGGATAGAAGATTGCAGATTAAAAAGGAAGGAAAGGTTATAGAATGGAAAAATTAAGAGTTGGAATATTAGGCGGTACAGGAATGGTAGGACAGAGATTTATCTCTTTACTAGATAACCATCCATGGTTTGAAGTTGTAACTGTTGCGGCTAGCCCAAGAAGCGCAGGTAAAACTTATATAGAGGCTGTTGGCAAACGATGGAAGATGAATACACCGATGCCTGAAGGGGTTAAAAACCTTGTAGTTAAAGATGTGAATGATGTTCAGGAAGTTAGCAAAGACGTTGACTTTGTTTTTAGTGCCGTAGACATGACTAAGGAAGAAATTAAAGCGATTGAAGAGGCCTATGCTAAAGCTGAAACTCCGGTTGTTTCTAATAATAGTGCCCACAGATGGACACCAGATGTACCGATGATCGTCCCTGAGTTAAACCCAGAGCATCTTGATGTTATACCCTCCCAGATGAAACGCCTAGGTACAACAAGAGGATTTGTTGTAGTTAAGCCCAACTGTTCCATTCAAAGCTATACTCCTGCTTTACATGCACTTTTAGAGTATGATCCAAAGCTTGTAGTAGCTACAACCTATCAAGCAATTTCTGGCGCAGGAAAGAACTTCACTGATTGGCCAGAGATGGTTGATAATGTAATACCTTATATAGGTGGAGAAGAAGAAAAGAGCGAACAGGAGCCACTTCGTATCTGGGGTAAGGTAGAAGATGGACAGATAGTTAAAGCTAAGGGACCGGCTATAACAACACAGTGTATCAGAGTCCCTGTAAGTGATGGCCATACAGCTGCTGTATTTGTAAATTTTGAGAAAAAACCTACTAAGGAACAGATAATTAAGGCTTGGACAGAATTTAAGGGTCTTCCACAGGAGCTTAATCTTCCTAGTGCTCCGAAGCAATTCATTAAGTATTTTGAAGAAGATAATCGTCCACAGGCTAAGCTTGATCGTGATTACGAGAATGGTATGGGTGTAACCTTTGGTAGGCTTCGTGAAGACACCGTGTTTGACTATAAGTTTGTTGGATTATCCCATAATACAGTTAGAGGAGCAGCAGGTGGTGCACTACTTACGGCTGAGCTTTTAAAAGCAAAGGGATATATTAAAAAGAAGAATTAGATAAGAAATTAAATATAAAATAAAGTAACATAATAAAAACCTTGAATCTCTATTCAAGGTTTTTATTATGTTATATGCAATTTAATTGGATTGACAGTTTGATTTAGTAACCCTATGGATGTATATCGAATAAATAACGAAGGAATTCTATAGAATTACCTTTATGCTCACTGTTGGAAACAATACCAAGGATGTAAGGGTCTGTATTTACAGCGTTATTTGCGAATAATGCTGTATCTGTTAAATAAATCCCATAAACATTCTTTTCAGGATCATCCTCTAAGTCTGAGAAATAGAAGTAATCAGATAATTTGGTATATAGGTCAGTAGGAAGCTGGCTAGATATTTTATCAAAATACCCATGATAGGAATAGGTTTTAAATTCTGATTCAGGGGCAATAATTACATCAACCTCCTGGGCAGCAACATGTGTGGTTAATATTTGTCTTGATGTAGCTGTGCTTGGATTATAATCTACAGTGCCTCCCATATATAATGAGGTGTTAAACATAATGGTTTCTGTTTCAGGGTTAAGCTGCAAGGCCTCTGAAAAATCTTTACTTACCTCTTCTATGACTTCATTAGCTATGGTGTTGTTAATTAGGGCGGCATAAAACTGTGTATCCATATTAGGGGTTGCAATCTGATATGCGATATAGATTATAGTAGTTACAGCGAGGATTACACCTAATGCATGTATTCTATAATACTCCCAGAGATAACTGATCCTTCCCTTAGGAGTCATATCCTTTAGCTTCTCTTTTTCTGTTTTTTTCTTTTTGATCTTATATATTTCTGCGTTATCATCAAGTACAGATCTCTTGGCCATGAAACAACCTCATTTCAATAATTTCTAATATGCCTTTTTAGCAAGTGCTATTATTATACATTATTTTCATTAGCTTATTAATGATACTAACAGTAACTAGTTTAGCATAGAAGACCCTATAAAAAAAGAAAATTCTTATTAAATATATCTTAAATAATATAATGGAAAATTAAGAGGCATATGAAAGCTTGATAATTTGTTCTAAAAAAATACTTTGAGTTGAAAATAATGGAATGTTATAATATAATAAAATCACTAAACAAAGTTACAAAAAGAAAACTAAATTCAAGGAGGCTTTAATAATGCAATACGGTTATTTTGATGATAGTAATAAAGAATATGTAATTAATACTCCGACAACACCATATCCATGGATTAATTACCTTGGGTCACAAGAATATTTCTCAATGATTTCTAATACTGCAGGGGGCTATAGTTTTTTTAAGGATGCAAGACTGCGTAGAATTACCCGTTATCGTTACAACAATGTACCTTTGGATTTAGGTGGAGGGCGTTATTATTATATTAATGATGGTGGTGATGTGTGGTCACCAAGCTGGGCTCCAGCAAAGAGTGAACTAACTAGCTATGAGTGCCGTCATGGTATGGGATATACTAAAATTAAAGGTGAACGTGGTGGTATAGAAGCTGAAATAACATTTTTCGTACCTCTTAACACCAATGGTGAAATACATAAGTTTGTTGTAAAGAATAAAAGCAATGAAAAAAAGCAGTTTAAGATTTTTTCATTTGTAGAATGGTGCCTATGGAATGCACAGGATGATCAGACTAACTTCCAGAGAAATTACAATACTGGTGAAGTAGAGATTAAGGATTCTGTAATTTATCATAAAACAGAATATAAAGAGAGACGTAATCACTATGCCTTCTTTTCTGTAAATAGCCCTATTGCAGGCTTTGACTCCGATAGAGAAAGCTTTTTAGGAACATATAATGGATTCGATAATCCTCAGGCAGTATATTCAGGTAAGCCTGGTAACTCTGTTGCCCATGGTTGGCATCCTATAGCATCCCATTGCTTAGAGGTGACTCTTGAACCTGGTGAAACAAAGGATTTTGTATTCTTACTAGGATATGTTGAGAATGAGCAAGAAGATAAATGGGAAGGCAAGAATGTAATTAATAAGAAGAAGGCAGAGGAGATGATTGCTCAGTTTTCTACAAGTGAAGCTGTTGATAAAGCATTTGCAGAGCTTGGAGAGTATTGGGATCAGCTTCTTTCTAAATATACTGTTAGTTCTTCAGAAGAAAAAGTTGATAGAATGGTTAATATATGGAACCAATATCAGTGTATGGTTACATTTAA
>DUNS01000097.1 GCA_012839235.1 Clostridiales bacterium
AATTGAATTCAAACAATATATCTTTTGCCTTATCTCTTTCTAGAGTCAAATCCTTATCCCATTGGTTGAGAAACTAAAGACAAAACCTCGATTTCTTTGATTGTAACTAAATGCAATTTATGGTAACCTTTTTGTATGAGAACTATAGATATTATATATGAATGAGAGGCGGATATATGGAGACTGAAAGACTTGTATTACGTAGAGCCAAACCCGGAGATGCCGATGAGATATTTCGTATAAGGAATAGTGATTATGTTCTTAAGTATAACTGTATGCCAAAGATTAGTATGGAGAAACTGAGAGAACAAATTGCAAAGGACATGGAATCTAATGACGTCTTTTATATTGAGCTTAAAGAAAATAAGAAAACTATTGGTGTAATTGATCTTGATGAAGACAGCCTAAGATATAAGATTGATTCATGGACTATATCATATTATCTGGGAGAAGAATACTCTTCAAAGGGCTATATGACAGAGGCTTTAAGAGAGATGATTACTTATGTGTTTGAAGAAAGGCAGGCAGATGTTCTGTCTGTAAGAGTGTTCAAGGACAATCTAGCATCCAGAAGGCTGGTGGAGAAGCTTGGATTTGTAAATGAGGGATGCATTCGTAGATGTGTCAAAAATCATCAGGGTATTATACATGATGATATGATTTATTCTATATTGAAAGATGAATATTACAACTTATAGAAGGAGGATATGATGGAATACAAGGAGATTAAGAGAATAAAAAGCAATCCAACACTTAAGGGTATGGCTGTTGTTATACCAGATGTGATTTATTCAACTGCTAATGGTGTGGAGCTTAAAATGCAGATTATTAAACCCTGGGCTAATGGTGATGATGATCATGCAAGATACCCCTTAATAGTATTTGTGCAGGGTAGTGCTTGGACCTTTCCTGATGTTTATTATCAGCTACCTCAGTTGTCTCAATTTGCTAGGGAGGGCTATGTTGTAGCAACTCTAACCCATAGAAATTCCTTGGAAGGACATCCTTTTCCTGCCTTCCTAGAGGACGTAAAGACAGGAATCCGTTTCCTTAGAAGTAATGCTGATAAATATCAGATAGATCCTGATAGAGTCGGAATATGGGGAACTTCCTCTGGTGGCAATACTGCACTTCTTGTGGGATTAACTGAAGACGACCCAAGGTACAAGACTAAAGAATATGAAGAGTATTCAGATACTGTTAAGGTAGTGGTTGATTGCTTTGGACCAACGGACATGAATGACATAGTTGATAAAATTGAACTAATCCCCGATGATATGAGATCGATCTTTGAGGGGCTAAGGGGAGAAAATACTAAGGAAAATATAGAGAGACTGATGGAGATTAATCCTGTTAATCACATTCAAGATGGTAAATCCTATCCTCCATTTCTAATCCTTCAAGGGGATGATGATGAGCTGGTTCATTATTCTCAAAGTGAGCTTATGTATCACAAGCTACTAGAGGCTGGTGTAGAGACTTCTATGATATGCGTTGAGGGAGCACCCCATGAGGGTTCCTTTTGGAGTGATGAATTGCTAGGATTGATTAAGGAGTTCTTGGATAAAAAACTGAAAAATATAGAATGCTGATTTTCACTGCTCCCCCTTTTCCTGCATTATAAGATAACCATTATAAGATAAATTGTAAAATGATTGTAACGAAAGAGTCAGAAACCGGATATACAAAGTAGAAGGGGGCTGCCATCTATGGATGAGATATTTAAGAAGAATGGGAAGATTGTCTATTATTTCTTATATTCCATGTGTCGAGATGAAAACCTGGCCGAGGATCTGACTCAGGAAACATTTCTTAAGGCTATTGAATCTATACATAGATTTGATGGTAGCTGTAAGATTTCTACTTGGCTGTGTCAGATTGGAAAGCATCTCCTATACCAACATTGGACCAAGTGCAAAAACTATTCTTTTGTGGAATTAGATGAAAGTCTTGTAGCCCTAAGCGACACTGAACAGCAGGCAATGCATCGGATGGAAATCTCTGATATCTGGGATAAGGTGCAGAGCTTGCCAGAAAATATGAAACAGGTTGTGGAGCTTAGAATCTTAAGTGATTTCCCTTTCAAGGAAATTGGAGAGATGTTAGGGAAAAGCGAGAATTGGGCAAGGGTCACCTTCTACAGAGCAAAGCTTATTCTGATAAAGGAATCAGAATAAGGAAGGGAAAGGAGCTAGCTATGAATAAATATAATTGTGACATTATTCAGGATCTTATACCGTCCTATGTAGATGGAATATGTTCGGATGCAACAAAAGAATGTGTGGAGGAACATGTAATGGAATGCAATCAATGCAAAAGTCTGATTGAGATATACCAAGATACAGAGATAACAGATCCTAATATTGAAGAAAAACAGATTGATGGCTTAAAAAAGTTTAACAATAGGATGAAACGTATGAATCTCTTCAGTGTAACACTAATTATATTACTGGTTGGGCTTGGATTATATAACTTCTGCACTAATTATATAAGCCCTTCAACAATATTTTATTATGTCTTGTTTCCAATCTGCATGATTGGTCTGTACTTATTTACTGGGGACAAGGGGAAGATGAGACCTGCAGGAAGGAAAGACTATATTATAGCTACCTTATCCATAGTAGATGCTCTTAGCGGAATTGCTTTCATGTTCTATGCGATAAACCGTGTTATAAGTGGAAAAAAAGTATTCTCTATGGATAATTCACAGCTTGGCCCCTTTATTAATAAGACCTGGGGAATTCTGTTTTTACTTTTAGTTATTGGATTTGTATATCTTCTACATAGAATGATTCGAAAAAATATATATAATAAATCTATGATATGTCTGCAAATGATGGGGATGTTTCTACTACTGGCCTATGTAACCCTATTAAGCAGACTTGATTCCATTGAGAATTTCAATAGACTTTTTGCAGAGATTACGATAGTAATTGGAGCAATGGGATTGGTAGGAAGTAGTGTATTTGCAGTAATTGAGCATAAAAGTAAAGGAGCTGTTATAAAATAATAACTATAAAGGAGAAGAAGAATGTTAAACAAAATTAATAAGCCCATGTTTTTTTATCTCTTAATACCCTTTTACTTTATAATATTAACCTGCTTAATAGGAATGAGTATGGGAAGCATTGAATGGAAATATGTACTTATAAATTCATCATTTATAATTATGGCTGCTTGGACATTGAGTAAAAACAATAGCTTATTAATAAATATGATCGGGCTAACAATTTTTGTTACCATGGGTATTTTATTGATTTATTCCACACTAACAGCAACAACACAATCATTTCGCACAATATCATGGAGGTTAAATATTTTCTGTGGAATTGCACTTGTTTTAATAGGATTAGTCGCGATTACTTATGATATTGTAAGACTAAAAAGGAATATGTGCAAAAATAAATAGCCCACTACTGAGGGGACAGGTGGTATAGTGCCCAACTTTATGTTCGCGGCCTACTCACTCCTCATATACAATAACAGGCGTTCCCTCTTCAATATTTTCAAAAACAGTTTTCGCCAAATATAGGGGTGCATTCACACATCCGTGAGATCCATTTCTTTTATAGATTTCTCCACCAAAGCGGTATCTCCATGTGGCATCATGAAGACCTATGTTACCGAAAAAGGGCATCCAGTAGGTTATTTTCGCTTCATAACCAGGACCTGTTAAGGTTGCATCCTTTTGCTTATAATTAACCATGTAGGCTCCCAAAACAGTAGCATGACCTCTATTTGGATTCCCTGTCACTACAGAGCCTTGTGAAATCAACTTTCCATCCTTGTAAAACCATAGATGCTGTTTTGTAATATTGATTTCTACATAGGTATCCCCTATTTCGTTACCCTCTCTTGAAAAAGCCTTTTGTAAATAGATAGGCTCTTTCTCAATAACATCCCCTTGCTTAATGTTGCTCAATAATGCTTCAGTTTCAGCATCATTGTTAATCTTCCAGCCATATAGTCCACCCTGTAATTCTACTTTCTTACCTGTAGAGGCTTGAAATTCTCTTATTACTCCAACGGTGTTATATTTTTTACTCAAATCATAAATATATTTTGCAGCTTCTTCTTTACTTATTGTAACCTCTAAATTCTCATCAATATTAAGCCATTGATGAATGGTAGCTCCATCCAATTGTTCTGTTTCGTTTTCGAAACGATAGGTTATTCTTGCCGATACATATCTATTTAATTTGTTTTTGGTTTTCAAGGTCTTTTCCGAGCTTGTTGTATACTTTGGATCTTCGTAACACTGCATTTTATTTAGGTCTAAGCTTGGTCTTCCCTCTGATATATATTTATTTATTACTTTAACAAAATGAGTTTTATTAATTTTATTTCCATATATCTCTTTGACGATTTCGTAGGAGCCATCAGAATATTTAAAATCCACATTACGTGGTTCTGTTATTTCTCCACTTAGGCATTTTAAGCTGTTGATTCTACTGTCCAATAATGATTTATCATAA
Organism: Clostridiales bacterium; assembly: GCA_012839235.1. Lineage (GTDB taxonomy): Bacteria > Bacillota > Clostridia > Lachnospirales > Lachnospiraceae > Mobilitalea. The sequence continues at coordinate 4,476 of DUNS01000097.1, forward strand.
TCGTAGAGATCTTCTATATAATAGGGGGCACTTTTGAACAATGATCCTATCCACAGAAATGGATTTTGCATGTGTTTAACCTGGAGCATTGTATTGCTTTTGTTATACTGCATTTCAATATCCTGACCTCTTATTACTTCTGTTTCTCCCTTCCTCTCTAATAGCTGTAACTCATAATCTTCAAGAAACCTACCTATGATACCTGATATATCCTCATGAGATTTCAGTGATACATTAATGCCATTTATTTCAGTGTGATAATAGAAATGGTTAAAAAAATACAATGAGCAAAGTAGATAGATAGCAATGGTTGAAATTATGAATATTAAGAGGTTTCGTTTTATTTTTCTTTTACTTATCATCAAGATTTTAACTTGCTTCATATCAATTAACCTACTAAGAATAAATGATAACTATATCATCATATGCTTGAGTTTATATCTTTAAGACTATATAAAACTAATAGTACTTTTTTTGATACTGTAACATCCTATATCACTGAAGATATAGCAATTAAGACTTTAGAACAAAGAAGATTTGCATTACTGCTGTATACAGACAGCTTCCTTTTCTGGTCTTACTAGTGATTGATTTCCATTTTTATATTCGTTATAATGGAAAAAAGTACTACTATTTTATGCAAATGAGGAATCGGAAAAGGGAGCACTCTCTTGTCTAAAGGATTTAGAGTTGGCTCTAAACATGATGCCTAAAGGCTTAATAAAGGCACTGGTTAAGCATTATAAGACTAAGGGAAAAGCGACGACCATAAGCCTATCAATCTCATCAGCAACCGCTTATGGAACGGCAGCAGCCAATTATAATTTTGATAAGAATACAATAAATTTATTTATTCCAGCAGGAGCTTCAATGTGGGGGAGTGGTTCGGATCCCCATTCAATAATACATGAGTTTGGGCATATGGTACAAAATGCACTTTATGGTATATATGGATCTAAGAAGCTGAAATCAGAGTTTACTTCACTGAATGGTAAAATAAAGTATAAGGATAATATTAACTGGAATTTAGTTGGGGATGAGTACCGTGATAGCTTTGTAAATAGCTATGCTGCTACAAAGTTCGATGAAGATTTTGCAGAAACATTTGCAGCATCAATTGTCGGTTCTGAATGGATGCGTGGGATTTATAAGGAAAATGAAAATTCAGTAATTATCAAAAAGAGTATATACATAAAAAAGTTAATTGAAAAACAATTAAAAATAAAAATTTCACAGGATGATTGGGAAATCTACCCTCAAAAACCTTCAAAAAAATATGAAGGAAAATTAAGATTTGAGAATACAAATTTTGGTGTTGACTTTGAGGATAAAGATAACTATCAATATAAAATAGTAGTAAATGATTTCTATTATTATCTGAGAGAATTTTGGATGAATGCAACACAACATACAAAGGATGCCTGGTGGGAATATAATATGAGTAAGGATGGCCGGGATCATTATGAAAAGACAATAAGATCTGCAGAAAATGAATATGATGATTTTGTTAATAAGTATACAAGCAATAGATATGAAGAGATAAAAATGAAACGTAAGGATGTTGCATTAGTACTAGCGGGTGTAGCAAAGCATTTTTCTATGAAGGATATATCAAAAGAGGAGGTCACAGCTCTTGATTGTGATGGCTTGACCAGTAAATATAAGAAAGCTATTGAAAAGGTTGTAAATATAGGTTTAATGGATGTAACAAAAGAGGGAAAATTCAACCCTGAATCTTACTGCTCATATGAACAGTTTTATTATGCAATTATAAAAGCATATGAAAGGGTAGTAGATCAATGATTTGAATTATATAGGAAGTGTTGAAAATATGAGCTTTCAGCAAAAAAATGACCCCCATGACGACTCAGCCATGGGGGTCATTAAAAAGGGGAGGATAAGTATTTAACTTCTCTTTGGTAATCATAATTGGAGGGGGAGTCCAATTATGAAAGAGCATACGCATTTATCCCGATATCGGAACGATTTGTTCCACTTTAGGATATTACTATTATGATACATAATTTCAATATTTATACATGGAAATATAAATATATTTTATCTAAATATCAAAACCTTTTATAAATAGAAATTGTAATTTTAGTGTTGGTATTTTTAAATTAGTATGATATAATCCCAATGTTAATACTAGAACCGGGAAGGAAGTTGAATTATGAGTTTATTACAAGAGTGGAGAGATTATGCATATGCATATGATATGCAAAGTCAATCTGGACAAATGTTTTGGGCTAATTATTTTAATTTGGAAAAGGGAGTTTA
>DUNS01000098.1 GCA_012839235.1 Clostridiales bacterium
ACTCAAGTGTATGTCTCTTCTTCTGAAGGGGATAATCCGGTGAGGACGCTCCTTCAACATCAACTCTTTCTGCCTGAATTTCAAATGGTTGCTTAGCATCTGGTGTTGCTAGCAATTCTCCATAAACCACTAATGCAGATCCTACATTAAGCTTAGATATTGCTTCAAAATTATCTAATGTATCATGATAAACAACCTGAATAGGTTCAAAATAGGTTCCATCATTAAGTACAATAAATCCAAAGTTCTTGGAATCTCTTATACTTCTTACCCAACCACCAACTTGAATTTTTTTACCGATGTATTCTTCCTTGTTTCGATATAGTTTTCTGATATCAATTAAATCCATATCTTCTTGCTCCTTTGCAAATTTATTCTAATAAGATCATGAAGAAAACCCCCTCATGATCTTCCCACTACACCAGGAATTTACAAGCCAGCTTGTAATTCCTTATTTCATTTTAGTATATCACAAATAATGGGTTTTACAATCTATTCTTTCTATTATATCCTGTGCAAAGCATCCCATACTCCCTCTATGCTTTTCTCTTTTACTGTAAGCTGATTCACCGCTTCATTGATTAGCCCCAATGAATGGGCGTCTGAATTATTGATTATATCACACTGCTTAAGATATGGATTATCTCTTTTAAGCTTCTCTAACCTGGTGATATCTTTTACTTCAACCCATGAGAACTTAGATGTAGGTGGTATAAAACCTAGGTTTAATAATAAACTGTTAGAATTTTTATCTATATGAGCTGGTATATAAATCCCATGAAATTCATCCATTAAATCACCCAATTCATCAAAGGATATCTCCGTGGCATTGATTAATAAATTGGGCTCCATTCCAACACAGCTATCATTTTCATCATATATCTGCTGTCTTCCAAATATATTCTCAACATTTTCTATCTTAATAAGCCTATCATATACATAGGCATCAAAATCCATAGCATCTTTTAATCTAGCAAACAAGCATAAGACATGAACCTCCTCCTGAGTGCAAAGCTCCATTCCTGGGATTACTAGGATTCCCTCTCTCATTCCATGAGTCATGACTGATGGACAATTTCTACAGGAATTATGGTCTGTTACCGCTATTAGATCAAGATTTTTTAGTTTCGACATGGCTATGATATTAGCTGGTGTCATATCCTCATCTCCGCAAGGAGACAGACAGGAGTGGATATGAAGATCATAGAATATTTTATCCATTAAGATGCTTGTGTACCAATAAGGCTGCTTCGAATATGGGAAGCTCTGTCTTAAATACTGTGATCCCTTGTTCTGTAACCTTTTTCTGACCCAGCTCATCTAAGCTTACCCCTCCTGCAAGAATTATGCAGGCGGCATCAGTAAGTGTTGCAACTGCCAGAGTATTGACATTGGCCATAACAGTGACCCAAGCAGCCCCAGCTGGCATATTAGCCATGGCTACACTTAACAAATCACAGCAATACGGTACACTAATTTCCCTGTCTAAATTATTACCTTCACATAGAACATTAAATTCTTTCATACCTAGAAAATCTCGTGGTTTCAAGTATGTATTCTCCTTTGTTTATATATTAACCTTCATCATAACCCTTGTCCCTATTCCCGGCTGACTTTCAACTATCATTTCATCTGTGTATTTTTTCATATTAGGAAACCCCATTCCGGCACCAAATCCTAATTCCCTAATATCATCTGGAGCTGTAGTAAACCCAGCTGACATGGCCTGCTCTACATTATCTATACCCGGGCCATTATCAACTAGTAATATAGTGATTTCATTAGGATATATACTAATCTCTGCATATCCACCTAAAGAGTGGATTACCATATTAATTTCTCCTTCATACATGGCGATGGCAGTCTTACGGATAACATCTGGGCTGATGCCTATATCCATTAACTTTTTTTTAACATCGCTAGATGCTTCTCCAGCTTTTATAAAATCCCCTGGAATAACATCGTAGCGTAAAGTTACCACATCACTCATCGGTAAGGAGCACCTCCCCTTAAGCCCTTTTCATATAACTTACCACAAGCTGAAAACATTCTGTGACCTGATGCTAAAAGAACAATACCCCTTTCTTTCGCCATCTCAATAATGGTTTCATCTGGATATTTACCTCTTACAAACACTATACAAATTATATCCATCATTTCTGCAGTCCTAATAACCTGAGGATTACATAAACCTGTTAATAATACTGACTGATCTTTTAAAAAGGCAAGAACATCACTCATCATATCGGAACCACAAGCAACGTGAACCTCTCTTTCCAACCATTCTTCACCTGTTATTAATCTAGCACCTAAGGCATCCATAACGTCTCTTATTGTCATTATATATATCTCACTCCTATCTAAATAATATACTATATGTCATGTATTCACTGTACTACTATTTAATTTCCTAATACATTAAGCAGTCTGCTTCCATTATAAGGCCTATCTTTTAAGATTACAAGATTTTCTGTATAAGCATGCAAAGTTGATGCAATACTTGTTCAGTAGCATGAGCTAATAATCCTGCTCCTATTGATATTATGCTTTATAGTATATTGGTATGCTGATCTAAAAGCAAATGCTTATAATCCTCTTTATAATCGGACGTCCTTTCCTATTATATAAAAAAGCACTACACATAGTAGTGCCTCAATGCTATACGAACCTAGCTATAAACAAAATATTAACCTATCTTTCAAATATTATTCAATAAGCTGGTCATCAATATAATATAATAATTATACGGATAAACCAGCTTATTCTAAAATTCAAAGTATACAAGGTCTTTTTCTTTAAAGTTATGATGATCCCAGGTTTTAGACTTGTATTAACCCTAATATTTCAAGCCTTGTATATATACATCAAATTCCAATTTATTATCACATTTAACTAAATATTCTGAATGGATTGGGGCACCCCAGGAGTCATCTCCTCCCACGCCACTCTTAGCCATAGATATATTAACTACGGTTTTGGTGACCGGAGGAAGCTCATTGATGTGTCCTGCATTTTCGATTTCATGGGACGTAAAGGGCAAGACTGAGGCTTCAAAAGGTGTCTCTGAGAATATTTTGATACCAGTTCCATCATCATTCATAATCTCTATCCATCTTACATCAGTTCTATTTCCTGTTTCTTGAGGATTGAGATAAGGTTCCATCATTTCCTCAACCCTATGATTGTAAATTCCTATACGGCCACCAGCTTTTCTATCCACGTAGCTTTCCATTGGTCCTCTACCATAATATCTCACCCTATTAAATTCTGATAAAAGGCTGAAGGTAAAACCAAATTGAGGAAGGGTTGCTATTTCCTTAAGGGCATCCATTCTCATAGTAATTTTGCATATATCACTGCCTAAGAATTGATAGTGCATAGTACATCCTTTTCCCTTCATAATTGGAAAGGCATACTCCGCAGTTATGGACTTATCCTTATCTTCTAGGGTCAGTCTACTTCCCATGGTATAAAGAGAAATCCCCTTCCAAATAGCCCAATCGAAAGTAGAATGGTTACCAGCGTCATTGTCTATAGGTGCTCTCCAAAAGTCTGGTTTGATTGGGGCTTTCAGAAGCTCTTTTCCATCTACATTAAGGGATTTTAGGGTTTTATCAACCTTCCAAAACATTGCCCTTACTTTTTGCATTTTAACAGCAAGATTAACATCTCCATCGATTATTTGCACGGGGCTTTCTTCAATTTTCAATGTAGGCCTACTTATAACTCCCTGTCCAAATGATATTTCATGGCCCTTATTAGCCCAAGGTAAGTTTTTCTTTAATACAAAGGACACATCCAGAATGTATTCACCGTTATCATCTGTTTCAATTGGTAGAGGAACATAATGCTCACTAAGAGGTGGGATATCCACAGACATGCTTCCTCTCCTAATTTCCTTACCATCTTTTAATAGCCTATAATTAAGCATAAATTCATTGGTGTTAGTAAACAAGAATTTGTTTTTTATAAGGGCACCTTTTGAATCACAATGGATTTGCAGGTTTTGGTATACGAATTTAACTTCCTGCATTTTGGAGCTTACCCTTCTATCGGCGTAAAGCAATCCGTCACCGCAAAAATAACCATCATTAGGACGATCGCCAAAATCTCCTCCGGTGGCCAGATATATCTGCCCATTTGGATCCCTATGTTCAAGAGCCTGGTCAATAAAATCCCAGATAAAACCTCCTTGATACATTGGGTAGCTATCCTCTATATCAATGTATTTTTTTATTCCTCCAATAGAGTTGCCCATTGCATGAGAATATTCGCAGGAAATAAAGGGTTTCTCTGCATCATTTTCTAAGTACTCAATTATTTCATGAGGCTTTGCGTACATCCTACTTTCCACATCACTGGTGTTATCATAACGTCGGTCATGGAATACCCCTTCATAATGAACAAGCCTAAGCTTATCTCTATTTCGATAATACTGGGCCAATTCATAAAGAACCTTTCCTCCAGCAGATTCGTTACCAACAGACCACATTAATATGGAAGGATGATTCTTATCTCTTTCTACCATGGACATACCTCTGTCCAATACTGCACCTAGCCAACACTCATTATCGTTGGGAACAGTATTCTCTGTAATATTCACTTCCCCCATAATCATCCAAGTTCCATGAGTTTCTAAGTTGGCTTCATCTATCATATATATTCCATACTGGTCACATAGCTCATAAAAGTAGGATTGATTAGGATAATGGGATGTTCTAACCGCGTTGATATTATTCTTCTTCATCAATAGAACGTCTGTGAGCATATCCTCTTTAGAAATTGCACGACCGGATTTATGGGAAAACTCATGTCTATTAACCCCATGAAAAACAATACGTTTATTATTTAGATACATAATACCGTCTCTTATTTCAAATCGTCTAAAGCCTATATTACTTCTTCCCTGCTCTATAATGGCTCCTGATTGACTAATAATTTTATATTCTAATTTGTATAAATAGGGTTTCTCTGCGCTCCACAGATTTATATTCTGAAATCTTCTTACAAAACAAATCTTCTTTTCAACTAATGCTTCAAATGAATCTATAGAGATTTCATCAGCATCTAACAAGGAAATATGAATTTTTGCTCCATCACACTCCTCATAGTCTAAGAGGAAGTCCGCCTCTAATACCCCTTCACTTAAATCCTCGCTTACGCAAGGTCTCGCATCAATGTCTGTCACATGTACTTCTGGTAATGAATATAATGCCACATCTCTAAATATACCGGAGAATCTCCAAAAGTCTTGATCTTCCAGCCAGCTACCGCTGCAAAATCGTACGACAGCTACACACAGGCGATTCTCTCCGGGCTTAACTTGCTCTGTAACATCAAATTCCGATGGAGTGAAGGTATCCTCACTATAGCCAACAAACTTTCCATTCATCCAAACATACATTGCGCTTTCTACACCTTCAAAGCGTAGTACCGTTTTTTTATTAATAAAGTTGTCTGGTAGATGGAAGTACTTTACGTAAGAACCCACAGGATTAAACTCTGTTGGAATCTGTGGTGGAACTAACTTCTCATGTCCATCCCATGGATACATGGTATTGGTATATTGGGGAATCCCATAACCTTGAAGTTGTATATGGGAAGGAACCTCTATGTCATTCCAACCCTCATCGCAAAATCCTTCCTGCCAAAAACTCCAATCTGTATTATGTAAGTTATTGGCATAGCAAAATTTCCATCCTCCGTTCAGATTTAATTGCAATTCCTCGTCCTCTGAGAAAAAAAGGTGATCTGAATGGGCAGGAAGACGATTTATCTGAAATATCTCCGGATCTGTAAGCCAATCCAAGTTGTATTGTTTCGTAATGCTCATCATAGCAAATCCTTTCTAGTGCTTTAAGCCTTTAGTGATCCAAGCATTCCCTGTACAAATTGCTTTTGGAATGCAAAGAATATAATAATAATCGGTAAGGTTGAAATAACAATCGCCGTCATAATAACACCATATTGTGGTACATAAGCAGAAGACAGGTAGGAAATTAATAATGTTGTAGTTCTCTTGTCATTAGTTTGTAGCACTATTAGAGGCCACATATAGGAGTTCCAACTAGTCATAAAAGCATAAATAGCTGCTGCAAAGAATGTACTCTTCATAGACGGGGCAAATATTTTAAAAAATATTCTAAACTCTCCTGCACCATCAACACGGGCAGCTTGAATTATTTCAAATGGGTATGTCACAAAGCTTTGTCTGAAGAAGAAAATTATAAAGACACTTGAAGCCCCTGTAATAATTAAAGCAAAATGTGAGTTTAAAAGTTTAAACTGAACAATAATTTGAAATAAAGGAATCATTAATGCAGCAAAAGGAATCATCATAGTAAGCATAGTCAGAGCATACAACCTTTGGGTAATCTTAGATTTATACATAACAAATCCATAAGCTGCCATTGAACAAATCAAAAGGCAAAGAACTACAGTAAGTCCTGTAACCTTAATTGAATTAAATAAGACAAGTGCCATATCATATTCACTAAACAATATTCGAATATTCTCAAAAAACATAGTGCCAAAAGTCATTTTCCCTCTGACAATATCTACCGCGCTATTTGTCATTCCAGTAGTCATCCAAAAAAACGGAAATATGGAAAGGAAGGAAGCCACTATCAAAAACAAATAAATAAAAATTCTTGGAATACTAATTTTGCCTTTCATTTACGCCCTCCTTTTTTCACGTCTATTTTGTTTTTTTAATTTTCTTGCTTCTTTTTCGTCGTCAGTAGCTCCTACACGGAATTGGATAAGAGTTAAAATACCGATTAATATGACAATTACATAAGCAACAGTCGCACCATATCCAAAGTTCGGTACATATTTGAAACTTAAATTATATATATAAACACTTAAGGTAAGCAGTGAGTTGCTCGGTCCAATTGTTGCCGCAGTCACGCCCCCCTGTGAAAGATTCATAGGTTCATCAAATAGCTGAAGAGTTCCTATTGTTGACATAATTGTTGTAAATAAAATCATTGGCTTTAAAAGAGGAAGCGTAATCATAAAGAAGCTTTTAATTTTTGAGGCTCCATCAATAGATGCAGCTTCGTATATATCTTCTGATATGTTTTGCATACCTGATAAATAAAAAACCATATTATATCCGGTCCATCTCCAAATCATAGCAATAATCAATACCGCTTTAGCAGTTATGGGATTGGACATCCATTCAATGGGTTCGGATATAAGATTAATTCGCATTAGCGTAGTGTTTAAAAGTCCTGTATAAGAAAACAGCATTTTAAATAAAATCGTATAAGCAATTAAAGAAGTTACAGCGGGTAAAAAGAGAGCTGTTCTAAAAAACCCTCGAAATTTTATGCTTTTATCATTAAGAATTGTTGCCAAAATTAATGCTAGAAATAGCATTACTGGAACTTGAATCAATAAAATCACAAAAGTATTCTTTAAAGATGTCCAAAACAGAGGATCTGTTAGAATACGCTTATAGTTCGCAAACCATACAAAATCTGTCTTACCCAGTTTAGTTGATGTCAAGGATAAATAAAAAGAATATAAGACTGGATAGAACATAAATAAAGCAAGTAGAATCATAGCTACGGCAATAAATATCAAGCCATATTTTTTAAGTTTTCGTTCCATTATAATCCCCCAATCAATAATAGATTGCGTCAGGTAATCAAAAAAAATAAGCGGGGCGAGCATCCGCCCCGCCGTTTATTATCAAAATAATTATTGAATCTGACTCTTTAATTGTGCTTCTGCATCTTTTAATGCATCTTCTACAGTTTTAGATCCTGAGAGATAATCTTCAAGATTAGCCATAATTGCGGAGTCGGCTTCGTAAGTATATAAACCATAGTTGATAGATGGAATTTCATTCATCCATTTACCCATATCAGCAAACACTGCTTGACCACCGAAGAATTCATCAGCAGCAGAATATGCAGAACCCTTGATAGCAGGTAAGTAAGAAGCAACCGCACCATTATTGGTTAAAATTGTTTGATAAAAATCAACATTGCCACCAAAAACTTCATTCATAAAATCGATAGCAAGATCCTTGTTCTGAGCAGCATCAAGAATATACCAGCTTGATCCACCTAGGTTTGAAGCATTCTTAGATTCAGTATAGTTTAATCTAGGTACTGGAGCAGCAGCCCATTTTCCTGACTGATCTGTCGCCGCTTTCACGGAACCAGTAATCCAACAACCTGAAATTACTGACGCAGCATCACCATTATTAAATGCTCCTACCCACTCATTCCAGCCAGCAGTAGGTATTATAATGTCAGCATCAAGAATCTTTTTGTAGGTCTCCATAGCTTCCTTTAAAGCTTCGTTATTAGAAACTGTAATATTACCTTCTGCATCAAAGTACCATAGACCGGATGAATTTAGCATAATTCTCATTAGACCACCATCAGACTTATCAAATGAAATTATAGCTTTTCCTGTCTTAGCTTTTACATCTTTACCAATCTCAATGAGGCGATCCCAAGTAATGTTGTTCAAATCTTCTGCACCATAACCAGCTTCTGCTAGGATATCGCTTCTATAGAAGAAACCAGTAACACCACTATCAAATGGTATACCATATATTTTGGAATCTACCGTCATAAGTTCAACCTTGTAAGGAGCAAAATCATTGTAGTTTAATTTGTCTGTTAGATCAGCAAAGGAACCTGGATAGGATTGCAAATATTTTTGTGAATTGTAATCCTCAATCAAAACTATATCAGGAAGTCCTTCTGTCATTTTTGAAGCAAGTGTTGTATGTAATTTTTGTTCAACATCAGCCTTTGCCATCTCAACAATTTCAAACTCAACATTATCATGTGCTGCTTCGTAAATAGATGCTGCTTCATTCATAATTGCGATGTTAAAATTCGGGTCCCATGCCCATACAGTTATCTTTTGCTTTTCTGATGAACTTGATTGATCTTCAGTGTCTTTCTGCTGTGAATCTTTTTGTTGGTTTCCACTAGTGTTAGTAGCCGTGTCAGGTGTGGATTTTGCACAAGCCGCAAAAAGTCCAATGCTTAAAGCAATAACACTAATTACTAATAAAATTTTTTTCATAAAGTAAATCCCCCTTCATTTTAGTGGTTTTGTACAAAATCATTATATATCCGTTTCATTTATATGTCAATATTTATTTACTAAAATATTTACTAAATATTATTCACCCTTCTTCATTACTATTTACTAAGATGAGTTTGATTATTATATTTATTTCTGATATACTAATTGATATTAAATATACAAGTAAAAACAGTATGTTATACCAATGAGTGTGAGGTGTAAAAATGGCAACGCTTTCGCAGATTGCAAGGGCAACCGGCCTTTCCGTAACCACAGTTTCTCGCGTTCTAAACCATGATGAGACATTAAGTGTGCCAGATGAAACTAAATTCAAAATATTTGAAGCTGCGGAAAAGCTTGATTACAAAACTATAAAAGCCAGAAAGGCTGAGAATGCACGCTTAAAAAGACTTTCCATACTAATATTAGACTGGTATTCAGAATACGAGATGTTGAGCGACCCTTACTATCTGTATTTGATGACGACTTTGGAAAAACAATGTGCTCTTTCTAATATGAATACCATACGAGTGGTAAATGTGAATGGAGAATATAAACTTACCGTGGACGTTAAAATCGATGGTATGCTTGCTATAGGGCGCTTTAATCCCAATCAGCTGAATATGCTAAGAGATTTTACTAAAAATATAGTATTCCTTGACTCATCTCCAATGGAAGCCACCTATAGTTCCGTTACACCCAATTACAAGCTTGGAGTGACGCAAGCTATAGAATATTTTCTTTCCCTTGGTCATCGGGAGATTGGTTTTGTCGGTGGAGAAGTCGTAGGCTATGAGCAGGAAATAATCGTAGATCATCGTAAACAAGAATTTATACAATTACTTGAGAAACATGGTATATATAATAGCCAGTATTTTTTTGAGGGCGCCAAAATATCTTATGAGGAAGGTTATAAAACCATATTAGAAGCCATTCAGAAGGGCCGTAAATTACCAACTGCCTTATTTGTTGCCAACGATTCAATGGCAAATGGCGTAATGCGTGCTTTGAGTGAATGCGATATAAATGTACCCAATGATATTAGTATTATTGGCTTCAACAATATTACATCGACACAATTTATGACACCACCTCTTACTACGGTCAATATTCCCATGGGTTTTATGGCTGATTGTGCTATTGAAACATTACGACAAACCATTGAAAACAAGTCAATACTTCCACGTAAAATTATTGTACCATGCAATTTAGTAGTCAGAGATACATGTGCAAAGCCTAAGAAAACTTAGATAGCTGGATATTTTAATACAAGACTTTTCGTTAAAAGATCAGCAGTTATATCTCTTATAATTTAATATTGAATAAAAAAAGCCGCACAAAAGCAATCCCTATTATTGCAATGAAATGTGCGGCTTCCTTTATCCCTTCTTTAAGAACCCTTTCTCGTGATTATGTCTCCTTTAGTCTAGTAGATACTCTTTAAAATAGTAGTAGTTGCACACTCAAGCACAAATTGGAATTCCCCATCTATATAAAATATACTTAATCACTAATTAATCTAAATTTAACTTTATTTATTGTAGATTATTTAACAAACCTATGATATAATGTCCACGAATGAGCAGATTAGTCCAATAAAGACATGGACATAGTCTGAATTTCATTCAGACTCAAGCTTGCTTGAATAAAGGTCATGGATTTTTTGGATAAGTGCAACTGTGAAAAGTTACTAATCTGCTAAGATTTAGTCCAAGATACAGAACATTTTATGCCACATGGTTTTTGTCGCAATAGAATGGTATGGATAACATGGATAAGTGCAACTATGAAAAGTTCCTAATCTTCTAAAGATTTGCCCTTGATATATAAAATATTTTATGTTGGTAAATATCCCAACATTTAATTATATAAAGCATTTACGATTATAAGGAGGTTCTACAATGGTTTCACAGAAAAAACAAGTCCCTTTTGCAGGAACAAAAGAGCAAGAAGCCAATTTGCTGAAAGTAATTAATAAGCATCGCGAAGAAAAAGGTTCTCTTATGCCAATTCTGCAAGAGGCCCAAGATATATATGGCTATCTTCCCATCGAAGTTCAAACCATTATATCCAATGAATTAGAGATTCCATTAGAAAAAATCTATGGAATCGTCACATTTTACTCCCAGTTTTCATTATTTCCCAAGGGTAAGTATGTTATATCCGTATGCCTTGGTACCGCCTGCTACGTTAAAGGAGCTGGTGACATCTACAATAAGATACAGGAGATTTTAGAAATATCAGAAGGAGAGTGTACTCCAGATGGCAAGTTTTCTATTGACCCCTGTAGATGTATAGGTGCCTGTGGTTTAGCTCCTGTTATGATGATCAATGATGATGTATATGGTAAAATAACAGTAGACGATGTTGCTGACATTCTTGCCAAGTATTAGTGATATGATGACAGAATTATCTTTAAATGTATTGGATATTGCTAATAATTCTATTAGTGCTAATGCTTCCCTAATAGAAATATCCATTAAAGTAGATAACAATGCTGACACTTTATCGATTACTATTTATGATAATGGTTGTGGTATGACTAAAGAACAACTGAATAAAGTCACTGATCCCTTCTATACAACGAGAACTACTCGGGGAGTAGGACTCGGAATTCCTTTCTTTAGACAGGAAGCTATAGATACGGGAGGAAGTTTTAATATTGCATCAGAGTTAGGAGAAGGAACAACTATAGATGCTGTATTTGGCCTTTCCCATATAGATCGGATGCCCTTAGGAGACATTAATAGCACTATATTTACTTTAGTTATTATGAACCCACATATCGACTTCCTTTATACATATGAGGTGGATGATGATAAATTTCAATTAGATACTAGGGAGTTTAAGTCAATTCTTGGAGACATTCCATTTGACAATCCTGATGTTTCTACTTTTATCAAATCCTATTTAGCAAAGAACAAATGGGAAGTTGACAATCATTGTCAGGTTTAGTGCAGTTTATATTGTGAAATATTTATCAATAAAATTAGGAGGAAATCATATGAAATCTCTAGAAGAATTAAAAGCCATAAGAGATGCTATGCAAGGCCAGATAGGACTTCGTAATGAACACAATGATCAAATCCGTGTTGTTGTTGGTATGGCTACCTGCGGAATTGCAAGTGGTGCAAGACCAGTACTTAACACCTTATTTGAAGCAGTTCAATCTAAAGGACTAAGTAATATAAGTGTAACTCAAACTGGATGTATTGGCTTATGTCAATACGAACCGATCGTAGAGGTTCTTGAGCCAGGTAAAGATAAAGTTACTTATGTAAAGGTTACGCCGGAAAAGGCTTTGGAGATAGTAGATAAACATCTGACCCATGGTAGACCGGTTAAAGAATACACCATTTCTGAAATGGTTAATTAATTGAGGAGGACATAGAATGTATCGTTCACATGTTTTGATTTGCGGTGGTACCGGATGTACTTCCTCAGGTACACCTAAAATCATTGATAAGCTACAGAAAGAAATAGAAAAGAATGGATTAACTGAGGAAGTTTCTGTTGTACAGACAGGTTGTCATGGACTTTGTGCATTAGGTCCAATTATAGTAATCTATCCAGGAGCAACATTTTATTCCATGGTCAAGGAAGAAGATGTTCCTGAGATTGTTTCAGAGCATCTTCTTAAAGGTCGTGTTGTTACTCGCCTTGTATATGAAGAGACAGTGACAGAAGAGGGAATTACATCTCTTAATGAAACTGACTTTTATAAGAAGCAGCATAGAATTGCTCTTCGTAACTGTGGTGTTATTAACCCTGAGTGTATAGACGAGTATATTGCAACCAATGGATACGAGGCTCTAGGAAGAGTTTTGACTTCTTATACTCCTGAGCAGGTTATCCAAACCATTCTTGATAGTGGCCTTAGAGGTCGTGGAGGCGGTGGTTTTTCCACGGGACTTAAGTGGAAGTTTGCTAGAAGTTATGAGGATGATCAAAAGTATGTATGCTGTAATGCTGACGAAGGTGATCCAGGAGCTTTCATGGATCGTTCAGTTTTAGAAGGTGATCCCCATGTTTTACTAGAGGCTATGACAATTGCAGGCTATGCTATTGGGGCATCTCAAGGCTATGTATATGTTAGAGCAGAGTATCCAATAGCTGTTAATCGTCTTGAATTTGCTATTAAACAAGCTAGAGAATATGGCCTCCTTGGCAAAAATATATTTAACTCTGGATTTGACTTTGATATTGATTTAAGGCTAGGTGCAGGAGCATTCGTATGTGGTGAAGAAACCGCACTTATGACTTCCATAGAAGGTAACCGTGGTGAGCCTCGCCCTCGTCCTCCATTCCCAGCGGAGAAAGGATTGTTTGGAAAGCCTACCATACTTAACAATGTTGAAACCTATGCTAATATTCCTCCAATTATATTAAATGGACCTGAATGGTTTACATCCTTAGGAACAGAGAAATCCAAAGGAACTAAGGTCTTCGCCCTAGGAGGTAAAATTCATAATACAGGACTCGTTGAAATTCCAATGGGTACTACTCTAAGAGAGGTTGTAGAGGAAATTGGTGGTGGCGTACCCAATGGTAAGCGCTTTAAGGCTGCCCAAACTGGTGGACCATCTGGTGGATGTATCCCTGCAGAGCATCTAGATATTCCAATCGACTATGACAACCTGCTTAGTATCGGATCAATGATGGGGTCAGGCGGACTTATAGTTATGGATGAAGATAACTGTATGGTTGATATTGCTAAGTTCTTCCTCGACTTTACTGTTGAAGAATCCTGTGGTAAATGTACTCCTTGCCGTATTGGAACCAAAAGACTTTCAGAAATGCTTGAGAAGGTAACTGAAGGTAATGCAACCTTAGAAGACATCGATAAGATGGAGGAGCTTTGTCATTACATTAGTGAAAACTCCCTATGTGGCTTAGGCCAGACAGCTTCTAATCCTGTACTCTCTACACTTCGTTACTTTAGAGATGAATACATAGCTCATGTGAAGGATAAACGTTGTCCAGCTGGAGTATGTAAATCTCTACTTTCCTATCATATAGACCCTGTATTATGTAAGGGCTGTACCCTTTGTGCTAGGATTTGTCCTAATGATGCAATTTCAGGTGCAGTTAAGGAAGTACACCATATTGATCAGGATAAATGTATTAAATGTGGAGCATGTATGGAGAAATGTAGGTTTGGAGCTATTTCTAAGAAATAATACAAATAATTTGCAAATATTGTTTGCATTAAATAAAGAAAGGCATGGTTATCTTTATGGAAACAGTAAATATAAAAATAAATGGTCTAGCAATACAAGCGCCTAAGGGATCTACCATTCTTGAGGCCGCAAGGCTTGCCCACATTGATATTCCTACCCTTTGTTATCTTAAGGAGATTAATGAAATTGGAGCTTGCCGAATATGTGTTGTTGAAGTTAAGGGTGCTAGAAGCCTTGTAGCTTCTTGTGTATATCCAGTTAACGAGGGAATGGAAGTGTGGACTAATACTCCTAAAGTCCTTTCCTCCAGAAAGAAAACTCTTGAGCTAATCTTATCCGACCACGACAGAAGATGTCTATCCTGCGTGGAAAGTGGTAAATGTGAGCTTCAAAAGCTATGTAAGGATCTTAAGGTTGAAAATGAGTTGCTATATGAAGGTGAAAGAACCCATTATGAAGTGGATTATTCCGCAGCTCATATGTACCGTGATAATAACAAATGTATACTTTGTAGACGTTGTTCCGCTGTATGTGAAAAGGTACAAAACGTTGGAGTAATAGGAGCTAATGAAAGAGGTTTTGCTACTAATATCTCCTGCGCCTTTGACCTACCACTTAGTGAAACAAGTTGTGTATCCTGTGGACAATGTATAGCTGTGTGCCCAACTGGAGCTATAGCTGAGAAGGATAGTACTGCAGACGTATTCGCCGCCCTTGCTGATCCAGATAAATATGTAATTGTTCAAACTGCACCCGCAGTCCGTGCAGCCCTTGGTGAGGAATTTGGACTTCCTATTGGTACCAATGTTCAAGGAAAGATGGTTGCTTCTCTTCGTCGCCTAGGATTTGATAAGGTATTTGATACCGATTTTGCAGCTGATCTTACAATTATGGAAGAAGCTAACGAATTCCTAGACAGAGTTCAAAATGGTGGTACACTGCCTCTTATTACATCCTGTTCACCTGGATGGATTAAGTACTGCGAGCACTACTACCCTGATATGCTTGATAATTTATCAAGCTGTAAATCACCTCAACAGATGTTTGGTGCAATAACTAAAACATACTATGCTAAGAAAATGAAGCTTGATCCTAAGGATATAGTAATGGTCAGCGTTATGCCTTGTACAGCTAAAAAGTTTGAAATCGGACGAGATGATCAGAATGCCGCCGGCGTACCTGATGTAGATCTTTCAATTACTACGAGAGAATTGGCAAGTATGATTGAGAGGGTTGGCATCAACTTCCTATCTCTTCCTGATGAAGATTTTGATGATCCTCTTGGACGCTCAACAGGAGCAGCAGTAATATTTGGTGTTACTGGTGGTGTTATGGAAGCCGCCCTAAGAACTGCTGTTGAAACCCTGACAGGGGAAGAGCTAAAGTCCGTTGAGTTTACTGAAGTTCGTGGAATAGAAGGACTAAAAGAAGCAACATATAATGTAGCTGGAATGAATATTAATGTAGCAGTAGCTTCTGGACTTACTAATGCTAAGGTTCTTCTAGATAAAGTTAAATCTGGAGAGAAAGAATATCACTTTATAGAGATTATGGGGTGTCCTGGCGGATGTATTAATGGAGGAGGACAGCCTAAGCAACCTGCAAGTGTTAGAAACTTTACTGACATAAAATCACTTAGAGCCAAGGCTCTTTATGATATGGATAGAGGTATGGAGTATCGCAAATCCCATGAGAACCCATCTATCAAGACCCTGTATGATGAATTTCTTGGTGAGCCAGGAAGTCACAAGGCCCACGAAATACTTCATACAACATATGTAAAGCGAACTATTAACAAGTAGTTATTTGTTTTAGGAAGGAGTGAATATATGAAAAATCCAGTTCCTAACCATCCATTATTGCTACTAGATAACAGCAACATGAATACCTTATTTAATGAAGGCGAGTTTAAATGTACTAATATGACATTTGAAGAGGCTAGAGAAATCATAGGAATGTATGATAAAGAGGATATTATCCTATGTTTTCAGGATCAGGGTACCTATGATATTATTTTTAATTACATAGGGATTCCAAAAAAGGATTATATGTTTAGAAGCATACGAAACATGGACCTATATCAGGATGGAATTATTTTCAAAATATACAAAACTCCCTCAGAAACACAACCAATAATACATGCCGACGGTGTTGAAGCTAAAAAAATACAAAACATATATGTATATTGCGTTCACGTAACAAGAACCAAATAAAACTACTTAGTGTTACCATGAAAAATAAAAAGTGCCTCGAGGAGACGAGGCACTTTTTATAATTGGGAACAATATATTCAAACACTAGCTTATTATCTATCCAAAATATCTCTCAAGAAGTCCTTGGAAAGCTCTACCATGTCTAGCCTCATCCTTCGCCATTTCATGAACTGTATCATGAATTGCATCAAGGTTTGCAGCCTTAGCTCTCAATGCAAGATCAAACTTTCCTGCAGTAGCTCCATTCTCTGCATCAACTCTCATCTCAAGATTCTTCTTAGTTGAGTCAGTTACCACTTCACCTAACAACTCAGCGAATTTAGCTGCATGCTCTGCTTCTTCCCATGCTGCCTTCTCCCAGTATAGGCCAATCTCAGGATAACCTTCCCTATGTGCAACTCTAGACATTGCTAGATACATACCAACTTCAGTACACTCACCCATAAAGTTATCTCTTAAGTCATTAAGGATATCTTCACTTACTCCCTTAGCAATACCTACAACATGCTCTGTAGCCCATGAAGTTTCTTCGCCCTTCTCCATGAATTTATCCTGAGGTGCTTTACAAATTGGGCACTGCTCTGGAGCACTTTCCCCTTCATGAACATATCCACATACCTGACATACAAATTTCTTCATAATAATACTCTCCTTTTTATTATATATTAGTAATAGTTATCGTTATTAATATAGTACTATATTCCAGCTTTATTGTCAACAACTTTTTTGATCTTTTTTAAAATAGTTAATAAGAATAAAAAAGAGCAGTTCTAAAATTATCATAACCACTCTTGCTAAACCACTATAATATTCTATTGTCCCATACAGTCTGGGCACAATCCATAGAATAAGGTTGAGCTTCCCTCTATCTTACCCTTAAACCCAGCTCCTGCTATCTTATTAATATGCTCAATAGATTCCATCTCTAAATCAAGAACATTATTACAATTCTTACATATAAAATGATAGTGCTCTTCTAAGTTACCATCAAAATGATCTCCACCATCTTTATGTTTTATCCTTATAATATCACCTTGTTCAACTAGTAGGTTAAGGTTGCGATAAACAGTACCCAAGCTTATATTAGGATACTCCTGACGAATATGCATATAAACCATATCAGCTGTCGGGTGGTCCTTAGTCATTGACAAGTACTCTTTAATTGCTTCCCTCTGTCTACTATATTTTAAACCTGCCATTTATCTCACTCCGTTCAATAATAGTAATTGTTATTATTATAAATAAAAGCAAGACTTTTGTCAAGAACTTCTTCTATCTCTTGTTAGCTGGCTCTATATTAAGGCTCTTTCCTTTGATCTTAGCTGACTTCATAACCTGTATTACCTCAGAAGCATGTTCCTTAGGAACCTCAACGAAGGTATACTTATCATACATATCTATTGTACCAATCAACTTACCTGGCATACCTGTCTCTCCAGCAATAGCACCTAGAATATCTCCGGGGCGAACATTCTGCTTCTTACCAAGGTTGATAAAGAGTCTTACCATTCCAGCCTCTGCTCCTGTATTACCAAAGTCATCTAAGATTTGTTCTTCATCCCTACCATACTCAGCTCCCATGGTCATCTTAAGGAAGCCTGCTGCCATATCAAGGGCTGTGATACCATTATCATTAATCCTAGTTTCAATCAAGTTCATCATTTTACTAAGATCTTCACTATCAACGATTTCCTTAACCTTATCAAGTATCTTCTCAGCCTTTACTGCTGTAACATCATTAACAGATGGGATTGGTTGGAGCTTAATTCTGGTTTTCGCATATCTTTGAATATCCTTAAGCTTAAATACCTCTCTACCAACTACTAATGTAAATGCTCTTCCTTCACGACCAGCACGGCCAGTACGTCCAATACGGTGAACATAATATTCATCATCCTGAGGAACATCATAGTTGAACACAGCTTCTACATCGTCAACATCAATACCTCTAGCAGCCACATCAGTTGCTACAAGAATCTCTGTTTTCCCATTTCTAAAGCCATTCATTACCCTATCTCTTTGAATTTGTTTTAAATCTCCATGAAGCCCTTCTGCAAAGTATCCTCTTCCCTGCAATGCTGACGTCAACTCATCTACCTGCCTCTTTGTATTACAAAATACCAAGGATAGCTTTGGATTGTACATATCTAGTAAACGGGACAGAACCTCTTCCTTATTTTTAGGAGAAACTTCATAATAGTATTGCTCAATCTTGGGAACAGTAAGCTCCTTCTTAACAACCTTTATTATTTCTGGATTATTCTGATATGTTTTAGCAATATCTAGAATTGGTCTTGCCATTGTTGCTGAGAACATAATAGTCTGACGCTCTTGTGTTGTCTGACTTAATATTGTTTCGATATCCTCTCTAAATCCCATATTAAGCATTTCATCAGCTTCGTCTAATACTATCATTTTGATATTATCTAGCTTAATTGTTTTTCGTCTCATATGATCCATAACACGGCCTGGTGTACCTATTATAATTTGAGAACCTGATTTAATAGAACGTATTTGCTTAGAAATCTCCTGTCCTCCATAGATTGGTAAGACTTTGATACCATGTAGGTATTTACCAAGATTACGATATTCTTCTGCTACTTGAATAGCAAGCTCTCTTGTAGGGCATAGAACAATACCCTGTATTGCTTTGCTTTTAGGATCTACCATCTGTAGCATAGGGATACCAAAAGCAGCTGTTTTTCCTGTTCCTGTCTGTGCCTGCCCAACTACATCCTTACCCTCTAGTATAGCAGGTATCGCATTGGCTTGTATTGGTGACATTTCTTCAAATCCCATATCCTCTACAGCACGAATAATACGGGAATTCAACTCTAACTCTTCGAATTTATTAATTGACATTCTAACTTCCTTTCTTGTCTATATCTATCTCTATCAATAAGTATGGAATAAGATGACCTATCCTATTCCATAAAAAAGCTCTTAGTCCCTTATGACCAAGAGCTGATTCATCAATTTATAATTAATGTAAAACAAATTTACTTAGAACTCATTAATATTTATGAAACAGATTTCTTAGGTAGTATAGCATTCAAGCTTTTATCTGTCAAGCTATTATTCCTTGGCAGATTATCTAATCTATCCTATTTTTCCTTAGCTTCTGCTACAACTAAATCTAATACTTTTTGCCAAAGAAGACTCTCTCTAATCTTATTTTCTTCTGCATCAGCTAAAAACCCTTCTGTAGTTGCATAACCATAATCTGTAGCTATTTTAGCAACCCCAGTTTCATATTCTTCATCAGTAAGTGCTAGACCTTCAGCTTCAACGATTCCATTAAACACTAATTCCTGTTTAGCCATGGCTTCTGCATAGGAAACGGCCTCTACGTCAAACTCCTCCTCTGTTATCCCAGAAACTTCTAAGAAGCCAGCATAATCCATTCCAAAGTAGGATGCGTATTGAATATAGTAATTTTTTAAATCAGCTTTATAAAAATCAATTAATGTTTGAGGATATGAGGATACTACTGCAGCATCAACAATTTGTTGGAATATATTCTCAACCCTCTCATTGTCCATAGTTTCTTCGTTAGCATCTTGTAGCTCTTTACGAACATCATCCCTATAAGCGTCAATACTATCAAATCCCAACGTATCTTTAACATACTCTTTTGTCAACTCTGGAACAACCACTTCCTTTATGGAATTTACAGTTACTTTAAACACTACAGGCTGTCCCGCCAAGTCTGGTGATTGATTATAGACCTCAGGAAATGTAATATCAAGATCTATTGTCTGTCCAACAGTAGCTCCGATTAAGCCTTCCTCAAATCCTGGTATAAATGAACCGGATCCAATAACCAAATCCTGACCTGCTGCTGTTCCACCAGCAAAGGCTACACCATCCTTAAGCCCTTCATAATCTATGTTAACTATATCTCCATTCTCTACAACAGTTCTATCAGTAACCTCTTTTTCTTCAGAGTTAGCTTGTAACTCTTCATTGATAGCATCTTCAACATCATCATCATTTACTTCTAGCTTCTGGATTGTATATTCTATACCCTTGTAATTACCTAAGGTAATATAATCTGTAGCAACATAATCTTCCTTCTCAACTACAATTAGCCCTGTTTCTGTATTAGTATTAATATCATCTACTATATCATCCTCTGAGTCCCTAGCAGATGTGTTATCCTCTGTTTGTATATCTGATGTATCGGTATCAGTATTAGCCTTATCCTCCTTTTTACCGCAACCCCCAAGTATTCCTATCAAGCTCATGGTCATAACTAACAACAAAATTCTCTTCTTCATTAATTTATCCTCTTTCCTTATCTTGCAAATCAGGTTAATACTGATTGTACATTATTCATTATTCCATCTCTCCATTTATACCACATTTGGAGGGAAATTAAAAGTGAAATAACTATGTCCTCAGATATTATTTCTATTAATCTTACTATTTACTTTAAAAGTAATAATGACTGTCTATAACAAGACAGTCATTGTACTTCATATATATAAATCATAAATTAGCTTATCGTGGATATTATATCATAAATTTGCAGATTAGGAATTCGATAGCTAACGCTATCTCGTTCACGTTGCACTTATCCTTGATATCCATCTCATTTTATTGTGACATAAAAACATGTCACATAAAATGTGCTGTATATCACGGACTAATCTGCTTATCGTGAATATTATATCTTCTCAAATCGCTCTACATCCATTACAAAAATCGTAGCACCACCTACATTAACCACAGAGTTCATAGCAGAATAATCACCAGGTGCCATATTGTTCATAAAAATCTGTTGTTTTGGGCCACATTCCTTTTTAACAATATCGATTACTTCATCAACTTTATATTCATCCGTACCAATAAGCAATGTCGTATTGCCTTCTCTTAAAAAACCGCCTGTAGAGGCCATCTTTGTGACATAGAAACCCTTTCTGTTTAAGGTCTCTGTAACCTGACCGCTATCATTGTTACGTACAATAACATATACTAATTTCATCGAAACACTTCCCTTCTACTATATTAATATCTCTTAACAAAAACTCTATATTTCTACCCTAATTATAGTATATACTCCTATTCTTGTAAAGGATATTCATGGTACACATATAGACAAAAACCCGAGTTTACATGCTATTTTACATACTTTATTATTAATAAGACCCGGAGAAATATACCCATACTGAGTCGCTTTCGCTTAAGATACATTCGTAACATTACTATGAACACATAATACATGTTCAAAATACCGACGAATGTTAATACTCATTATGGGTATCATTTTCCAGGTCTTTCCTGATTATTATAAATTTATATATGCCCAATAGTAGTTGTCAGTCATATGCAATTATAGTTTCTCCACACCTAAGACTACATCTTCACCGTTAAGGTTCCAGTCCTTTGTGTGACCACCAGCATTATCAAATACTATGTCCTTAGCAAGTACTTCGTTCTTTATCTCATCAGCATTACGCTCCATAATAGCCTTGATCTTATCATTGCCCTCTTGGTAGATGCGAATTTGATCCATTACTTCAAAGTCAGCGTCTTTACGCATAGTTTGGATCTTACTGATAATCTCTCGAACAAAGCCTTCCTCAATCAAAGCCTCAGATAAATTAGTATCTAGAACTACAGTTATACCTCGATCTGCATCTGATACAAAGCCTTCTGCTTGAGCAGTTTCTATTAGAAGATCTTCCTTGTCGATCTTTGTATCTACTCCATCTAGGCTTATTGTAAGTCTATCTGTACTCTTAATCTCAGCCATTGCTTTTTGTCCATCAAGCTCTGAAAGAATATTACGAATTGCTCCAATTTGCTTGCCAAACTTTGGCCCTAAGGTCTTAAGCTGAGGCTTGAAGCTATAGGATGTGAAATCACTAACATCCTCTGTAAATATAACTTCTTTAATATTAAGCTCATCTGCTATTATTTCTTTAAAGAATGAGGAAAGCTCATTGTCAGCCTTAACATACATTCTTCCTATTGGTTGACGGTTTTTAATATTGGCTGTATTTCTACATGCACGGCCTAGAACTACAATCTCTAGAACCTCTTCCATATTATCCTCTAGGTCAGTGTCAATATATTTGTCATCATACTCAGGGAACAAGCACAGATGTACACTTTCAAGAGCAGTTTTATCCAGCTTAACAACTAGGTTTTGATATATCTGCTCTGACATAAATGGTATGAATGGAGCTGCTACTTTTGCCACATTAACTAAAGCAGTATAAAGGGTCATGTAGGCATTAATCTTATCCTGGGGCATACCCTTTGCCCAGAATCTTTCTCTACTTCTTCTTACATACCAATTACTAAGTTCATCTACAAAGCTTGCCAGTTCTTTAGCACCTTCTGTAATTCTATAATTATCTAAGTGATTATCAACTGTCTTGATCAATGTATTAAGCTTAGAAAGTAACCATTTATCCATAACTGGTAGCTTATCATACTCTAAGGAGTACTTAGTTGCATCAAAGTCATCGATATTGGCATAAAGCACGAAGAATGCGTAGGTATTCCATAGAGTTCCCATAAACTTACGCTGTCCCTCTGTCACTGCCTTATCATGGAAACGATTAGGTAGCCATAGTGCTGAATTGGTATAGAAATACCAACGGATTGCATCTGCTCCGTGTTTTTCTAATGCATCAAATGGATCTACAGCATTGCCCTTAGATTTTGACATCTTCTGACCATTCTCATCTTGAACATGGCCTAGAACTATACAGTTTTTAAATGAGGACTTATCAAATATTACTGTTGATATTGCAAGAAGTGAGTAAAACCATCCTCTTGTCTGATCCACAGCTTCACTGATAAAGTCAGCAGGGAAATTATCCTCGAACATTTCCTTGTTCTCAAATGGATAGTGCCATTGCGCAAATGGCATGGAGCCAGAGTCATACCAGCAATCGATAACTGGCTTAACACGGGTCATCTCCTTACTACACTCAGGACACTTGATTGTTACCTCATCAATAAATGGACGATGTAACTCTATATCATCCGGGCAGTTATCTGACATGGACTTAAGCTCCTCAATACTTCCTATACAGTGACGGTGTCCATCTTCACATTCCCAAATTGGTAGAGGTGTTCCCCAGTAACGATCCCTTGATATTCCCCAGTCCTGAACATTCTTAATCCAGTCCCCGAATCGTCCTGTTCCAATATTCTCAGGCATCCAATTAATAGTCTCATTATTCTTTATAAGGTCATCCTTTAGAGCTGTCATCTTAATAAACCAGCTGTCTCTAGCATAATATATTAATGGGGTGTCACAGCGCCAACAGAAAGGATAACTATGCTCATAATTAAGGGTCTTAAATAACAATCCCTTCTGAGCCAGCATCTTAAGGATTGGCTTATCAGCATCCTTACAGAACATACCTACAAAGTCAGTAGCTTCTGGCTTAAATTCACCCTTTGAGTCTATAAGCTGTACAAATGGTAAATCATATTCATTGCCTACCTTGCTATCATCCTCACCAAAAGCAGGAGCTATATGAACGATACCAGTACCATCTGTTAGGGTTACAAAGTCTGCACATGTAACATAATATGCCTTTTTATCGATCTCGGCATAATCAAATAGGGGCTCATAGCTTATATGCTCAAGCTCCTTACCTGTATATGTTTCAAGAACCTCATAATCTCCTTCAATTATCTCAAGGAGAGCCTCTGCAAGTATATAGTTCTCAGAGCTTACAGCCACCTTAGGCTCTACTTTATGGTCATCACCATGGTCATGATTACAGGAGCAGCTCCCTTCTTTTTTTATCATGTTCCCATCACCATCTAGATCAACCTTAACCTTAACATAGGTCTCATTAGGGTTAACAGCTAAAGCTACGTTAGAAGGAAGTGTCCATGGGGTTGTTGTCCAAGCAAGTAGGAATTCATTCTCTTTTCCTTCGACTTTAAACTTTGCTATTGCAGATTTCTCTTTGACATCCTTATAGCCTTGAGCTACCTCATGACTTGAAAGAGGTGTTCCACAACGTGGACAATAAGGTACTATCTTAAAGCCCTTATATAAAAGTCCCTTATCCCAGATTTTTTTAAGAGACCACCATTCAGATTCTATAAAGTCATTTTCATAGGTAACATAGGGATTTTCCATATCTGCCCAGTATCCAACCGTATTAGAAAAGTCCTCCCACATACCTTTATATTTCCATACACTTTCTTTACATTCCTGAATAAATGGAGCAAGGCCGTATTCTTCAATCTGTTCTTTCCCGTCAAGCCCTAGTTTCTTCTCAACTTCAAGCTCAACTGGTAAACCATGGGTGTCCCATCCTGCCTTACGAAGTACATTATATCCCTTCATTGTTCTATATCTCGGGATAATATCCTTAATAACCCTAGTCAAAACATGACCTATATGAGGCTTTCCATTGGCTGTTGGTGGTCCATCGTAAAATGTAAATGTTTCACCATCTTTTCTTATCTCTTTACTGGCTTCAAATATTTTATGGTCATTCCAAAAGTCTAAAACTCGTTTTTCTCTTTCGACAAAATTCAAATCTGTTGAAACCTTATCATACATATTAATATCCATTCCTTTCTTCCCTATTATTCTTTCATATAATCTGTTACGTTTAGTATTTACCTGTTCAACTAGATATAGCTTCCCTTGGAAAACTTTCATAATTATATAAAAAAGCTCCCATCCGAAAAAGGATGAGAGCATTGGCTATCATTGTACCACCTGTTTCACGTACTCTGCTATTATGAAGCATTCATACACAATCTATATAACGGTAGATACCGGCTTAACCTACTAAGTATAGCTATATACAACTTCAGTCTCGCAACTAGGGAGTGATCTTCAGACATCTGCTACTCATACCAGGCTCCCACTATCCCTAGCTCGCTAAAACTTTTACAAGATGCTTACTCTCTCCGTCAAGGTTTTTAATCTTTTTAATTATTTATGTTATACTATACAGGAATATGCAGATTAGCCTTCCACCTACTAATCTGTTTTCTTCATGTTATATTAATATATATTTCAAATATTGTCAACAGATTTCATCAATAACTTGACTATTTACCTCATGTGGTATATTTTAATTCTTATAAAACGTAAGGAGAGTTTCCTATGGATAAACGAAATTTAACATTATTGACGGATTTCTATGAATTAACAATGATGCAAGGTTATTTTAATAATCATAATAATGATATAGTAATTTTTGATCTTTTCTATCGTGAGAATCCTTTTAAGGGTGGCTATGCAATATGCGCCGGCCTTGAGCAGGCTATAGAATATATCAAAAATTTACATTTTACAGAGGAGGATATTAGCTACTTAAGGGGCCTCAAAATATTTAATGAAGATTTCCTTAACTACCTAGCAAACTTCAAATTTCATGGAGATATCTACGCTATTCCTGAAGGAACTGTTATATTCCCAATGGAGCCAATTGTTAAGGTGATTGCTCCTATTATGGAAGCGCAGCTTATCGAAACAACACTGTTAAATATTATTAATCACCAGAGTCTAATAGCATCTAAGGCTTCAAGAATTGCTTACACAGCTAAGGGTGGCCCAATTATGGAGTTTGGTCTTCGAAGAGCTCAGGGTCCTGATGCAGGAACTTTAGGAGCAAGAGCTGCCATTATTGGTGGATGTGTTGGCACTAGCAATCTGTTGGCTGCTAAGCTTTTTGATATGCCTGCCATGGGTACCCATGCCCACAGTTGGATTATGAGTTTTGAGGATGAGCTTACATCTTTCAGGGAATATGCTAAGCTATACCCTAATAATACGACATTACTTGTAGATACCTATGACACCCTAAGAAGCGGTGTCCCTAATGCAATCAAGGTCTTTTCTGAATTGCGCGATAAAGGTGCTATGCCTGACCATTACGGTATCCGCCTCGATAGTGGAGACCTAGCATACCTATCTAAGAAAGCTAGGAAGATGCTTGACGCCGCTGGATTTGTAGATGCAACCATAACTGCTTCAAGTGACTTAGATGAATATTTAATAGATAGTCTCTTTACTCAGGGTGCTAAGATAGATAACTGGGGTGTTGGAACCAGGCTTATAACTGCTGAGGATAACCCTTCCTTTGGTGGTGTTTATAAATTAACCGCTATAAAGCGAGGGGATGAATACGAACCTAAAATCAAGCTTTCAGATAATCCTATAAAGGTTACTAATCCAGGTAACAAGAAGATTTATAGGGTTTATGATAAAGAAAGCCATAAAGTAATAGCAGACCTCATAACCTTGCAAGATGAGGTGTTTTTTGAAGAGGAACCCTTACTACTTTTTGATCCTCAAGCAACTTGGAAGAAGACCTACCTAGAGGGAGGCAGCTATACTCTTAGAGAGCTTCTAGTTCCTATCTTTATCTCTGGCAAATGTGTATATGAATCCCCTTCAGTTATGGAGATTCGAGAATACTGCCAACAGGAACAGAACACCCTATGGGATGAGTCAAGACGAATTGTTAATCCTCATCGAGTTTATGTCGATTTATCTAGTAAACTATATAAATTAAAAACAGATTTATTAAACAATCATAATTTAAAATAAAAACACAATATACTGTATATTTTCATCATAAAATGCTATAATGTACACGAATAAGCAGATTAGTCCAAGAAAGACATGGACATAGTCTGAATTTCATTCAGACACAAGCTTGCTTGA
>DUNS01000010.1 GCA_012839235.1 Clostridiales bacterium
TCAGCAACTTTCGGATTATCATCATTTGCCCGTGCAAGTGGAGATAAATCTGTCGGATGCTGAATAAGAAATGTAGGTGCAATAATTTGGGGTCTGCTTACCTTCTTATAGAGTAAATCAATCAAATTTCCTCTTCCTAGGTTTTCTACATTATCACTTGAATCTAATTCAATTTTATGTTCTCGAATAATTGATAACAATTCATTTGCCGTATTATATTGGTCAATATCAATTCCGCAATCCTCCAACACCAAGTCCCTAAATGTAACTACCCGCCATTCTCCTGAAAAATCAATCTCCCTATCATTAACAATAATTTTAGATGTTCCCCATATTTTACAGATAACAGTTGATAACATCTCCTGTAAAAATCGCATATTATCAGCATAATTGAAGTATGCACAATATCCTTCAAGCATGGTAAAATCCTGCAAATGTGTAGCATCTATTCCTTCATTTCTGAAACACCTGGCGAACTCAAATACTTTAGTAAATCCACCAACAATAGCTCTTTTCAAATATGTTTCAGGTGCAATTCTTAAGTATACATCCATGTCCAATGCATTATGATGTGAAATAAATGGTCTCGCAGTAGCCCCAGAAGGATGGTCAATTAAGACAGGGGTTTCAATTTCAATATAATCATTATCCTCTAAATATCTTCTTATCTCCTTAATAAATTGATATTTTTTCAAAAATCTGTCCTTTGCTTCATCATTCATACATAAATCTAGATACCTCTGTCTTTGACGGATATCCATATCATTTACACCATGATATTTCTCTGGTAATGGTCTAAATGATTTTCCTAAAAAATAAACAGTAGTGGCTTTAATTGTTTTTTCACCTGCATTAGTAGTAAATACTTCTCCTTCAACACCCACAAAATCTCCAATATCAAATGCTTTCTTAAAAAAATCATATTGTTCTTCCCCAAGTATATCCTTCTTAAAGGCAATCTGAATTTTTCCGGCAACATCAGCTAGGGTTACAAATGAAAGTTTTCCCATCTTTCTCATAGTCATAAGCCTACCAGCTACGCGAATATCCTTTGTTCCATCCCTCAGCCCTAATGCACCACTCAAAGTATGTGTTAGCTCAAATCTTTCTGGATAAGGGTTTGTAATACTTTTTACATAATTAAATTTTACCATCCTTGCATCAAATAAGTTGTTTTCCTTCATATTATCTTTCCTTTCAATTTTATTGTAGGGCAAAAGATAAATGAATCAAAAAACTCGCCCCTGTTATACAAGGACGAGAATAACGTTCCCGTGTTACCACCTTTTTTTATTCATGCCTCACAGCACAAACCTTAGCAAGTACGGATCTTCCATCCATAAATGCTCACATGCAAGTACGGATTTTTATCGATACTCTGGTGCTATAATGGGCACACCCATCGTATTCTCAGCTAAATAGCAGTCGATACGCAGCTCCGAGTCTTTCTTCGATTTTGTTTCCAAAACATCCGCCAAATAGCTTCAATATCTTATTCCCTGTTCTTTCTCAGCTTCCAGAACTCTCTGTAAAGTATTCAGATACCTACTCTCTCTCTTCATCGCTTTTCATATTCATTTTGTAATATTATAGAAAACCTTTAGTCTAATGTCAAGTTGAAAATATTTATATAATCTTTTTGTAATTCTTCCTTGACAATATTAAATATCCGTTATATTATAATATTAGTAATGATTACTGTTATCAATAATCATTTATATAGTATCTAATAAATAACATAAAATAAATAATATTATAGGAGGTAATAAGATGTCATTAGTTGGAACAGTTGTAAAACCTTTCAAGGCAAATGCATATCAGAACGGAAAGTTTATTGAGGTATCAGATGAGGATTTTAGAGGTAAGTGGAGTGTTGTATGCTTCTACCCTGCGGATTTCACCTTTGTATGTCCTACAGAGCTTGAAGACTTACAGAATAATTACCCTGCTCTAAAGGAATTAGGAGTTGAAGTATATTCTGTTTCTACCGATACACATTTCACTCATAAGGCATGGCATGATACTTCAGAAGCAATTGGAAAGATCACTTATATAATGATTGGTGATCCATCCCACGTTATTAGTCGTAACTTTGATGTACTTATCGAAGAAGCTGGTCAGGCTGACCGTGGTACCTTTATTATAGATCCAGATGGAGTTATTCAATCCGTAGAGATCAATGCTGGTAACATTGGAAGAGATGCTGATATTTTAGTAAGTAAGATCAAGGCTGCTCAGTATGTTAGAAATAATCCAAATGAAGTATGTCCTGCCAAATGGAAAGAAGGGGCGACAACATTAAAGCCTAGTCTTGATCTTGTTGGGAAAATTTAAGGAGCTGATAGTATGATACTTGATGGAGATATTAAAAATCAATTAGACGAATATCTCAAGCTAATGGAAGGTGAAGTTCTTATAAAACTAAGCCTTGGGTCAGACTCTGTTTCCAAGGAAATGACCCAGCTGGTAGAGGAGCTTGCTGCCATGTCCCCTAAGATTAAAGTGGAGGAGGCCAAGCTAGAAAGAACTCCAAGCTTTAGCATAAGTTCAGTGAATGGGGATAGAGAGGTTACCTTTGCTGGAATTCCCTTAGGTCATGAGTTTACCTCCTTGGTGCTTGCCATTTTACAAGTAAGTGGTAGGGAGCCTAAGGTAGATGAGAATGTTAAAAATCGAGTGAAGAAGATTGATGGGACCTATAATTTTGAAACCTATATTAGCTTAAGCTGCCACAACTGCCCTGAGGTGGTTCAGGCCTTGAATACCATGAGTGTACTAAATCCTAATATAAGCCATACCATGATTGATGGTGCTGCTTTCAAGGATGAAGTAGAAAGCAAGGATATTATGGCAGTACCAACTATTTACCTTAATGGTGAATTCTTTGGTAGTGGTCGTATGGATATTGAAGAAATCTTAGGGAAATTGAATCTAGCACCGGATAAGTCTGAGTTTGAGAATATAGATCCCTTTGATGTTCTTGTGGTTGGTGGAGGTCCTGCAGGTTCCAGTGCTGCTATCTATGCTGCACGTAAGGGACTTCGTACCGGAATCATAACTGATAGATTCGGGGGCCAGGTCAAGGATACCCTAGGAATCGAGAATTTCATCGGTACTAAATATATTGAAGGCCCTAAGCTGGCTGCTACTCTTGAGGAGCATGTAAAAAGCTATGATGTGGAAATTCTTTATCCACAAAGAGCAAAGCACATCCAGAAGAAAGAGCTTATTGAGGTTGAGTTAGAAAATGGAGCAATAATAAAAAGCAAAAGCCTAATTCTATCTACCGGTGCCCGCTGGAGAAATATTGGTGTTCCAGGAGAGGCGGAATTTAAGAATAAAGGAGTTGCTTATTGTCCTCATTGTGATGGCCCTATCTATAAAGGCAAATCCGTAGCTGTCATAGGTGGTGGTAACTCAGGTATTGAGGCTGCCATAGATCTAGCTGGAATTGTAGAGCACGTTACAGTATTAGAGTTCTTACCTGAGCTTAAGGCGGATTCGGTTCTTCAAGAAAGACTTTATAGTCTTCCTAATGTAACTGTATTAAAGAATGTAGCAACCAAGGAAATCACAGGAACAGACAAGGTGAATGGAATTACCTATACGGAACGTGATTCAGGGGTTGAAAAGCATATCCAGTTGCAGGGTGTATTTGTACAGATCGGCTTAGTGCCTAACACAGAATGGCTAGGAGATAGTGTGGAAAGAAACCGTTTTGGTGAAATTCTAGTTGATAATAAGAATGAAACCAATATCCCAGGAGTATTTGCCGCTGGAGACTGTACAACTAGCCCTTACAAACAGATTATTATATCTATGGGCTCTGGAGCTACTGCTGCCTTAGGTGCATTTGATTATTTGATAAGAAACTAAAATAAATTGCTGCATAATTCTTAAAGAATATGCAGCAATTTTTATAGCTTCTCTAGTTCCTGCCTTGCCCTACGAATTTCTTCCTCATTGGTACGAAAAATTGAATACTCACTAAGAGAAGGCAGTCCCATATTTACTTCTTCCTTACGATAAATCATGGGGCTATCCATATTCTCTTTTCCTGACATATGGTAGGCGGTTATACCAGTGGCTGAGTAGACCTGGCCTATTACAGCTGCATTAACTCCGCCTCCCACCTGAATACATATCCGTCCCATGCTCTTTTCCTTCAAGCTTTTTAAAAGGGGAATTCCCTCCGTACACAGATTCTTCTGACCTGAGGTTAGAATTCTATCTATTCCCAAGCTGATAGCCCCTTCCATTGCCTCATATGGATCAATGCTCATATCAAAAGCTCGATGGAGGGTTACAGACATCCCCTGGGCCTCTTCCATCAGGCCATACATCGCCTTCATATCCAAGGTGCCATCCGGTGCAAGAACACCTATAACAACTCCTTGAGCTCCCAATTCACGGAACATTCTAACCTCTTCCTTCATCATTGAATATTCATAGGATGTATAACAGAAATCTCCAAACCGTGGACGTATTAATACATGCATATGGATTTGGCTATGCTTTCTAATCTCTTCGAATAGTTTTGGGCTGGGGGTTGTTCCCCCAATCACAAGATTTTGGCAGAGCTCAATTCTTGTAGCTCCACCACGCTCCCCTGCCAGAACGGATTCCACAGAATCCGCGCATACTTCTAATGTAAACTCCTTCATCCTTCTAACCTCCTCCCGTCCAATTATCACTCCACCATGTTCCCTACCTTCTATCTCATTATCCTGAATTAAAGACTAGCCAACTACCTTCCAAGCTTTTTATAAAGGCATCATTATTCAGGCAGAAGATACCTATCTCACTTTTTAATCCAGCTTCACTGATTTTCTAATGTCAGCTAAATATACTAAAATTACAGAAATACTTATTTTAATCATTGTTTGTATCAAAGAGGAAACAAATTCATTGTTAACATATGTTGGTGATTTCCATACTTGTGAAAAGGCGTTTATCATCCCATGAAATAGCACGCATAGCCATAAACTACTGGATATTCTATATATAGCTCCAAGCATAAATGACATTCCAAGAACGCCTAATACAAACATACTAAAATCAGAGCCCTTATTCATACCATCTATAAAAAACAAGGGCAAATGCCACACTGCCCATAATATTGCTGTTATAGCAGATGCCAGCCAAAAAGGAAGATGTTTTTCTAATGTTGGCTGAAAAATATACCTCCATCCGATTTCTTCTAATCCACCAAAAAAAATCATATAAAATACATATATGATGCCAATATACCACTTACCAAATTCAGATGGAAAACCAAATGATAATATGAAAAACATTAAAATAAGTCCATAAAATTTTATGGGCTGCTTTATGTTAAAAGCAGTTCTCATGACAGATAAAACACTACTATTTCTTTCAGTTTTTATTGCCAATATAATGCCCATAAGGGTAGAAGCAAGTCCACCAATAATATAAACTGGCCAAAATGCAACTGTTCCAGCCTTTAAATATCCGACTTGATTTGCTAGAACTATTATCCACCATGCTAAGTATGTTATTCCAAATGTGCCAATCAAATATATGGCTACTATTTTTCTGTCATTCATCAATTTATATCCCTTCGATTATTTAACAGTATCATTGAAAGCTTCCTGCTTCAGTTATTAACTTGCATCTTCTGACTTTGCTTTTCCCCAATATCGTTTTACATTTCTTTTGTAATCTCTATATTCCTGACCAA
>DUNS01000099.1 GCA_012839235.1 Clostridiales bacterium
TTATACTAAGTTTCAGACATTTATGAGAATAATACTACCTCAAGTGGTTAAACATGTTATACCTGCGACTGGTAATGAGCTTATGACTTTAGTTAAGGATACCTCCTTAGCTCAAGTAATTGCAGTTGAGGAATTATATGATGTGGCCACAAGCGCTGGTTCTAAGTACTTTTCAACGGTACCGATTATTGTAGCAGCCTTGTTTTATCTTATAATGAATACCATAGTGGAAGTATCCTTTAAAGTTATTGAGAAGAAGCTGGATTATTATAAGATATAGGAGGTGAGCTTGGATGCTATTAAGAGCAGATCATTTGGAAAAGTGTTTTGGAGAAACAGAGGTATTAAATGATATATCTATAGAGGTACATGAGGGAGAAGTAGTGGCCATTATCGGTCCTTCTGGTTCAGGAAAGTCCACCTTACTTCGTTGTCTTACTCAATTAGAGAAAGTAGATCAAGGATACATAGAAATCTGTGGAAAGAAGATGGTGGAAACCATAGATGATAAGGCGGTATATGGTGATAGCCATATTCTCCATGATATTATACTTGATGTTGGACTTGTCTTTCAAAATTTCAATCTATTTCCACATATATCTGTTAAGAGAAATATCGTAGATCCTCAGGTTAAGGTTCTGAAGTTATCCCAGAAGGCTGCAACAGATAAAGCATTAGAACTACTAGATAAAGTTAATCTTATAGATAAAGCAGATGCCTATCCTGGAGAGTTGTCCGGTGGGCAGCAGCAAAGAATTGCTATAGCTAGGGCTTTGGCTCTTAATCCTAGAATTCTATTCTTTGATGAACCTACATCAGCCCTTGATCCCGAGCTTACTGGAGAAATCCTTAAGGTTATTAGGGAACTGGCTAAGGAGCATATGACTATGGTGATTGTTACCCATGAGATGGCATTCGCCAGGGATGTAGCTGACAGAGTTATATTTATGGATGAAGGTGTAGTAGTGGAAGAGGGAACACCGGATGAGGTCTTTGGAAATGCTGAAAATCAGAGAACCAAGGAGTTCCTACAGAGGTACTATGATAATTAATTGTTACTTTTTGTCAATGAAATTCTATTAAAGGTTAGGAAAAATGTTCCCTTGGTGAGACGTTCTCACTTAGATGCTTACTGTAACGGTACTAAGGTTCTATAGTACAGAACCTAAGTACCGACGTAAGCAATACTCACCATGGGAATCATTTTTCCTTATCCTTTTTATACATTATGATATTACTGAAAAGTAACAATTGATGTATTGTAAATATCTAAGATTAATGATGCTGTCAGCAATATTGATCTTATAGATAAACCGGGTAATTCTTGGGTACTATAGAAGATATAAGGATATAATGTCGAAGTTGTGGAACTCTTACTGAAGAGGATGCTAAGTACTGTAAGAACTGTGGAAGTACAATATAGATAAGATGAGTTGGGTAAGCCAATTAGCTTGTCATGAATCAAGGTTTTGTGAGCTTAAAATATTGCTTGCAAATTTTGCCTGTGTTTGATATAATACTAATGATGCAGATTGATAAGAACAGAAGGAGTGGGCGCGAGTCCACTCTTATTCTTTGCTTAGAATGAATTTGACTGTTTTGACAGAACATAATGCTAATAAATGTTTTATTTTATATAGAAAGGATAGTGATTTGTATGGGTAAACGTGAAGATTATGAAAGAAGAACTGAAAAATTATTAACTCCTATCCTAGAAGAGAATAATTTTGATCTTTATGATGTTGAGTATGTTAAAGAAGGAAGTAATTTTTATCTTCGTGCTTTTGTCGATAAAGAAGGTGGATTTACCATTGATGATTGCGAACTCGTTAGTAGAGCCTTAAGTGATTTGCTTGATAAAGAGGATTTTATATCTGATGCCTATATTCTTGAAGTCGGTTCTCCTGGTCTTGGGAGACAGCTTAAAAAAGATAGACATTTTGAAAAGAGCATAGGTGAAGAGGTTGAGGTTAAGCTTTATAAAGCAGTGGAGAAACAGAAGGAATGGACTGGGGTATTAGAAGGCTTCACTAGTGATAGGATAACAATTAATCTAGGTGATGGTAAAACCATGGATTTTAATAGAACTGATATAGCTATGGTTCGACTTAAATTAGATTTTTAAAGGAGGATGAATAATAAAATGGATGCAAACAAGGAACTTATTGAAGCTTTAAACCAAATCGAGAAGGAAAAGGATATCAGTAAAGACATCTTGTTAGAGGCATTAGAGAATTCCCTATTAGCAGCATGTAAGAATAACTTTGGAAGAGCGGATAATATTAAGGTTAATATTGATAGAGAAACCGGCAAAGTTAATGTGTATTCTATGAAGGAAGTTGTCGAAGAGGTTACGGATTCTGTATTACAGATTAGCCTTGCACAGGCAAAGATGAAGGAAGCTAAAGCTGAGTTGGGGGATCTTGTAACGGTTGAGGTTACACCTAAGAATTTTGGTAGAATTGCAGCACAGAAGGCTAAGCAGGTTGTAGTTCAGAAAATTCGTGAGGAAGAGAGAAAGGTTCTTTTTAATCAGTATGTTACTAAGGAAAGAGACATTGTAACAGGCATTGTACAAAGGTATACGGGCAATAATATTAGTATTAATCTAGGTAAGGTAGATGCAATTCTAACTGAGAATGAACAGGTAAGAGGAGAAGTATTTAGACCAACAGATAGAATCAAGCTTTATGTTCTTGAAGTTAAAGATACACCTAAAGGGCCTCGAATTTCTGTATCAAGAACACATCCTGAGTTGGTTAAGCGTTTATTTGAAGCTGAGGTTACGGAAATCCAAGATGGTACTGTAGAGATTATGAGTATTGCTAGGGAAGCGGGCTCTAGAACAAAGATGGCTGTTTGGAGCAATAATCAAGATGTTGATGCGGTAGGGGCCTGTGTAGGAATTAATGGCTCAAGAGTCAATGCTATTGTCAATGAGCTAAGGGATGAAAAGATTGATATTATTAACTGGAGTGATTATCCTGAACAGCTGATTGAAAATGCTCTTAGTCCAGCTAAGGTGGTTTCTGTAGAGGTTTATGAAGATGAAAAGGCAGCTAGAGTTATTGTTCCTGACTATCAGTTGTCCTTGGCTATTGGTAAAGAAGGGCAGAATGCAAGACTTGCTGCAAAGTTAACTGGATATAAAATAGATATTAAAAGTGAATCTCAAGTTATGGGATATTAAGGATGTGAGAATGTATGGCAAAGAAGATACCCTTTAGAGTATGTGCCGGATGCGGTCAACAAAAGAGTAAGAAAGAATTGGTTCGTATTGTTAGATCACCTGAAGGTGAGATAGCTTTTGATCCAACTGGCAAGAAGAACGGTAGAGGGGCCTATATCTGCAAATCCATAGAATGCTTACACAAAGCAATTAAGGTAAAAGGATTGGAACGTTCTTTGAAAGCTAGCATTCCGTCCCAGGTGGTGGAAACACTGGAAAAGGAGATGATAGCATTTGAGTCCGGAAACGAAGAAAGTTATTAATCTTATAGGAATTGCAATGAAATCCCACAACGTTGTTAGCGGAGAATTTTCGACTGAAAAGGCGGTGAAAGAAAAAAAGGCAGCCCTAGTTATTGTAGCGGAGGATGCATCCGATAATACGAAGAAAAAATTTACCAATTCCTGCGCTTTTTATAATGTTCCTATATATATCTTTGGGGACAAAGAAATGTTAGGTCATGGAATAGGTAAAGAGTTTAGAGCATCACTAGCAATAATTGATAAGGGTTTGGCTAATGCAATAGAAAAGCAACTGAAAATGATATAGAATTATACGGAGGTAGTAAGTATGGCAAAAATGAAAGTATTTGAGCTTAAAAATTTAATTAATAAACAGAAAAATGGAGTTGATACAATAGAAAGTCGAGACATACAAGATTTCCTCGAGAAGTCTAAGGGCATTAAGAAGACTCACAGCAGCAATCTTGAAGAGAGTGAGGTTGCAGAGGTAAGAAAGCATTTTCTTCCACAGAGTCAGAAACCAGCATCATCAACAGGTCAAAAACCAGTAGCTACTCAAGGGGTTCGTCAGGGCACCTCCTCCCAACGAGCTTCTACCAGTAATAGACAGCAGACAGATAGACCTAGTTCACAACAACAAGGGCAAAGAAGCTCTTCTTATAATACAAGATCACAGGGCCAGCAAGGACAGAGATCCTCATACAATACAAGACAAGATGGACAGAGGCCTTCAGGTCAAGGACAACAAGGTCAGAGAACCTATGGTCAGGGTCAACAAGGCCAGAGAACCTATGGTCAGGGTCAACAGGGTCAGAGAACCTATGGTCAGGGGCAACAGGGCCAGAGAACCTATGGTCAGGGTCAACAGGGTCAGAGAACCTATGGTCAGGGTCAGCAAGGCCAGAGAACCTATGGTCAAGGCCAGCAGGGTCAGAGACCAGCTGGTGATTCAAACTACAGATCCAATGATGGTAATCGCCCATATAATCAGAATAGGCCAGCTGGACAGAGAACTGGCGGTTATAACAATTATAATAGTGGTTATAACAAGGATAAAGATGAGGATGATGTAAATCAAAATAATAGATCAGCTAGAGGCGGCAATAGAAGAGGACCTGCAGGTAGGGGAGAACGTAAAACCTTTGATCAGCAGATACTAGACAAAAAAGTAGCTGAAAAAAGTGACAATAATAACAAGAGAAACAGGGATAGAATAAATAAAGAGAAAAGTTACAAAGATAAGAGTGGTGCTTGGCGTAAAAAGGATGTTAGTAAAGATGTAGAAAATTTAGTACCAAAGAAAGGTCAATTTATTAAACCAAAGCCAGTAGTTAAGGTGGAAGAGGAGATAAAGGTTATTACAGCTCCTGAAATATTAACTATTAAAGAATTGGCCGACAAGATGAAGAAACCAGCTTCTGTAATCGTTAAAAAATTATTCTTAGAGGGTAAGATGGTTTCAATTAACTCTGAGATAACATTTGAAGAAGCAGAAGAAATTGCAATAGAATATGATATTATTGTTGAGAAAGAGATTGTTATCAACGAAGTTGAGGAACTACTAAAAGAGGAAGAGGAAGATCCAGCAACACTTAAGAAACGTCCACCGGTAGTGTGTGTTATGGGGCACGTTGACCATGGTAAGACTTCTCTTCTAGATGCTATACGTAAGACCCATGTTACAACTAAAGAAGCAGGTGGAATTACTCAGGTTATTGGTGCATCTGTTGCAGAGATTAATGGAGAGACAATTACCTTCCTTGATACTCCAGGACATGAAGCATTTACATCTATGCGTATGCGTGGTGCTAAGTCTACAGACGTTGCTATTCTGGTTGTAGCAGCTGATGATGGTGTTATGCCTCAGACAGTAGAGGCTATTAGCCATGCTAAGGCCGCTGAGGTACAGATAATTGTTGCAATTAATAAGATAGATAAACCAAGTGCTAATATCGACCGTGTTAAGCAAGAATTAACCGAGCATGAATTAATAGCAGAGGATTGGGGTGGCGATACTATATTCGTACCTGTTTCTGCCCATACTGGTGAAGGTATCGATCAATTGTTAGAGATGATCATATTAGCTTCAGATGTTATGGAACTTAAAGCTAACCCAGACCGTAATGCAAGAGGTGTGGTTATTGAGGCTAAGCTTGATAAGGGTAGAGGACCAGTTGCTACTATATTAATTCAGAAGGGTACTCTACGAGTTGGAGACAATGTGGCAGTAGGCTCTTCATATGGTAAGGTTCGTGCAATGGTTGATGACAGAGGAAGAAGGGTTCAAGAAGCAACTCCTTCTACTCCTGTAGAAATTATTGGATTGAATGAAGTTCCTGATGCTGGTGAGATATTTATGGCTACGGATAGTGAGAAAGAAGCAAGAACTATTGCTGAAGCCTTTATTTCACAAAGTAAGGAAAAGCTTATATCAGATACTAAAGCAAAGCTATCTCTTGATGGATTGTTTTCACAGATTAAGGCAGGTAATATTAAGGAACTAAATCTTATTATCAAAGCTGATGTTCAAGGTTCAGTTGAAGCCATGAAGCAGAGTCTTGTGAAGCTAAGTAATGATGAGGTTGCGGTTAGAATTGTACATGGCGGTGTTGGTGCGATTAATGAATCTGATGTTATCCTTGCATCTACCTCCAATGCAGTTATTATTGGATTTAATGTTAAGCCTGATAACGCAGCTAAAGAAACAGCTAGTCGTGAAAATGTTGACATTAAGCTTTATAAAGTTATATACAATGCAATTGATGATGTTGAAGCTGCCATGAAGGGTATGCTCGATCCAATATACGAGGAAAAGGTAATTGGACACGCAGAGATTCGCCAGACCTTTAAGGCATCTGGGGTTGGTACAATTGCTGGGTCATATGTTCTTGATGGTAAGATTCAAAGAGGATGTATGGCTAGAATTTATCGTGATAGTGATAAGATCTTTGAAGGAAATCTAGCTTCATTAAAGAGATTCCAAGATGATGTTAAGGAAGTTAATACCGGTTATGAATGTGGATTGGTATTTGAGAAGTTCAATGATGTCAAGGAAGGGGACAGAGTAGAACTTTACATCATGGCAGAGGTACCAAGATAAGTGTGAAGGATAGATCTTTCACACCTAAGTAAGCATTTTCTTACTGCGTCTGAAAGGATTGTGATTTTGTGAGAAAGAATAGTATTAAAAATACCCGAGTTAATATAGAAGTGCAGAGGGCTCTTAGTATATTAATTAATAGAGAGCTAAAAGATCCTAGGATTAATCCAATGACCACCATTGTTGCTACTGAGGTGGCACCAGATCTAAAAACTGCTAAGATATTTATAAGTGTTCTTGGTGACGAAGAGTCTAAGGAATCTACCTTAAAAGGGCTTAAAAGTGCAGCCTCTTTCCTTAGAGGACAATTAGCTAGAGAATTAAACTTAAGACATACACCTGAGTTAACATTTATATTAGACAAATCCATTGAATACGGTGTGAATATGTCAAAGCTAATTGACGAAGTTAATAAGAACAATAAAGTAAGTGAAGAAGATGAAACAGAGGATAACTTTTCA
The DNA here is from genome assembly GCA_012839235.1 of Clostridiales bacterium. Taxonomy (GTDB): domain Bacteria; phylum Bacillota; class Clostridia; order Lachnospirales; family Lachnospiraceae; genus Mobilitalea. Next base: position 7,033 of record DUNS01000099.1, read on the forward strand.
GATGGTTATGATGGGGATATCTAATTGTCCCTATGTACTAATGAGAAACTTGTGCCCTAGGCAATATGAAAATCTCTGATTTTCATATTGAAGGGTTGCACATTAGGAAGAGAGGCATGGTTATCAATATGGATAAAATTCGTGATATATTAAATAATTCTAAGAAGATTGCAATTGCTGGCCATGTGAGACCAGACGGGGATTGCATCGGTTCTAGTACAGCTTTATACCAGTACCTTAGCCTATATAAGAAGGAGCTTGGAATTGAGCAGGTTGATATATATTTGGAGCCATATGGTGATCAATTCCAGCTTTTAAGTGGCCTTGAAGGTATAAAGTGTAGTTGTGCTGGTAATGAAGTATATGATATGTTCATAGCTCTTGATTGTGGAAGCAAAGATCGTCTTGGTGTAGTATCTGAGATATTTGATCTGGCTAAGACCACAGTTAATATTGATCATCATATTAGCAATACTATGTTTGCCACAATCAATCATGTGGCTGAGGCCTCCTCTACATCAGAAATTATATATACCTTAATTGATGATGATAAGATAACTAAGGAGATTGCTACTTCATTATATGTTGGTATAATTCATGATACCGGGGTCTTTAAGCATCCTAATACCACTAGTAGAACTATGACTATAGCAGGTAAGTTAATTGATAAAGGTATTGACTATTCCAAATTAATTAATGATACTTTTTATGCTAAAACCTATAAGCAGAATCTGATTATCGGTAGATGTCTTATGGAAAGTATATTAGTCTTAGATGGTAAGGTTATAGTTTCATCCATAAGCCAAAAGATGATGGACTTTTATGATGTTACAACCGCAGATTTAGATGGTGTCGTGGAAAAACTACGTGTTACTAAAGGTGTAGAAGTAGCTATGTTTGTATATGAAACTAACCCTAGTGAGTATAAGGTCAGTATGCGTTCCACCGGTAAGGTCAATGTAAGCAAGATTGCCGTTTATTTTGGTGGTGGTGGCCATGTACAAGCTGCCGGATGCACTATTCATGGTAGACTAAACGATGCTATCAATAATCTAACCTTGCACATTGAGGCTCAGCTAAAAGAGATTAATGAAGTCTAAGGAGCAAAGCTTTGATTAACGGAATAATAAATATTAATAAAGAAAAAGGATATACCTCTCATGATGTTGTTGCCAAAATGAGAGGTATATTAAAAACTAAGAAAATAGGCCATACAGGGACACTAGACCCTGACGCAGAAGGGGTATTACCTCTATGTATAGGTAATGCTACGAAGCTGGTTGACTTTATTACTGATAAGGATAAAACCTACCAGGCTGTTTTAAAGCTTGGGATTACAACTGATACCCAAGACATTACCGGTAAGGTAATGAAAACTTCAGATGTTAATGTTACAGTTGATGAGATAGAAAAGGTTATTAAAGGCTATATCGGAGGATATATGCAGCTTCCTCCTATGTACTCAGCAATTAAGGTTAATGGTCAGAAGCTCTATGAGCTTGCAAGACAAGGTAAAGAAATTAAAAGGGAACGCCGTAGTGTAATTATTCATGATATTAAAGTACTGGATATAAATGAAGAAGAGCATGAGGCTACTATTATTGTTAATTGTGGTAAGGGGACTTATATCCGTACACTAATTAACGATATTGGTGAGGATTTAGGCTGTGGTGGAACTATGAAAAGCCTTATAAGGACTGCTGTTGGAGACTTCAATATTCGGAATGCATATAAATTATCTGATATTGAAGAGCTAGTAAAAGCAGATGAGCTAGAGAAAGCCCTACAAAAAACAGAGGATGTTTTATCAGCTTATCCCAAGCTAGTAATGGATAAAGAATTTGATAAATTAGTTCATAATGGTAATCCTTTTTTAAATAAACATTTGGCAGAACCATCTCAATCACCTTTAGAGGGCATGGTTCGGGTTTATGATGGAGACAATACTTTCATAGGACTATATAAGTATGATAAAGATAAAAAGGGATATTATCCTGTGAAAATGTTCCTATAGAATAAAGGCAGTGGGAAGAAAAAACATCTTCATACAGATGAAAGGCATGGATTTTACATGGAATATATAAAGGGTAGCAAGGATTTTCAATTTAATAATTGTGCAGTGACCTTGGGAAAATTTGATGGAATCCATCTTGGACATCAATATTTACTTGATGCCATAATTTCATATAAAAAGCAGGGTTATAAAGCAGTAATGTTTACATTTGATATACACCCTTATAATCTTCTTTCCAATAAGGAATTTACTCAGATCTATACTGAAGAGGAAAAGCTTGCAAAGCTATCTAGAACTGGGCTAGATGCTCTTATTTCCTTCCCTTTTACAGCGGAGACTATGAAGCAGGAGCCAGAGGATTTTATAAAGAAGATCCTAGTTGATAAACTGGATGCTAAGGTAATTGTTGTTGGTGAGGATTTTAGATTTGGTCATAAGCGTAGGGGAGATGTAGCATTATTGGAGCAATATGCTAACACCTATGGTTATAAGGTTATTGCCTGTGAGAAAAGAAAATTCCATGATCGAATTATAAGCAGCACTGCCATACGAGCTGAGCTGGCAGAGGGTAAGATGGAAGAGGTTAATGCAATGCTGGGACAGCCCTATATGATTATGGGAGAGGTCCTTCATGGCAGAAGAATAGGAAGAACCCTTGGTATGCCAACAACCAACATAGTACCAGATCCAAGTAAGCTATTACCTCCTTGCGGAGTATATCCAAGTAAAACAAGTATTAGAGGTAATTCCTACTATGGAGTCACTAATATTGGCTATAATCCTACTGTTGGAGTAGTTCCTAGTAAAAGGGTAGAGACCTTTATCTTTGATTTTGATGAGGATTTATATGGTCAGATAATTGAGGTTGAATTAATGACATATCTACGACCAGAGCTTAAATTCGATTCCTTAGAGGAGCTAAAGATAAGGATGGAAGAAGATATAGAATTTGCAAGGAAATATTTTAAACTAGATAAATAATTGTATTCTTAAGGTCAAACCCTATTACAGCATAAAGAGCTTTTAAGGGTTTGACTTTTTATATAAAATAATAGTGTATTTTAATACATTTTATGGTATTGTATATATGTTTGAAAATTTAAAGCAAATGAACTAGGAGGGATACATATGCTTTCAGTTAGAGGGGTAACCAAAAGATACGGTAAATTAGTAGCTAATGATAATATTAGCTTAGATGTAGGACCTGGAGAAATAACGGTTTTACTTGGGCCTAATGGTGCTGGTAAATCCACTATTATTAAATGTATCGCAGGTCTACTTAGATTTGATGGAGAAATTCTTATTAACGGTAATGAGAATAAATCTATACCCGCTAAAAGGGATTTAGGATATATACCTGAAATACCTGCCTTATATGATTTACTTACTGTATGGGAGCATATGGAATTCATTGCAAGGGCCTATTCCTTAGAAAATTGGAAGGAAGATGTCGAAGCCCTCCTTGAAAGATTTGAACTGACTGATAAAAAGAAGAAGCTAGGCAGTGAGCTTTCAAAGGGTATGCAGCAAAAGCTAAGTATCTGCTGTGGACTACTACCTAAACCAAAGGTTATTCTTTTTGATGAACCAATGGTTGGGCTAGATCCTCATGCAATAAAAGAACTTAAGAATATGATTGTAGAGCTTAGACAAGACGGCAATGCTATTCTTATTAGTACCCATATGCTTGATAGTGTAGAAGAGTTATGGGATAGTACTAATATTATGGTGGAAGGAAAGATCGCTGCTAGAAGAAGTAGAAATGATATGGCTGGCTCACAAGAAAGCCTAGAGGAGCTATTCTTTAGTATTACGGAAGGAGATAGGGCATGAAAGCTTTGACCTATTTGTTAATAATTCAGTTAAAGAATCGTTTGCTCCAGCTGAAGAAAAAGCCCGCATTACTAATACTCTATATATTTATAGCAGCTATGCTTGTATTGAGTATTATTGCTTCCTTTATGATGGATAGGGAAGCAAATGAGATTAATTTTGCTGACGAACGTATCCTACTACTTATTCTTGGGGGATTGGGAATATTATTTCTTGGCACCTATATATCAACTGGACTTTCTACGGGATCCACCCTTTTTTCCATGCCAGATGTGGGTCTATTATTTGTAGCACCAATATCCTCAAAAAAGATATTGTTATATGGGCTAGTCAGTACCTTAGGTAAGACAATCCTCACGTCCTCATTCATATTATTTCAAGTAGCTACTTTAAAATCAAGTTTCGGATATGGAACTAAGGAATTGTTGGCCTTAGTATTTATATATGTACTGATTTTGGTTTTTGGACAATTACTATCCATAGCTACTTATATGTTCTCTAGTGTTAATTCAAGACGTAGGTCTATAATTAATATTGCCCTTTACATCTGCGCAGCCCTTCTTTTGTTGGCATATTTGTTGATATGGCGTGGTGGACAAATTGGTTGGTTTGAAGCCTTACTAACTATGATTGATAGTAGATGGTTTGGATATGTTCCTGTCGGTGGTTGGGCAATTATGTTCTTCTCTGGATTAACTAGTGGAGCCATGCTTGATATGGTGATTTCAATAAGTCTATTTGCTTTATTTAGTGTTATATTTATACTTTTTCTTACTTCAGGTAAAGCTGATTATTATGAAGATGTTCTACAGTCTACGGAGATAGTTTATCAAAAGTTTATAGCTGCGAAGGAAGGCAAAACTGTATCTAAGCCTAATAAAAGAATAAAATTAAGAAAAGAAGATAAAGATATACTTAAAGGTAAGGGCGCTATTACTATTGCATATAAGAACATCCTTGAATTGAAACGTAAATCAAGATTCATATTTATTGATGGATTTACTATATTTGCAACTGCTGGTGTAGCTATTGCTGGCTATAACTTAAGAGGAAAAGAAGGAACTTCCTTTGGTATATTGGCAATGCTACTTTATTTACAGTTTTTTATTACTACATTTGGTTCCCTTAAGTTTGAACTGGCTAAGCCCCATATATACCTAATACCAGAGAAATCTATTAAAAAGGTATTTGCAGCATCTCTATCCTCTATGATAAAGCCAATAGTAGATTCCCTATTTATATTTACAGCATTAGGGATTGTTGGTCAGGTGGATATTATGATGTGTATATTCATGGCTCTTTCCTATTCTGCATGTAATATTCTTTATGTAGGTATAACCATACTTTATCAAAGAGTATTAGGCGGACAGCCAAATATGATAGCAAAAGCTTTTGTTGGTATTGGACTCCTATTGCTGGTTCTAGGCCCTCCAATACTTGCAACCCTATTAATAGGATTTATCCTCCCTAAAAACTTGTTATTCTTAGCTACACTGCCATTTATTATAGGCTGCTTGCTATTTACCCTTATAATATTTTTGACCTGTGGTAATTTATTAGATAAAGCAGAGTATACAGGTAAGTAGTTACAATTCGGCTAGTAAGACTTGTGGGCAAGGATAGGGGAAAATGTTTCCCATAGTGAGTATTTGCATTCGTCAGTACTTGGGTCCTGTTTTATAGGACCTTAGGTACTGTTACGAATGGAACTAAGCGAGAGCGTCTCACAATGGGATCATTTCTCCCCTAGCCTCTTCAGCACCTATAAGGCCAAATTGTAACTACTTACCTGTATACTCTGCTTTATCTAATAAATTACCGCAGGTCAAAAATATTATAAGGGTAAATAGCAAGCAGCCTATAATAA
>DUNS01000100.1 GCA_012839235.1 Clostridiales bacterium
AGGATAAGAGGTTGGAGGCTGAGCTACTTGCTGATGAGAAAGAACTTGCCGAGCATAATATGTTGGTGGATCTGGGGCGAAACGATCTGGGGAGAATTAGTAAATTTGGAAGTGTAAAGGTTGAGACGCTCCACTCAATAGAACGATATTCCCATGTAATGCATATAGGCTCTACAGTAAGAGGAGAAATCCGAGAAGAATTTGATGCCCTTGATGGGATCAGCGCTGTTCTTCCAGCTGGAACTCTGTCAGGTGCCCCCAAAATAAGAGCCTGTCAGCTTATCAGTGAGCTGGAGAAGAATAAGCGAGGCATATACGGTGGAGCCATTGGATATATCGACTTCACAGGCAACATGGATACCTGTATCGCCATTCGAATTGCCTATAAAAAGAAGGGCAAGGTATATGTGCGAAGTGGGGCAGGAATTGTTGCGGATTCGGTTCCAGAAAAAGAATTTGAGGAATGCATCAGCAAAGCAGAGGCCGTTATAGAAGCCTTGAAGCTAGCAGAGGAGGTAGATCCATGATTTTACTAATTGATAGCTATGACAGCTTTTCACATAACCTATATCAGCTCATAGGAGAAATCCAGCCCAATATCAAGGTAATACGCAATGATGAGATGAGGGTGGATGAGATAGAGAAGCTGAATCCGGATCGGATTGTTCTTTCTCCAGGTCCCGGCAGGCCGGAGGATGCTGGGATTATCATGGATGTTGCTAAAACACTGAGCAGGAATATACCAACCCTTGGGGTATGCCTTGGACATCAGGCAATTTGTGCAGCCTATGGGGCTGCTGTTACCTATGCAAAAAAGCTGATGCATGGTAAGCAGTCACAGGTTAGATTTGATCTAGCTTGTCCCCTATTTAAAGGTTGCCCCGAAACAGGGCTGGTGGCCCGCTATCACTCTCTTGCAGCAGATGTGGATAGGGCTTCCAGTCACTTGAAGGTTACCGCTGTTACTAGGGATGGGGAAGTGATGGCAGTGCAACACAGGGAATACCCTATATTCGGGGTACAATTCCATCCAGAATCCATTATGACACCAGCTGGAAAAACAATGCTAGAGAATTTTATTAAAATATAAAATACGAGGAGGATGTATTATGATCAAAGAGGCCATTGTGAAAATTGTAAACAAAGAAGACCTCACCTTTAATGAGGCATATACCGTGATGAATGAAATCATGAGTGGAGAAACCACTGCCACACAGAATGCCGCTTTTTTGGCAGCCCTCTCTACGAAAAGCGCAAGGGCGGAAACTACTAATGAGATTGCAGGATGTGCGGCTGCCATGGGAGATCATGCCATCAAAGTTACAACAGATATGGAGCTTTTTGATATTGTCGGTACAGGGGGAGACAATGCTCATAGCTTTAATATCTCCACTACCTCCGCCCTTGTTGTGGCAGCCAGTGGTATAAAGGTGGCAAAGCACGGTAATAGAGCTGCATCCTCCCAGTGTGGAACAGCGGATTGCCTGGAGGCATTGGGGGTTAATATTATGCAAAGTCCAAAAAAATGTATCCAACTGCTGAATGAGGTTGGTATGTGCTTCTTCTTCGCTCAGAAGTATCATACCTCCATGAAATATGTTGGGAATATCCGCCGTGAGCTTGGCTTTCGCACAGTATTTAATATTCTAGGTCCTCTTACCAATCCTGGCAGACCCACTATGCAGCTTCTGGGTGTATACGATGAGTATATTGTTGAACCCCTAGCACAGGTATTAACAACCCTTGGGGTAAAACGAGGTATGGTAGTGTACGGACAGGATAAGCTAGATGAAATATCCATGAGCGCACCGACGACTGTTTGTGAGATTCAGGATGGATGGTTTAAAACCTATACAATCACTCCTGAGGACTTCGGTTTTAAGCGCTGTACTAAAGCAGACCTTATAGGTGGGACACCGGATGATAATGCAGAAATCACCAAAGGGATACTAAAGGGTCAAAGAGGTCATAAGCGAAATGCCGTGCTCCTTAATTCGGGAGCTGCACTTTATATCGGAGGCAAGGCAGAATCTATAAAGGATGGTATTGCTCTTGCAGGAGAGCTGATTGATTCAGGAAATGCTCTTAAAACTCTGGAGAAATTAATAGAAGTAAGCAACAGTGGGGAGGTATGAGAATGACTATCTTAAATAGGCTGGCGGACCATGCTAAGGCTCGTGTTAGTCAGGCAAAAAAGATAATTCCTCTGGAGGAAATAAGACGACAGGCAGAGGCACTTCCAAAGGGTGAGTTTGCCTTTGAAAATGCTCTTAAGACCTCTGATATTGCATTCATCTGTGAGTGTAAAAAGGCATCTCCCTCCAAGGGCCTTATAGCACCAGATTTTCCTTATCTCCAAATTGCAAAGGAGTATGAGGCTGCAGGGGCTGATTGCATATCAGTACTGACAGAGCCGAAGTGGTTTTTAGGCAGCGATAAATATTTGGAGGAAATTGCTAGGGCTGTTAGTATACCTTGCCTACGTAAGGACTTTAACGTTGATCCATATATGATATATGAGGCCAAGATCCTTGGGGCCCAAGGGGTTCTATTGATTTGCTCCATATCCACTGAGGCAGAAATCAAGTCATATATTTCTCTTTGCGATATGCTAGGTCTTTCTGCCCTGGTAGAGGTACATGATGAAAATGAGGTGATAACAGCACTGAAGGCAGGAGCTAGAGTCATAGGTGTCAATAACCGTAACCTAAAGAACTTTTCCATAGATACCAGTAATAGCCGCAGGCTTCGTGAGATGATACCTAGTGATATAATTTTTATATCCGAAAGTGGAGTGACATGCTCTGAGGATGTGGAGAAACTTCGTATGATTGGAGCACATGCTGTTCTTATTGGGGAAGCCCTAATGGTCGCAGAGGATAAAAAGGCCAAGTTGGCAGAACTGAGAGGTGGCCTGTGACGAAAATCAAGCTGTGTGGACTGTCCCAGCTTCGTGATATAGAAATTGCTAATCAGCTTGCCCCTGAATATGTTGGTTTTGTATTCGCTGGACTAAGCAAACGGTATGTATCCCCGGAGCAGGCAGGGAGACTGAAGAAGCATTTAAACCCATCGATTACCGCTGTAGGTGTATTTGTCAATGAAACACCTGAGGAGATTTCCAAACTACTAAACCTCAAAATTATAGATATGGCCCAGCTCCACGGTCAGGAAGATGAGGACTATATCAAGGCTCTTCGCTCACTAACTGATAAGCCAATTATTAAAGCATTTGCCATCAATACAGAAGAAGATGTTATTGATGCTAATAAATCCACTGCAGATTATGTCTTGCTGGATTCAGGAAATGGTGGCTCTGGAAGGGTGTTTGATTGGGTGTATGCAAAAGGGCTTCTGCGGCCATATTTTCTTGCCGGTGGCCTAAGTCTTAATAATATTGATAGGGCTATTAAAACCCTTGGCCCCTATGCTGTAGATGTAAGCTCTGGAATAGAAACAGATGGGCAGAAGGATATAGATAAAATGGGTAAATTTGTTCACATTGTAAGAGGAAAGGATGAGATTAAATGATAGGTAAAAAGGGACGCTTTGGTATTCATGGTGGACAGTATATCCCCGAAACCCTTATGAATGCCCTTATAGAATTGGATGAAGCATATAGCCGTTATAAAATAGATCCGGAATTTAATGAGGAGTTTACTAAATTGCTTAAGGAATATGCAGGTAGGCCTTCAGGTCTGTATCTGGCTCAGAAGATGACCAGGGATTTGGGTGGTGCAAGGATTTATCTAAAGAGAGAGGATTTAAATCATACTGGATCCCACAAAATTAACAATGTCCTTGGTCAGGCCTTACTTGCTAAAAAAATGGGTAAAACAAGATTGATTGCCGAAACTGGAGCTGGTCAACATGGTGTAGCTACCGCAACCGCTGCTGCCCTGATGGGTATGGAATGTGTTGTATTCATGGGAGAGGAGGATACCCTTCGTCAGGCACTTAATGTATACCGTATGAGACTGCTTGGTGCAAAAGTGATCCCTGTAAAAAACGGTACAGCAACACTAAAGGATGCGGTTTCCGAGGCTATGCGAGAATGGACAAACCGGATTGACGATACCCACTACTGTCTTGGCTCTGTGATGGGTCCCCATCCCTTCCCGACCATGGTGAGAGATTTCCAAGCAGTGATTTCAAAGGAAATTAAGGAAGAGCTTATGGAAAAGGAAGGAAGGCTTCCTGATGCTGTAGTTGCTTGTGTAGGCGGTGGTTCCAATGCTATAGGAAGCTTTTATCACTTTATTGAAGATGAAACTGTACGACTTATCGGCTGTGAGGCAGCAGGCAGAGGCATTGATACCTTTGAAACCGCTGCAACCGTCAATACTGGAAGGGTGGGAATTTTTCACGGAATGAAATCTTACTTTTGCCAAGATGAATATGGGCAGATTGCACCGGTTTATTCTATTTCACCAGGGCTTGATTATCCCGGTGTTGGTCCAGAACATGCACATCTTTACGACATTGGCAGAGCAGAGTATGTGCCTGTTACTGATGATGAGGCTGTCTGTGCCTTTGAATATCTAGCTAAAACTGAAGGAATTATTCCAGCTATTGAATCAGCACACGCCATCGCCCATGGGATGAAACTTGCTCCAACAATGGCTAAAGATCAAATTATAATTATAACTGTTTCGGGCAGAGGCGATAAGGACTGTGCCGCTATTGCAAGATACAGAGGGGAGGATATCCATGAGTAAGATAAAATCTGCTTTTGAAAATGGAAAGGCGTTTATAGCTTTTATTACCTGTGGTGATCCAGACTTAGCAACAACAGCAGCCGCTGTTCGAGCCGCTGTTGATAATGGAGCAGATCTGATTGAACTGGGCATTCCTTTTTCTGATCCCACAGCAGAGGGTCCTGTGATTCAAGGTGCTAATCTACGGGCATTGAAGAATGGAATTACCACTGATAAAATCTTTGATTTTGTAAGAGGGCTTCGTAGGGATGTAACAGTTCCCATGGTATTTATGACCTATGCTAATGTGGTTTTTTCCTATGGAGCAGATCGATTTATTCATACCTGTAAAGAGATTGGAATTGATGGGCTGATCTTGCCAGATCTTCCCTTTGAAGAAAAGGATGAGTTTCTACCAACCTGTCGCAAGTATGGTGTGGACTTGATATCCCTGATCGCCCCTACCTCAAAAAATCGCATCTCTATGCTAGCAAAGGAGGCTGAGGGCTTCCTATACATTGTCTCTAGCCTGGGTGTGACGGGGACTAGAAGTGAGATCAAAACTGACATCTCTTCTATTGTTGATCTTGTAAGGCAGAACACGGATATTCCTTCTGCTATTGGATTTGGTATATCAACGCCAGAGCAGGCAAAGAAGATGGCAGATATCTCAGATGGAGTTATCGTGGGGTCGGCTATAATAAAATTATTAGAGAGGTACGGAAAAGATGCCCCGAAACATATCGGTGAATATGTCAAGTCTATGAAGGATGCAATAGGGTAATATAGCCTCAAGACATATCTCTTGTAGAGGAGTATGCTTTAGAAAAAGAAAAAACCCATTATTGAGTGTCATTTAGACAATTAATAATGGGTTGTTTTTATATGTGCTTTATGATGTTGAATTAAAAATCTGCTTTCCAAAGTCCGTGAAGGTTACAATACTCATAAACTGACCCAGATTCAACCTCTGGGAACTCTGCAGTAGGTACCATTCCTGGCTCAAGCTTGGTTACCCAAACCTTATCATCAGTTACAAGTGCAATCCACTCAATATAATGCTCTGGTATGGAAGGGTGAATAACTGAACCAACGGTTGCTTTAATCTTGCCATCCACTCTTTCAACATCAGGAACATGCTTCTCTTGAGCTGCGTCTTCAGTATTAGCCTTTAGTGCTTTCATTTCTTGGCCACAACATGAGAGAGGGCCACCGCCATCTTTGATTTTAGCAATCATGTTTCCACATTTTTCACAACGATAAAAAAGTACATTTGACATAATACATTTCTCCTTTTTCAAAGGTCTGTTGTTAGTAACAAATTAACCATATAAATAATAGGGTTAGTATTTTCATTATATATTAATGAATTAAGTAAAACAAGGCATGAATAACAAAAGCATGAAAGAAAGGAACCCTCTTCTAAGAGTCTGTACAATATTTATAAAAAAATGCTATAATTAGAGAGGTCTTGATAATTGTTAGTCATTGTATACAGGCCTATCAGGACTTATTTGAAGTGAAAAAGGGTTAAAATACATATGTTAAGGAGGAGTTATATGGCGTTACTACATGTTGATTTTTTCTCCAATGTTCTTGGAATGTGTATGCAGATGGATGTTATTCTACCACAGAGAACCAAGGGACAGATTGGAGCAGAGGGAAAAGGAAGTAATGGAAAATACCCAACTCTATACTTATTACATGGTATGAGTGATGATAGTACTGTGTGGCAGAGGAGGACCTCTATAGAACGCTACGTTGATGATATGGGTATAGCTGTGGTTATGCCGACAACTCATCTGGGATGGTACACAGATATGCATCATGGCTTAAAATACTGGACATTTATAAGTGAAGAGCTACCAGAAATTTGTCAGGAGTTCTTCCCCAACATGTCAACAAAGAGGGAGGATAATTTTGTGGCAGGCCTTTCTATGGGCGGCTATGGTGCTATGAAGATGAGTTTAAGGGCAGCAGATAGATTCGGTGCAGCGGCCAGCCTTTCTGGGGCCTTAGATGTAAGACATTTGGCTGAAAAAGGAAATCCACCTTATGAATTCTGGTACAATATATTTGGCCCCTTAGATAAAGTTGAAGGAAGTGACAATGATCTCTTTGAATTGGCCAGGAGATTGAAGTTCTCTGGAAAACCATTGCCTAAGCTTTATATGTGGTGTGGAACTGAGGACTTTTTATATAAAGATAATATGAATATGAAGGAGCATCTAACCGACCTGGGATATGATTTAACATATGAGGAAGCTCCGGGTGATCATCAATGGAAGTACTGGGACCATAAAATACAGGATGTTTTAAGCTGGCTACCAATTAGAAAGTAGAAGATTGCCCTTGCTTATTATGACTAAAAACTATATAATAGTAAAAAATAAAGATTACTAAGCGATGATAAAAGCTACGATTAATACATTTCTTCAGAGAGCCGGTGGATGGTGTGAATCGGTGAAAGGTATAATCTTTCCACTTTTGGAGCTGCAGATGATGAATCTGAAGGTTCGTACCCTTTATCCTACGATTGAGTGGCTAGAATAATTCTAGCAATTTGGGTGGCAACACGGATTCCTTTCGTCCCATGGTTTTATGGGACGAAAGGATTTTTTTGTTTGTGTGAAAGCAAAGTGAGTATAAGGTGCTTCTTAGGATTAATAAGAAATGAATAGAACAATAATAATATTTTAGGAGGAAGAACATGATAGACATTAAATTTCTAAGAGAAAACCCAGAGGTAGTTAAAGACAATATTAAAAAGAAATTTCAAGACAGAAAGCTGCCATTGGTAGATGAAGTCATTGAGCTTGATTTAGAAAGCAGAACTGTGAAAGCAGAGGCTGATAATCTAAGATCTGAACGAAACCGTATATCAAAAGAAATTGGTGGGCTTATGGCCAAGGGAAAAAAGGATGAGGCTATGGAGCTTAAAAACCAAGTAACTTCTTTTTCAGAACACTTGGCTGCCTTAGAAGCTAAGGAGAATGACCTAAGTGTAAAGATCAATGATATTATGATGAAAATCCCTAATATTATTGATTCTAGTGTACCTATCGGTAAAGATGATAGTGAGAATGTAGAAGTTGAGCGTTATGGTGAGCCACTTGTTCCTGAATATGAGATCCCATATCACATAGATATTATGGAAAAACTTAATGGGATAGACCTTGATGCGGCAAGAAGAGTTGCAGGTAATGGTTTCTATTATCTATTAGGGGATATTGCTAGACTACACTCAGCGGTTACTACCTACGCTAGAGACTTCATGATTGATAAAGGCTTTACCTATTGCATACCACCATTTATGATAAGAAGTGATGTTGTGACTGGTGTAATGAGCTTTGAAGAGATGGAAGCTATGATGTATAAGATAGAAGGAGAGGATCTTTATCTTATCGGAACTAGTGAACACTCTATGATTGGTAAATTCATTGATACAATAGTTTCTGAGGATACCTTGCCTCAGACCCTAACTAGCTATTCACCATGCTTTAGAAAAGAAAAAGGTGCCCATGGTCTTGAGGAAAGGGGAGTTTATCGAATTCATCAATTTGAGAAACAGGAGATGATTGTAGTTTGTAATCCCGAAGATAGTATGGCTTGGTATGAAAAAATGTGGCAATATACAGTTGAATTATTCAGAACATTAGATATCCCTGTAAGAACCTTAGAGTGTTGCTCTGGTGATTTGGCTGACCTTAAGGTTAAGTCCGTGGACGTGGAGGCATGGTCACCAAGACAGAAAAAGTACTTTGAAGTGGGAAGTTGCTCTAACCTTGGGGATGCACAGGCTCGTCGCTTAAAAATCCGTGTTGTTGGTGAGAAGGGTAAGTATTTTGCCCATACTCTTAACAATACTGTGGTAGCACCTCCTCGTATGTTAATTGCATTTCTTGAAAATAACCTTAATGAAGATGGCTCTGTTAACATACCTAAGGCTCTTCAGCCATATATGGGTGGAAAAACCATTATTAAATAAATATCTAAAGCCTTCTGGCTTGACTTAAAAATCAATTTAAAGGGCTTATATGGAGATAACAACTCCCTATAAGCCCTTTAAGATTCCATTTTGTAAATACACACTGGTATAATCCATCTATTCTAAGAAATAAATATACAATTTTAACAATTTCAATAAACCTATTCTTATAAGGAGGAATATTGTTATGGATAAGTTTTTCTTTTATTAGCTGGTCTAACAATGATAATGCCTGAAATCTCTGAAATACTGGACTTTGAGTGTGCTCCAAACTTTCTAGTCAAAGTATTGACATGGATTTAGAAAGGTGCTACAATAATTTTAGTTGAACGTTTAAAAGTTCGACATATTTAACAAGGGCAATTGAAACGTTTCTTTTGATTAGATCTTAAAAATTATAGTTTTTTACTAATAAACATCTATTTTACGATTCAAATATAGCAATATTATAAAACTTGTTTTATTTTGCCCCGTTTCCAATAAAAATGTTTAAACTGTTTTATCATCATGACGACTAGTTATTACTTAAGCTCTAA
>DUNS01000101.1 GCA_012839235.1 Clostridiales bacterium
GTTCAAAGGCACAGCCTGTATCTGCTAGTTTCTCAAATCCTTTAGAAAGCTTTTCTCCTACCTCAAAGCTTTCCTCATCAAAGGTGATTTCTACCAGCATATTGGTAAACCTGTCCACATCAAAGGCTGTGGTAACACCTGATGAGGACAGAGAGGTGTAGACTTTTATTGCAGTTCCCTGAGTTGTTATCTTAGCCAATGCCTGTCTTGCTTCTTCATATCCATCCTTAAGCTGTTTCACATCTTTTACTTCTGAACTTAGTCCCAGCTTGATATCAATTCTCATGAATTCTTCTATCATGATAATAATGTTGTTAAAATATTCTACTACGGTATTAAGTCCCATGCCGCTGTTCTTTTTATATCTTACTGGAATAATCAAGTAGGAATCTGTAAAGGGTATAATACTGTAGCTACAATCTTTTAAGGAGATTCGAAGAATATTATTAAGAAGCTCCGATATATTTTGATTTCCTATTTCCTTATCATAATAGGTAATATCACAAGCACAAAGAACATAATTGTTCTCCTCAAGTTTACCTTCCACTATCTCCCTTGCTGAAATCTCCCCTGTAGTAATCAGCCGCCGAAATACATTAACATAATTAAAGCTGCCAGATACCTCTCCTTTACCTGCTTCACCTATTTCTCGTTCCTTAACAATCATCTCTATGGTTTTATTGATGGCTAAGGGCAATTCTTCTATGAAATCATTTTTAATAATAAAATCAGACACATTATACTTAATTGCTTGCTTAGCCAGTGCAAAATCGGAATATGCCGTCAAGATAATTACCTTAGCCATATACTTCTCACTGATTCTTTTACTCAGGTCAAGCCCATCCATAATAGGCATTTTAATATCAGTCACAACAATATCAACTGGATTTCCTTCCAAATAGGAAAGAGCAGTACTTCCGTTATTACAGGAATGCACCACCTCACATCCAAGCTCTCTCCAATTGATCAGATGAATAATCCCTTCTCTTATATTACGTTCATCATCAACTATCATCACTTTTATCATTCTCTGTCTCCATTATCTTCTTCGGTATATGTATTTCTATGTCTGTTCCTTCCTTTTCCTTGCTATGAATGATCAGACCATACTCTTCCCCATAAATAAGCTTCAATCTTTGATTGGTATTGTTAAGACCCATCTTATCACGCCGGATACTACCATCGTTTTCTAAGCCTACTTTTTCTGAAACCACCTCTGCTGCATTAAAACCAGCTCCATTATCTATAACATGAATCAAAATTTCTTCCTTACCATTTAAAGTAACGTATTCCAGGGTCACTTGGACCATGGCTCCTTCAGGCATATCCTCGATTCCATGGACTACAGCATTCTCTACCATTGTTTCAATAATAAGCCTAGGAATTTCGCAGTCCATTATTGAAGCATCCGCCACATCAATACTATAATTTAAGCGATCATCATATCGTTCCTTTTGAAGCCAGAGATAATACTCCACATACTTAAGTTCCTCCTTTATAGACACAATTGCCCGAGCATCCTTATAGATGCCTGCCCTCAACAATGCAGATAAGGAGGAAATCATCTTATAAATCTTTTCATCCCCAGACATTTTTGCCTTAATCTGTATAGTTAGTAAGATATTAAAGAGAAAGTGAGGATTCATTTGATCCTGCAGAAACTTAATTTCCATCTCATCCAGTAATATTTTAGACTCATAAGCACTCTTTACCAAATCCTTTACCCCATTGGTCAAAAGAACGAAAATCATCACAATAAATGATGCAAAAATCACCGATATCACAAGGAAGGATTTCA
>DUNS01000102.1 GCA_012839235.1 Clostridiales bacterium
GCACTTAAGCTAAAAGAGATCTTCGAGCTTCAAGATGTTAATGAGCTTCCAATCGCATATAACATTGCATGGTATGAGCAAAAGGCCGTTATCGTTCTTCTTTCATTATTATATCTAGGAGTTAAGAATATTCACTTAGGCCCTACACTACCCGCATTCCTTTCTCCTAATGTAGCAAAGGTATTAGTTGATAACTTTGGTATTGCTGGAATTGGAACAGTTGAGGATGACATCGAATTATTTACATCAATATAAAATGATGAATTAATAGAATATTTAGTATCTCAAGGTTGAGTCCCTGATTATTAATCCATTAATAGTTGATTACGAAACCCTTCAGGTATATTAATTATATATGATTAATCAGTATTCTGACCATCCAGAACACTATTAATCATATATAATACTTAAATTTAGTGGTTTCGTCATTACCTATAATCACTAATATAGAAAGGAATAGATATAATATGAGTGCATTTTTAGGTCCAATACATTATTGGCTATATAATAAGATACAGCTTCAACAGGATATTGTTGATGAGATTTATACCCTTGGGGAGCAATATTCCTTATCTCTTAAGAATACTTGTGATACTACTTATGGTGTGTTCGAGAACAAGCCCCTGGAGGAAATGATTGATCATGGTAATATCCATGGTTGGCTACAGGAAAGGGTATCCCAGGTAGAATACAAGTATGCATATTGTGTAACTAATCTACTAAAAAAGGATCCTACTTCCTTTGATGCTTTAAGATCAATCCTATATATGAAAGGCAAAGAAGTTGGAATGACACTTCAAGGCACTGCTAATACTATAGCTGAAATATATAAGGCAGTATCTGATAACCTGCTTGATGGTATGCCCTGCGATCGTGCCAATAGTATTCTAGCTCAAGATGAGGACAGTATTCAGTGGAAAAGGAATGTCTGTGTTCATGAAAGCTATTGGAAGGCAGTAGGTGGAAATATTGACAATTACTATGTGCTTCGGGATGGCTGGTTAGAAGGCTTAGCAGAAACATTTGGCCTTGATTACCAGAGAATAGATCCCGTCACATATTCCTTAAGAAAGGGTGAGGCAGCATGAATAGTATAGAGCTCATGGTTGAAGAGCATAAGAATATATCCCGAATGCTAGTTGTAGTTAAGAACGCTTCTTATGGCATCTTAAAGGGAGAGGAAATATCCTATGATGACTTTAATGATATGATTGATTTTATCCGCAATTATGCTGATGGTCATCATCACGGGAAAGAGGAAGCAATCCTTTTTAAAGAGATGGTCAATCACCTTGGCCCTCTAGGCAATAAGCTGGTCACACACGGAATGCTGATTGAACACGACTGGGGAAGACTATTTATTCAAGAGCTTGTAAGTGCCCTAGAGCTTGTCAAAGCAGGCGATGACTTTAGTAAAATAGATGTTATTGCCAATGCAGTAGGATATGCCAATCATCTACAAAGACACATAGATAAAGAAAACTCTGTTGTATTTCCATTTGCCCAAAAGCAACTTCCTCCTGAAGTAATGGAAAAGGTAGAAATTGATACAGCTGATTATGAAAAGAAGGCTAATGAGAATGCTACTCCATCTCACTTCCTTGAGATTTTATATAGATTAGAAAAGAAGTATACAAACTAACTTTTCTAGAGAGCCACAGTCCCCCCCACTGTGGCTCTTTCTCCGTTTAAACGTGTTGAATTTGTTGTTACTATTTGGCCTTCAATGTATTGAGAAGACTAGAAGAAAAATGTTCCCCTGGTGAGACGCTCTCGCTTAGTTGCATTCGTAGCGGATACATAAGGTTCTAAAGAACAGAACCTAAGTACCGACGAATGCAAATACTCACTAGGGGAATCATTTTCTCCTAGTCTTTATATCTATACTTTGTATGGCCAAATAGTAACAACAAATGTTCTAGTTTTTTCTTGGACGTATTCTCTGAAACGTGCTATAATTATTAATTAATGGGTTGCATTGCAAATAAGGAACGATTTGATGATAATCGTTACATATATGGAACGAACTAAATCTTGAAACATATTTTGAATAATTCTAAAGAAGATAGGGTGAAGGATAATACTTTCACCTTGCTATATAAGAAAGAAATGGTTGCTAAATGGATATAAAAAAAGAACAATATATTAAGGAAACTGTAGATGCCCACATCCGTCAATTCGCTGATGGGCTTGAAGCTAGATATGGTGCTGAAGTTAATGACCCCCTAGGTGTTATCAATGCTAAGAAGAATAATGCTTTTATTTCTCAGCTTGGTGAAGAATTTATGTTTTATTCGGCCTTTGTCAGGTCATTTGACAGCTCATTTGGCAAAGTTTTGGAGAACATGGGCAATGCCCTGGCAAAGATATCATACGTAGTTAAAGGACGAATTGAATCCTATCTTTTACCCCAACAGACACAGCACATTGATTATCTTATGACAGCTTATGAAAAACGGGATTCAAAACCAAGCACCAGGGATTATCAGCAATTTAATTGCCTGATACCAGGGAATGTAGCTAGCTTTTTGACCTCCCATGAGACTGACAATTATTTTTATGACCCTGAGAAGAGATGTCATTATCTAATTGAATTAAAGGCCGGTGGAGATTTAGATAACAAAAAAGCCAAGTCAGAGAAAATCGCTTTACTTAATGAGTTCTTTATATTAAAAAACTCCTTACAGAATGATGATACAATTAAGATTTTCTTTGCTACTGCTTATAATAAATTCGGAGAAGGAGCTCCCTGGCGTCAAGAACGAGTCCAGACCTTCTTCGCAGAGGATGAGCTTTTAATCGGAAAGGATTATTGGAACTTCGTATGTAATGACCCCATCGGATATCAAGTTGTTTTTGATCAATACAAAATCAGCTCTGAGTACATGAACGCCGCCCTGGAACGTATTAAACAGCTTTATTTCCACTAATTATAATATAGTAACTAATGAAGCTTTTTGAGAGGAGATATACCCCTTATGATAGATATAAATACAATAGATAACTACCTACTAATGCATGGTGACTGCATGGATAAATTAAAGGAGATTCCTGATCATAGTATAGATCTTATTCTTTGCGATCCCCCTTATAATCTTGCCAAATACTCCACTGGCAATATGAAGTTCGACTGGAGAAGTGAGATTAATAATGACGTAGCCAAATGGGATCTGAAGGAGCTTGCTCCTATAGACTTTATTGACGAATTTAAAAGGGTTCTCTCTCCAAATGGCAATATCTTTGTCTTTACCAGCTATAATCTAATTGGTAAATGGCATGAGGTTTTTGATAGTGAATTTGATACATTTCAGTTTATGGTCTGGCATAAAACCAACCCTGTTCCCAATATCCGCAAGTCCTCTTTCTTAAACAGCTGCGAGCTTATTGTCTGTATGTGGAACAAGGGACACACTTGGAACTTTACTAAGCAAAATGAGATGCATAACTTTATAGAGAGTCCCATCTGCATGGGAAATGAGCGGCTTAAATCTCCTAAGCACCCTACACAAAAGCCCCTTAAGGTTCTAGATCATATCATTAAGATTGCTAGTAACGAGAATGATATAGTTCTAGATATGTTCATGGGTGTGGCATCCACTGGAGTGGCTGCAAGAAAGGCCAATCGCCGTTTTATAGGAATTGAGATAGATGACGAATACTTTGAAGCCTGCGAGAAGAGGATGAAGGAAACAGAAGAGTCTCTTGAAGGAACTCCGAAAGAATAAGGGCTTTTGCTCTCAATCGTAAAAAAGAGGGAGGACTATGATTTCCCATAAATACACTATTGGCAAGACAGACCCGTAAATTTGTATGTAGTAAGCGAACAATTTATTGTACGATTACTACATACAAATTCTAGGGAATGTCTTGACTCGAGTGTGTGTGGGAAATACATAGTCCTCCCTCTTGATTCATAAATGTACTGCAAAAGCCCTTGTTTTTATAGTTAATTTACATCTCTCTTACCTCTTTATCGAATTCGTTTTGTAGGACCCACTGATGGGTCTTAATGTAGTATTTTATTTTAATCATTTGCATACAATTTCCCCTCAGAATATTACAGCAGAAAAGCAAAACCGGAATACCTGCATAGTTTTCTTCTCTGCTATATAGTATCTCCTGTATCTTATAGGTCTGCAGGAAATGGTTCTCGTCTTCTAAACGAATATAATTTGGCTTAATCTTCCCCTGCACATTAAAGGTTGCGATAACATCAACAGGCATATGAAACATCGTTAAGTCCTTTCCTCATAATTTGGTCTACGCTTCTCTGGCGGTATTCCTCCCGCCATATGATAAATTGGATTATCCACAAACACTGCTCTCCTAATAGAATTATCCCCGTATCGTTCCCTTACTAGATCTACTGCCTTATCAAGCTTGGCATATTGATCATATCTAGTCATATCAAAAAGGTTCATCTGTCTTGAGCTAGCTTCTGTAACTACCCTACTTGTATGAATACCTAGTCGACGAATGGGCGTCCCATCCCACTGTTCATCAAAGAGCTGACAGGCAATCTGATGAATCTCATTAGTAATATTGGTTGAGGTTAATAATGTTCTCTGATGGGATACATGATTAAACTGAAAGTCTACTATACTTATTGCCACAACCCCTGCCATAACATTATCTGCTCTTAATCTAGTACAGACCTTCTCAGCTAAGGATAATAGAACCATCCTAGCAACTCCCGCATCCTCCACGTCAAAAGCAATCGTTGTAGAATTTCCATAACCCTTATTAGGTACCTTCTCATCAGATACTATGGATACATCAACCCCATTGGCAAATGCATAGATTAACTCCCCATGCTTTTTCAAATGTGCCCTAAGAATATTCAGGTCCGTATTAGCCAGTTCTCCTATAGTACGAATTCCAAGATTGTTAAGCTTTTTCTTAGTAGCATGACCTACATAGAATAATTCCTCCACCGGTAAATCCCACATCTTTTTCTCAATTTCATTAGGAAATAAAGTATGGACACGATTAGGCTTCTTGAAATCGGAGGCCATCTTAGCCAGTACCTTATTAGAGGATACACCTATATTCACAGTGAATCCCAGCTCCCTATGAATCTTATCCTTGATCAAATTAGCTGCAACTACTGCAGAGCCATAAATACTTACGGTTCCTGTCATGTCGCAAAAGGCTTCATCCACTGAATACTGATCTACACAGGGGGAATATTCCTTTA
>DUNS01000103.1 GCA_012839235.1 Clostridiales bacterium
ACTTTGCTACACCACTTCCTTCATCCATGTCATTACTGACACCAACTTGTGGTTCGCTACACTTGGCGGTAAATACCCGTGGCTAGACTTTCACTAGCTAGATTAGTGCCATGCCTGGCACACAAAATAAGACCGGCTGCTTTCACATCAAAGATGTTGAAAACAAGCGGTCTTTGGAAATCTCTTTTTTCTTCCAAAATTCCATTTCACAGTATACTTTAAAGCCCTCGCAAAGTGCGTAAAATAAAGGGATTTTACATATTCACTCTTTGTAGACAACAGACACACTCAACGTGAACACTGTGTCCAAATTGGTCTACTGGCATAAGCTTCACTATCTCATAGTCCTTTGCGCACAGGTACTTTAAATCCCTTGCCAGGGTTGCTGGGTCGCAGGATATATATACAACTTTATTAGGTCCAATGTCAAGTATAGTGTCTAGGAGACTCTGGTCACAGCCCTTACGAGGAGGGTCCACAACGATAACATCTGCTTTAATTTTTTCTTCACTATATTTTGCTGGAAGGACATCTTCTGCTGCCCCAAGGAAAAACTGAGCATTATCTATACCATTAATCTTAGCATTAGTTTTTGCATCCTCTACTGCCTGTGGTACAATCTCAACTCCATATACCATCTTGGCTTTCTGTGCCAAGAATAGGGATACGGTTCCTATTCCACAATATAAATCCCATACAATTTCATCTCCATGAAGATCCGCATACTCTAAAGCGGTATCATATAGCTTCTTAGTTTGTACAGGGTTCACTTGATAGAAGGATAAGGGTGATATACGATATGCAATATCTCCTATATAGTCAGTAATATATGGTTCTCCCCATAATGGGATTATCTTATCTCCTAGAATAACATTAGACTTATCCTTATTAATGTTTAAGCAGATACTCTTCATACTAGGGATTTCTCTAAGCCTAGCTATAAGCTCCTCCTTATGAGGGATATCCTTACCATTTATTACTAGACAGACCATAACCTCACCGGTTTTATAACCTACACGGGTTAAAATATGACGCAGCAAACCCTTGTGATTTTCTTCATCATAGGGTTCTATATGATATTCTTCTATAAATTCTCGCATAACTTTTAGAATATCTATATTGACTTCAGCGGCTATATAACAATGATCCGTATCGATAATGCTATGGGTTCTACTAGCATAAAATCCTATAGCTATGCTTCCATCCTTATTCCTTCCAACAGGAAACTGAGACTTATTACGATAATAATATGGTTCCTCCATACCAATTATAGGTTCCATAGTAAAATCCTTAAAGCCACCTATCCTTGTTAGGCAGTTTCTAACTGTATTTTCTTTATATTCTAATTGTTTCTTGTAATCCATATGCTGAAGCTGACAACCACCGCACCTTGAAGCAATTGGACATCTTGGCTCTACCCGATAGGGTGAGGGCTCTATTAGGCTTTGAAGCTTAGCAAACCCATAGGTTTTACCGGCTTTCATCACCTTAACTAAGGCTCTATCACCAACGGTTGTATCCTTGACAAATAAGGTATAGCCCTCATACTTTCCGATACCTTCACCGCCAGAACCAATATCATCAATTGTTATCTCAACAAAATCATTCTTTTTAACATTTGCCATTTATTTCACCAATTCATATTTTTCTACATCTAATTAAGTTTTAGTTGCTTTTTATTCCTTTTCTTTACTACTTCTCATAATATTTGTTTCAAATAATCTCTGATATCCAAACCATTCAGTTTTTGGATCTCCTGAATTAAGTATTTCAGTCATTATCTCAAGCTTGGAATCTGTATTGTCCGCTAGATGTAGGGCTAAAGCTTCTACAGTAGCTGGCTTTTTAGGTGAACCATATTCCAATTCTCCATGATGAGCAAGAATACAGTGGATAAGTTCAAGCTCTAACTTCTCTGGGAACTTATTCATTTTCTTAATTCTATTACGAACATCATT
This sequence comes from Clostridiales bacterium, assembly GCA_012839235.1. GTDB lineage: Bacteria > Bacillota > Clostridia > Lachnospirales > Lachnospiraceae > Mobilitalea. The sequence goes on from DUNS01000103.1 coordinate 1,959, forward strand.
AGCACCAATAAAAATATGTCCTAAAAGCTGTCCTTCATTAGTATAATCATTCTCTGGGAAGCTTGATAGCTCTTCCATCTTACCAATGTCGTGGAATAGCGCTCCTGCAATCAACAAATCCCTGTTAATAACCGGATAGTTATCTGCGTAGTACTGGCACATCTTAGCTACACCAAGAGTATGCTCCAAAAGTCCACCTACAAATCCATGATGTACGCTCTTGGCAGCGGAATGGTTTTTAAATTTCTTGATAAAGTCCTTATCTTGTACAAAGAACCCCTCAAGTAGTTCTTTGAGATTCTGGTCTTTTATAGAATTTATGAAGCCCAGAATTTCCTTATACATATCTTCAACATTGCCAGTAGTCATTGGAAAATAATCATCAGGGTAGAATTCCCCTTCATTGGCTTTATAGATTCTGCTTACATTAAGCTGAAGAGCTTCCTGAAATGTAGTTACTCTAGCATCGACGTGTACGAAGTCCATGGCTTCATACTGACTAGTTTCACCTTGTCTGTCCCATATCTTAGCATCAACTGTACCTGTTTTATCTTGAAGAGTTAATGAAACATATTCCTTTCCACTCTTTCCTGTAAGGATTTGCTTGGACTTGCATAAATATATTTCATTAGCAATATAATCATTCTCTCTTAAATCTTTAATATATCTCATTTTGTCATAACCTTTCTACATTTAAATATGTTTAACAACAGCTAAATCTACTTTAATCAGATTGATAAATACCCTGAATTTCTTGGATCAATCTGCTTATCATGTACATTATACCCCAGCAACCTAGATATATAAAGGATTTTCTTAAATACCTTTCTTAATAGGCTACAGTTTGGCCTATAAAGAATAATAAACAAGACCAAGGGGAAAATGATTCCCATGGTGAGTATTTCCATTCGTCAGTACTTAGGTTTTGTTTTTTAAAACCTTATGTATCTGCTACGTAATGGAACTAAGAGAGAGCGTCTTACCAGGGAATCATTTCTCCTTGGTCTTATCAGTATCTTTATAGGCCAAACCGCAACCTATGGAAGATAAATATAGGGTAGCCATGGCTACCCTATTATAAATTTACTTATTAGCTTTTTCTTGAACAATTACATCCAAAACCAAATCCTTCTCGTTGGTATTGGAGGTCCTTTTAATCTTAACTTTAACCTTATCTCCAGGATTATATTCGGAAATTATGCTATAAAATCGATTGGTGTTTGTTACTAAGGCTTCATCCACTTCAATAATTATATCCCCAGTCTTTAGTCCCCCAGCAAATGCTGGAGAATTAGCTTGAACTGTTTCAACATAGATGCCATTCTCAACACCATGCTCAGCCTTGGCTGCCTCGGTCATATCATCAGTTCTTACTCCAAAATAAATTCTCGGGGTTTCATTAGCAAGCTTTGTTATAATAGATCTTATCTTGCTTATACCTAGGGCTGTGCTTAAGTCCTTATTCAAGTCTTCCTTCAAGTTACGGGTGATGATTCCTATTACCTCACCATTAAGATTAATTATGAACCCATCACTATTATCATTGCTTTGAATATTGGTATTAAATAAATCCAATCTATTATCAGTAAGTGATATATGACTACCTTTGCTTGTTATAATTCCTACTTCAACTGACTCTGGATGTCCATTAGGGCTTCCTATTGCAATTATTGGGCTTCCTACTATTATAGTATAGGATTCCCCCAGCTTAGCTGGAACTATACTTTTTAGATATAACTCTGGAATGTCCACAAGCTTGACCGCAATTACAGCCATATTAAGCTCACTTTCAAAATCCAAAAGCTCAGCCTTAGCAGCTATTGTATCTGAAAATATTATATCTATAGCACTTGCATCCTTAACTCTGTCTAAGCTGACTAGTATTAGTAGTTCCGTATTATTATTAGCAATAACCAGTCCTGATGTCTCAACTTCTCTTTCTACAGGATTTCCAAACCAATCACTTGTATTAATGATACTGGATACTTTAACTACAGATTTATTGCCCTCGTAGGCAATTGATTTTATGTCATCATATATACTCTTATAATCATCTATATCCGCGTCTATGGACCTTTCAACAATAACTGGCTCAGGATCCTTAACTTCCTCATTAATATCTGGATCCTCTCCCTGCACTGCCGGTTTGTCCAATCCAGGGGTGGGTTTTACTGTATTTGTATCCTCTAATCCTGGTCTTATTAAATCATTATCATCAATATCTTCTGTATCCTTATCCTGCAAGTCCACAGGGGTTTTTTCTTCCTTAGCTCTATGGAGTAGCTCATACAATCTAGGTTCTGCTATACAGAAAGTAACTGCTGATATAAGTCCAAATAATATAGCCATAGTAACTGTCATTAAAAATGGAAATAACCATTTTTTAAGTTTTTTGTGTTTCTTTACAATTACTTGCTCTTTAATAAACTCGAAATTATCATTGCCCTTTTTTAATTCAGACATTTTAATATCCATGCCTTTCTTCATAGCCTGCATACTTTCTGCATGAAAACTATTAATTTTCATGTTTCGCAGTGCACAATATTTGCAAAGTGACTTGGGAACATTTCACTTCTGAAGGATTTATCTTTCACACTATCTTCCTAACAGAAGTTCCTGTATTAACAATAAAAAGACTTCAAGTAATTATCCAAGTAGACTATTAGTCCCATTTTATCAATTATATGTGAACACATTATGAATGATTTGTAAATAAACCTCAAATGAACATCAACAAATCTATTATAATTGATTCATTATTATTTGGCAACGATGGACTTATCTATGATATTAGGTAAGAAATTTAAGTTTGCTGTTTCATTCCTTTACAACATAAGGTAAAATAGATAAATGAAGTAGTAATGTTATAATTGAAACAGGAAAGTTTAGAAGGGTTTGTTTGATATGAATGTAAAAGCATTAAAGACACTTGAATATGATAAAATTATAGATAGACTATCTGCATTGGCTGGATCAAGCTTTGGGCGAAACCTCTGTAAGGAGCTTTTACCAACATCTGATCTAGAACTAATCAATAAGCTGCAGAGACAAACTTCACATGCTCTTAGTAGACTTTTAAGAAAGGGGAGTCTTTCTTTTAATGGAATTCATGATATTCGACCTTCAATTATGCGATTAAAGGTTGGATCTTCTCTGGGTGCTGTGGAGTTACTTCACATTAGCTCCAATCTAGATGCAGTTCTACGGGTAAAGGCCTTTGGTGGCTATACTGGAAAAGAAGGAGAAGAACAAGCTGAGGATTCTTTAACTGAATTCTTTGCTGGACTAGAACCTCTTTCACCACTTAATGCTGAGATCAAACGTTGCATCATCTCAGAGGATGAGATTGCTGATGATGCAAGTCCTGCACTAAAGAATGTTAGACGTTCAATTCGCAAGGCTAACGATCAGATACACAGTGAGCTTAATCGTGTACAAAACTCCTCTAGAACCATGCTTCAGGAGAATATAATCACTATGCGTAATGGCCGATATTGTCTGCCAATCCGAGCAGAATATAAGAATTCATTTCCTGGGATGATCCATGATCAATCCTCCACCGGTTCTACATTGTTCATTGAGCCTATGGCTGTGGTTCGTCTTAATAATGAGCTTAAAGAACTGGCCATAAAGGAACAGGAGGAAATCGAAAAGGTTCTTGCTGAGCTTAGTAATCTAGCTGCTGACCATACTGAAGCTTTAGAATATAACTTTTCCACCTTATCTGAACTGGACTTTATATTTGCTAGGGCTTCTCTTTCAAGACAGATGAAGGGGTCTGAGCCTGTATTTAACAACAAAGGAATACTTAATATAAAAAAAGGTCGTCACCCACTTATAGACCCTAAGGTTGTTGTTCCTATAGATGTGATCTTAGGTAACGACTTTTCTATGCTTATTATTACCGGACCTAACACAGGTGGTAAGACAGTTACATTAAAAACTGTTGGTCTTTTAACCCTTATGGGACAGGCAGGCCTTCATATCCCCGCATTTGACGGGTCTGAACTAGGAGTTTTTGAAGAGGTTTATGCCGATATTGGTGATGAGCAAAGTATTGAGCAAAGTCTTAGTACCTTCTCCTCACACATGACCAATATAGTTTCAATACTTGATAATGCTGATGATAAGTCCCTTGTACTTTTTGATGAGCTGGGAGCCGGTACAGATCCTACAGAGGGAGCTGCACTAGCTATGTCAATTCTATCTCATCTTCATAAGAGGAATATCCGTACCATGGCTACAACCCATTATAGTGAATTAAAGGTATATGCTCTTTCTACTGAAGGGGTTATGAATGCTTCTTGTGAATTTGACATTGAGACCCTACGTCCTACCTATCGCTTATTAATCGGTATTCCAGGTAAGAGTAATGCATTCGCCATATCTAGCAAGCTAGGTCTTCCAGATTATATAATCAATGATGCTAGAAATCTAATTGGCAAGCAGGATAGAAGCTTTGAAGATTTACTAAGCGACCTGGAAGCAAGCCGTGTAACCATAGAAAAAGAACAGAATGAAATCAGAAGATACAAAGAAGAGATTGAAGCTCTAAAAAGAAACCTTAAGAAGAAAAGTGAAACCCTTGATAATAGTCGTGATCGGCTTATAGCTGAGGCCAAGGAACAGGCATCTGCTATCCTTAATGAAGCTAAGGAGTTTGCTGATCAAAGCATCAGAAAGTATAACAAATGGATGCAAGGCGGGGGCAGCATTAAGGATATGGAACAGGAGCGTAGCTCTCTCAGAGATAAAATAAGTGATAGTAGTACAGCTCTTGGTAAAAGAAAGGGTAAGCCAAAAAACAAAGCCTCCATTGATACCCTTAAGGTAGGAGACCCAATCAATGTAATAAGCCTAGGGTTAAAGGGCACTGTCAAGTCCTTACCTAATGCAAAGGGTGATCTCTATGTTCAGATGGGGATTCTAAACTCCCAAGTAAATATTAATGATATCGAACTGTTGGAGGAAGAAGTGGATACCTCTCCCGTCCGAAACAAGACTCAGAGTGGTAAGATACGAATACAAAAGTCTATGTCAATCAGTCCTGAGATCAACTTGATTGGCAAGACTGTAGATGAGGCCCTTTTTGAATTAGATAAATATCTAGACGATGCTTATCTTGCCCATCTTCCTCTGGTAACCGTTATTCATGGCAGGGGAACAGGAGCTCTTAAAAATGCTATTCACAAACACTTAAAGGGTATTAAGTATGTAAAATCCTATAGACTTGGGGAATTTGGTGAAGGTAATCATGGTGTCACATTGGTAGAATTTAAGTGATGAGTTATTTTGAAAGGAGTTAATCTTGAAACCTAAAAATAAAATCTTAATAGTAGATGATGATGTAAACATTGCAGAACTTATTACTTTATACTTAACTAAGGAGTGCTTTGATACTTTAACTGTCCATGACGGAGAAGAGGCGATCAGACAATTTGAGGTTTATCAGCCTGATCTTGTTCTTTTAGATCTAATGCTTCCTGGTATTGATGGCTATGAGGTCTGCAGGCAGATTCGTAGGACCTCAAGAACCCCCATTATCATGCTGTCTGCTAAGGGGGAAATCTTTGACAAGGTTCTAGGATTAGAGCTTGGTGCAGATGATTATGTTATAAAACCATTTGACTCTAAGGAACTGGTTGCAAGGGTACGTGCCGTTCTTCGAAGACACACCCCAGCTACTGAAGAAAGAGCTGCACCGGAGTCCACTGGCGATTATGTATCATATCCAGACTTAACCATTAATTTAACTAATTATTCAGTCCAATATTATGGTGAAAATATCGAAATGCCTCCAAAAGAGTTGGAACTATTATATTTTCTAGCATCTCATCCTAATCAGGTGTTTACTAGAGAACAGTTACTTGATCATATCTGGGGCTATGAATATTATGGAGATACTAGAACAGTGGATGTTCATATAAAGAGACTCCGAGAAAAGATAAAGGATCACAACTTCTGGAGTCTATCTACAGTTTGGGGTATTGGATATAAGTTCGAGGCAAAAACAGTTAAAAAATAAGCCAAGGATTTTCCGTAAAGGAATTCTAATTAGTATTTAGAAAGGAGGGTCTCAAATGAGGAGAACTATATGGTCAAGACTTTTAGTATGTTTTTTGCTAGCAAGTGGAGTTACTTTCTTGCTTCTTAATACATATGGAATAAAACTTCTTGAGCAGAGGCTAAAAGCCAATAAAATCAATCAACTCTATAAGGAAGCCAATCTAATATCTGCAGAATATATGGATAATTTCTATCAATCAAGAATGTCCTTAGATTCAATCGCAAGTCAGATAAGGTCCATCGATACCTTTCTTGGCATTCGAGTGTGGATTGTTAATTCCGATGGGGTTGTTATGGCTGACTCCTCCTATACAGGAAATGTAGTTAGCATTAATTTATATGATTTAGACCCTACTTTTCTCTCAGAGGATACAATTCAGGAGAATGTAAAGTTTGAGGGTGTTTTTAGAGAGCCCATGCTAAGCTACATACATCCTGTTTCATACAATTATCAAATAAGAGGTTATATCGTCCTCCACACCTCTCAAGCGGGAGTAACAGCTGATGCTAATTCTTATTACTTAGATATAGTGAATCTATGCTTCCTTATATTTATACCTCTTTTATTAATTATTTTTATATATATTTACATTATAACTGCCATTCCTCTTAATAACCTTCGAAAAGCAGCAATGGAATATAGTTCTGGCAATTATAATTATGCTATAGAGCTGAAGGGACTTAGTGAGTATAGAGATCTTGGAGTTGCTATTATGTATATGGGGGGAGAATTAAGCAAATTAGATGACTATCAGAAAAAGTTTGTCGCTAATATTTCTCATGATTTTAGATCTCCTCTTACCTCTATTAAAGGCTATGCTGAGGCTATCCTTGATGGAACTATCCCCCATAATATGCAGGACAAGTATTTAAATATAATTTTATTTGAAACAGAAAGGCTTAATAAGCTAACATCTAACCTTTTAGAATTAAATAGCTTTGAAAACCACGGTTCCTTCCTTGATATAGTATCATTTGATATAAATGCAATAACTAAAAAAATAGCAGAAAGCTTTGAGGGCTCCTGCCGAGAGAGAAAAATAACCTTAAATCTAGTCTTCTCAGCAAATGAAACATATGTAGATGCTGATGTAGGTAAGATTCAACAGGTTCTATATAACTTGATTGATAATGCCATTAAATTCAGTCCAAACAACTCACAAATAAAGGTATCAACTGAAGAGCGTGGAGACAAGGTCTTCGTCTCTGTTAAAGATTATGGAGTAGGAATACCTAAGGATTCCATCAAGAAAATATGGGATCGCTTCTATAAAACTGATTCCTCAAGAGGTAAGGACAAGAAAGGTACTGGTTTGGGACTCTCCATCACCAAGGAAATCATACAGTCACATAATGAAAATATTAATGTAATTAGCACTGAAGGGGTTGGTACAGAGTTTATCTTCTCATTAAAAAAATCTGAGGAATAAACTTGTTCCTCTAAACTTCATCCCATGTATGGTTATGAAGATGTCCAACCAAGTTCATTCCATCAAAATTATTCTGTCTAAGAGCTTCGTACAATATTATTGCAACAGAGTTACCTAGATTAAGAGATCTTATATCACCAATCATAGGAATACGAATTGTGTTTTTCTTATTCTCAAGAAGCAACTCTTCTGGTATTCCTGCACTTTCTTTGCCAAACATAATAAATGCATCGGATTCATATCTTACTTCATTGTAAACTTTTTCTGCCTTTGTAGTTGCCATATATATTGTAATTCCGGGATTTTTTTGCAAAAAATCCCGATAGGAATCATATACTGTAAGGTCTAGATCCTTCCAATAATCCATTCCCGCCCTACGAATTTGTTTCTCATTAAGTCTAAACCCCATAGGCTCTATTAAGTGTAGCCTTGTTCCCGTCGCTACGCAAGTTCTTCCTATATTACCTGTATTCTGGGGTATTTCTGGTTCTAGTAAGACGATGTTCATTTACTTATCACCTTTAATAGCAATATTAATTTCTATTTTCTTACCATCTTCGTATTCCAATGGTATACAGATATTTTGAGCAAAGCTACTAGTAAATGACATTGTTCCCTTTCCCACAGTTGGTGGGGTTATGTCTATTGCAATTCCCTTAGTTGAAAATATGGTCGCTGCATTACCCATTATCATATTACCAAGCTCACTTATAGCACTACGTGAAATATCATTCATCTCTTCTACTGGCATCATCATCATCTTAGAAGCGATATCACATGCAACATGATGCTCAAATGCAATTAAAACCTGACCTTTCATCTCCCCAGTAAAACCAATTAGAATTACCATAGTATCAGCTAAAAATATAGGGCTCTTGACAAAAGGTTTGCCAATCTTAGCATCAATTGTACACATTTCCTTTAATACTTTTGTTGATGCCATAAGAAATGGGTTTATATGATCAACATTAATTGTAGCCATTCCAGTTTCCTCCTATGTATTATATAAATGCCACCGCAAGTATATCGAACCTTTAAAGAATTTTCATTAATAAAAGTTCTTCTTGTTATAGTAATATTATTTTTTGTGTCTCTCCACGAATTTCTCTATTCTTTCAAGAGCTATTTTTAGGTTATCTATTGAGTATGCGTAAGATATTCTAAGGAAACCTTCGCCACAATCTCCAAATGCAGTACCTGGAACAACTGCTACCTTTTCTTCCTTCAAAAGCTTTGTCGCAAACTCTTCTGATGTCATTCCAAGACTTTTCACACTAGGAAATACATAAAATGCTCCAAAGGGTTCAAAGGTCTTAAGGCCCATATTATTTAAAGCATGGATTAATAGTTTTCTACGACCATCATAAGCTTCACGCATCATCTGCACATCTGGATCCCCATTTTTTAGAGCTTCAATACCTGCATACTGACTATTAGTAGGTGCACACATAATAGCAAATTGATGAACCTTTATCATTTGCTCCAATATATTAGCTGGCCCTACCGCATATCCAAGTCGCCATCCGGTCATAGCATAAGCCTTAGAAAATCCGTTAATCACAACTGTTCTTTCTTTAAGCCCTGGAAATGATGCAATAGATACATGATCTTGCCCATAGGTAAGTTCTGCATATATCTCATCGGATATTACAAATAAATCCTTCTCAATAACCACCTTAGCGATGTCCTTTAAATCATCATATGTCATTATTGATCCTGTTGGATTGTTGGGAAAGGGCATTATTAAAATTTTGGTTTTATCTGTAATTGCCCCAAGTATTTGTTCTTTGGTAAGCTTAAAATCATTTTCCTCTTTAAGCTCAATAACAACAGGCACCCCTCCTGCAAGAATTGTACAAGGATGATATGATACATAGCTTGGTTGAGGTATCAGCACCTCATCTCCAGGATTAAGCATCACTCGTAAAGCTATATCAATTGCTTCGCTCCCACCTACAGTAACAATGGTTTCAGTTGCAAAATTATAGCTAAGGCCAAATCTGCGTAATAGGTAATTACATATCTCTATCTTAAGCTCTTTAAGTCCAGAGTTTGAGGTATAGAAGGTTTTTCCTTTTTCCAATGAATATATACCTTCTTCTCTAATATGCCACGGGGTATCAAAATCAGGTTCTCCAACCCCTAATGATATAGCGTCCTTCATCTCGCTAACGACATCAAAAAACTTTCGGATACCTGATGGTTTTACTTTTGTAATTGTATCTGACAATGGGTTTCTCAAGGTGAAATCAACATCCTTTCATCGTGGCTTTCTTGAACGAGCGGCAGACCATGTTCCTTATATTTCTTAAGTACAAAATGGGTAGCAGTGCTTTGAACTGCATCCATTGGAGCTAACTTTGCTGAAACAAAATTGGCGACCTCACCCAAGGTTTTACCAGTAATAATAACAGTTAAATCAAAGCCCCCTGACATAAGATATACTGACTGTACTTCATGAAACTTATAAATTCTCTCTGCGATTCTATCAAAGCCTAAGCCACGTTGAGGAGTGACTTTAACCTCTATAAGAGCCGTGACTCTTTCACACTCTACCTTATCCCAATTAATGAGGGTAGGATAACCACAGATAACTGCCTCATCCTCCAACGTCTTAATTAATGCAGTAACTTCCTCTTCAGTGGAGCCTAGCATCAGTGCTAGATCAGCGGCGGACACCTTACTGTTTTTATCCATCGCTTCTAATAATCTTCTTCTCATTCTGTGATACTCTCCTTCCCAATATTATGCATACCCTTAATCACCTTATAAAGTTCGTCTTTTTTGGGTGGTTCTAAATATCGTCTTTCCTCACCATTTTTTATAGTTCGTTTACTACTCCCTGTAACGTAGCCAATTGCTGTTGCCACTATACCAGCATCATTTAACTTATCCACTAATCTATTAGCTTTATCAGTAATAATCAAGGTTGAACCTCTAGAGATTAGCATATAAGGATTTAGGTCATAAAACTCACAAATCTCCACGGTCTCCTGTTTTATATTAATCTTCCGTAAATCTGCTTCTATTCCTACCTTTGAAGCAGCTCCAATATCCCATAAGGCTCCAAATACTCCACCTTCCTTTATTTCATAAATGGAAGGTATACCAAATTCCCTGGCTATTTTTACTTCAGCTGCAACTGAAATATAATCCATTAATCCTTTGGCCCTATCAACAAAACTGGAGGTATATTTAGACAGCAACTCTTGCTCCTTTGAAGAAGCAATAATTGCTGTCCCCTCCAGTCCTGCCCATTTGGTCATTATTATTTCTTGTCCGATTATCACTTCAGAATTTCTAGCTTTACTCGTCTTCATAGCCTTCATCTTCCCAGCTAGGATCCCAGTATAAATCCTGCTCTAGCTGTTCATCCTGTTTCTCAGAATTATCAATGATATCATCCTCTTGTGTAGGCTCTGTATTTTCGTCTTTAGGTTTTTTTATTGGCTCCTCTTCAGGCTCTTTCTCTACCTCCATAGTACCAATTGTAACATAGCGAGGGGCGGGCATATAAGTACTCTTATTAACTAATGTTCTGCTTACCTCAACACCATCCTCGTATACAATTTTATACAATTCAGCCTTATATCCTGTATGGGCGGATTGAGTAACCTTACGATAAGTTGTCGGCTGGGTTGGATCTTCTGTAACAACATCAGCCGGTGGCTTGGTTTCACTTTTTACTATTGTTTCAAATTTTATTTTCCGGTTATTACTTCTTTCATCATAACCCCATATGTTGAAGGTAATCCTTCTTCCCTTGGTATATGCTTCTATAAGAATAGGGTAATCTGTACTATTCATGAACTTTAAATCTTTATAAGTTCCTGCAATAGCTGCATCCCTACCAAGATCTGCATAACTAATCGTCATAGAATGGGCGGCTCGCTCCACAACTTCCAATTCAGCAAAAAGTACTGCATTGTATAATGTAGTAGTAACCTGACAGGCTCCCCCACCTATACTATCAATAACTTTTCCTCCAGCATATGCCCCTGCAGAATAATAACCATTGGCAGGTGTGAAAGGTGTCAAATACTCATATCCTGAAAACACCTCATCTGGATATATAACTGCATTATTAATAAGCTTTGCTCCATTGGCTAGGTTAGCGGCTCTTCCTTCAGCAGAGCTTTTATACTCTGTGCTAAATGAACCTAGAATCGAATTTACTTTTTCTACATCTTTTCTTGTGTACTTTGGCATATCCTCTTCCATAAATGCCTGCACATTTATATCAGTTCTATCCCAATTATATAGAATAATATTCATAATTGTATCAGATGTAAGGTCAACATTAACCTTACTTCCAACTATATGATCTGTATATACAAACTGACCATTTTTTCTCTTTAATGATGCATTAACTGGCTCTATATTAAATGCGCCTATCTCTTTAGCAATAAACTCTTTTAGCTTAGCATCATCCATAGTAAATTCAAGGGGAAATACTTTATTGGCTTGTTCAATATCCTTGATCTCTTTATATCTTTTTATAAGATTGCCGACTCTCCCGATTGCATATGCCTCATCAAGGCTATCGTTTAAATTATAAGAATAGCCCATATCACCAAGGGTTGTCCTTGCTGATTTTTCTCCAACTGTGATTATTATTTCCTTATGCTGAAGGTTTTGTATAAAATTATCAACAGCTATAGCCGCTTCATCCTTTGTCATCTGACTGACATCAACTTCATCAATATACACACCATCAGCAATTCTATCATCATTTACTTCAGCAGATGCATAAGTCGTATTCCCTATTATTACAAGAGAAATCGATAAAAAGAATATCACAATTAATTGAATTGTCTTCTTACTCATTCATCATCCTCCTTATCCATATATCATAAAGAAAATCCCTTCATAATCTTGGCTCTCCAGTCTCATATGCAAGCAAACTTTCAATATGCTCATTCCGTTTTTATTATATAATAAGTTTGCAGATTAGGAACTCAAATATTATGTATCTTTTGGACTAATCTGCTCATTTGTGCATATTGACATTTTATCTTAGATTATGTATATTTTCTAATATACTAGCTAAAAACGCTAAGGAATAAGGGTACTGTCATAGACAAAACTAAAAGTACGATTATAACTGTAGAAATAATTTTCTTAGTTTTTTCATTATGCAAATTCATTAATCTCACCTCAATCCTCTTGAAAGGTTGTGAATAACTTTGAGTATTCCTCTTTTATTACTAACAATAATATTTATCTTATGGTTACATTATGAACTAAAAAAGTCAAAGAAGCAAGATGGGAAAAAAGATGAACTTTTCTGGAAAAGGGAAGAAGAGGGTAATCTTACTCCCAAAAAGGACATCTCCAACTTGGATTACCTTACTATAACACTTGATCATCTTCCCGTAAAGGATTATGAAGATGAAACAATTAATTTATATCGAGATACAATAAAGGCCCTATCCAATAAAAAAGTATTAAATCTTAGTGGTTTAACCAATACTGATCTCAAGCTACAATATGGTGTAGCCAATTTAAATAGCCTAACAGAATACGATAATAATTATATAAAGCTAATCAGCACTCTCCATAAATGGGGCGAACGATTATATAATATTGGAGATACAAAAGCTGCTATCTCTGTACTTGAATATGCTGTATTCTGTAAAACCGATGCCTTGATAACCTATAGGCTTCTAGCTCAAATATATTATAAGCACAATGACATTAGCAAAATTGACGACCTAATTGAAGCCCTATCAGATTCCAACATGTCAAGAAAAGATGCATTAATTAAAGAACTTAACATGCTAAAAGGGCAATAATTATTATTACCTTCAACACCTATTCTATTCTTGATTGCCATTAAAATCCCAGTAGTTTCCTTTACTTTATTCAGTTTTATAAAAGATCAAGTTTAACAACTATTTTATGTCATTTCAATCAATCATTCAAGGCTTTTTTTCTTATTTTTTCTTCTTTAAAGATTCTTTGCTATATTTACACTCTTCTCTTAGAAAACACCCTTCACATTTAGGGCTTCTAGCAGTACATATGGTTCTTCCATGGGTTATGATCTGCAGGTTAAATAATATCCATTGCTCCCTTGGCAACACATCCATAAGATCAAATTCTATCTTTACAGGATCAGCCTCCTTAGTTAGGCCTAATCTATTGGATACACGTTTTACATGGGTATCAACAACAATACTAGGTTCATGATAGATATTACCCCTGATAACATTAGCCGTTTTCCTCCCAACACCTGCAAGGGTTGTAAGCTCTTCAATACTCCTAGGAACCTCTCCATTGTATTCAAGCAAAAGACGTCTACAGCAGGCTATAATGTTTCTCGCTTTATTTTTATAAAATCCAGTGGAATGAACATCTTTCTCTAATTCAGTTACGTCCGCATTAGCAAAGTCCTCTAAACTCTTATACTTTTGAAATAAATCCTTGGTCACCATATTAACCCGGTCATCTGTACACTGGGCACTTAGAATAGTTGCAATTAGTAATTGCCATGAATTGTCATGGTTTAAAAATGTTCTCATCTCCACACCATATTCTCTATTTAAAGCAAGAAGAATCCTATTAATTCTTTCCTTTTCATTCTTTGAAATCCTTCTCTTTGCCATTTAATCCTCCTTTACTTCGATGAGCTTTGCTCCCTTATTAAGTGGATCTCTCATGGAGTAATCAAATACCATAAGTATTTCCTTTTTTACGATATTACCATTAAGACTTGCACCTATCACATCATAGTTAAACTTCTCAACATGTCCGTCTCTCCGGCTAATATTATACTTGTCGAGTACTTCCCTCATTTTATGATATTCTACAGCCTCATGGGTAAATTCTGGTCTGTTCTTCATCTTCTCTCTTAAAAACATATCAAGGGTTAGTATTTCTTCAAAAACATCAAGTAAATCCTTATTCTTAATAAGCACATTCTCCTTGAAAAAGTCTAAAAGAATCTCATATCTTCTTATCCGGCTATGACCAATCAGGTCCAATTCATTTACTTCATAATACTTACTTACAGAAAGATATAAGTCTCCTGGGGTCTTATAATAATGGTTTAAAAATTCCATAGAATAGTTAAATTGTCCACTATTATAATAGACCTCTACCATATCACACAAGCCCTTTAATTTCAAAATCTCATCGTAGCCTAAAAGATCAGTCTTTAAGACTTCATAGGGGGCCCTATCCTGATAAACTATTCCATGATTTGTGCTATCTTCTTCCATATAGGAACCCTTTAAGACCTTTAAAAACCCTAATTGCAATTGATCCGGTTTAAGACTATAAACATCATTAAATGAGTTTATAAAGGTTTTATAATCCTCGTAAGGTAGTCCTGCTATAAGATCTAGATGCACATGTATATTACCGCCTTCACGTATCTTATTAACATTATCTCCAAGCTTTTTCAAATCCATCTTACGATGAATTGCTTCTATAGTCTGTGGGTTTGTAGATTGAACTCCTATCTCTAGTTGTATCTGCCCTGGTCTTAGGCTATTAAGAAATTCTATTTCCTCTTCATCTAAAATATCTGCAGATATTTCAAAATGAAAGTTAGTTAAACCATTGTCATGTTCTTTAATATACTTCCATATCTCCAAAGCATGATTTTTGTTGCAATTAAAGGTTCTATCAACGAATTTAACTTGGGCTACCTCATAATCCAAGAAAACCTTAAGTTCCTTCTTAACTAACTCTGTACTTCGCAGTCGTACTCTCTTATCTATTGAGGATAGGCAATAACTACATGAGAACGGACATCCCCTACTGCTTTCATAATATATAATTTTATTACGAAACCTTTCCATATCATCATATGGGAAAGGAACTAAATCTAAGGACAGAGGCTTCCTTTCCTCTGTAAGAATAATATCATTACCAGATTTATATGCAATGCCATTAACCGTAGATATATCCCTCTTATTATCGATAAAGCATTCCATAAGCTCTAAAAAAGTCTGCTCTCCTTCTCCAATAGTAATACCGTCCAGTTCATCTATAGTTTCAAGGCATTCCTTGGCATTGTAGGATACTTCAGGACCTCCAAACCATATCTTTACCCTTGGCATTACTTTCTTTAGCTCTATAACCACTTCAGTGATAAGTTCTATATTCCATATATAACAAGAAAAAGCCACAATATCTGCCTGGGCTTTATATATTCCCTTAAGAATATCCTCAGCCCTATGATTAATCGTATATTCTGCCAGATGAATATTCTTCTCATAGGTCTTAGCGTATTCTTTAAGAGAATATATTGCTAGATTTGAATGTATATATTTTGCATTAACTGCAACCAGTAAAACCTTCATGTAAAAACACTACCTTTCTTCACACTAATATCCATGCCTTTCTCGTAACCTGCAAACTTTGGGCCGTAGGCACAAATTTGCGATTGAAAAATCTTGATTTTTCAATCTAACCCAACATGATGACCCTATACGGCATCTCAAAAACCCGGAAGAATAGCTCTTTTGTTATTCTTCTAATGGCTCCCATTCTTTTTGGGAGACTATTCACTATAACTCTGAATTTATTTTCAAAAGTTATTCCACTATTCTAACATATCTAAGTTATATCTGCCATATAAAACGTGCCCACATATGTGTAATTCATCGCCTTGTCAGAGACAATATATTGTGCTATAGTTGATTTTGTTCATGTCTAAATAAGGAGGTCTTATGCTATCATTCGATAAGATAAATGAAGATAATATTGTAAAAATTTCAGAGTTTTTCAAATATAAAATTAGTCGAACCAATGATTATTCAATTGGTAGTTTATATATGTGGCGAGAATTTTACGAATCTAGTTACACAATTTTTGAAGGAATGCTCATATTTAAAGTTAAGTTCCTTCATAGGATCTCTTTCACCTTACCTGTGGGAGAAGGATCATTTTCAAAAGCAATTGAGGCTCTGAGAGAGTATTGTGTTTTTCATGGTATTCCTTTCTGGTTTTGTACCA
Organism: Clostridiales bacterium; assembly: GCA_012839235.1. Taxonomy (GTDB): domain Bacteria; phylum Bacillota; class Clostridia; order Lachnospirales; family Lachnospiraceae; genus Mobilitalea. The sequence goes on from DUNS01000103.1 coordinate 18,422, forward strand.
TTCCCAAGGAGGGCCTTGAAATATTAGTGGATAAGTATGGTGGAACTATACCTGGAACTCCTTCAAGGGACTGGGCCGACTATTTATACAATTATGATGATCTTGCTAATATGGCAGGTCGTAGATACAGCGGTCAAAGGAATCATATTAATAAATTTAACAAGCTTTACCCCAACCATAAGTATCATGCAATAACAGCAGATAATGTCAACCTTGTTATTGACTTCTTAAAGGATTATAAGATCAAATATGCCAAAGAGGATACTCTCGCTCAGGAAGAGCTTGATAACGCCTTAGAAATCATGCCCTTTATTGATAGGTTTAAACTTCTTGGAGGATTTATAACCGTTGATGATAATATCGTTGCCATGTCGGTAGGGGAAGCCATCAATGATACTCTTTATTGTCATATCGAAAAGGCTGTCAGAGACTATCAAGGCTCATATCAGATGATTGTAAGGGAATTCGCCCGTCATAACGCAAGTGAGGAGCTAAAATATATTAATAGGGAAGAGGATGTTGGAGATGAGGGCCTTCGCAGATCCAAATTATCCTACCATCCTGTTGAATTACTTGATAAATACTGTGTATTAATGCCTATGAAATAATCTAATAAATATTTAATAAAGCATATTTTACCCATTGAAAAACGGACAGTTTCTAGAAACTGTCCGTTTTTCGGAGAAGGTATTTTGTTACTTATGGGGGTGTAGCAAAAACTATATAATGTATTGGGGTTTACAATGAAATTATATCATCTACCACAAAATAAGTCTGCACAAACTTTACAAAAATCGTGCTTATTTTTCGTCATTTTTTACAAAAAGCCCTTCAAACTCTTCCCGACCAATTCTCTCTCTCTCGATTAATAGATCAGCACAAGCGTCTAGAATATCTCTATGTTCTGTAAGAATCTTCTTGGCTTCTTCGTAACACTCATCTATGATACTCTTTACTTCTTCATCAATACGATTAGCTACATTCTCACTATAGCTTCTTGTATGGGCCAAATCTCTACCGATAAAAACTTCATCCTCATCATTTTCATAATTGACCATACCTAATGTGTCAGAGAAGCCATAACGGGTCACCATAGATCTTGCTGTCTTTGTAGCCATTTTTATATCCTGAGATGCTCCAGTTGTAACATCATCAAAGACCATTTCCTCAGCTATCCTTCCACCAAGACCAACAATAATATCCTGACGCATCCTACTCTTTGTATTAAACATCTCATCCTTTTCAGGTAGGGGCATCGTATAACCAGCAGCACCAATTCCTGTTGGAATTATAGATACAGTATATACAGGTCCTACATCAGGAAGAACATGGAATAGAATTGCATGACCTGCTTCATGGTATGCAGTAATACGTTTTTCCTTATCAGATATAACCTTACTCTTCTTCTCTGTTCCTATACCAACCTTTATAAATGCTTTTTTAATATCCTCATGATTAATAAAGCTTCGATTTTCTCTGGCAGCTCCTATGGCAGATTCATTTAATAAATTCTCTAGGTCAGCTCCAGTAAAACCAGCTGTAGTCTGAGCAATCTGCTTAAGGTCAACATCATCACCAAGGGGCTTCCCTTTAGCATGAACCTGAAGGATTTCTTCTCTTCCCTTAACATCAGGTCGACCAACAGCAACCTTTCTGTCAAATCTACCCGGTCTAAGAATTGCAGGGTCAAGAATATCTACACGGTTAGTAGCAGCCATGACGATAATACCTTCATTAACACCAAAGCCATCCATTTCTACAAGCAACTGATTAAGTGTCTGCTCTCTTTCATCATGACCCCCTCCAAGACCTGTTCCTCTTCGTCTTGCAACGGCATCAATCTCATCAATAAATATTATACAAGGGGCATTCTTCTTAGCCTCTTCAAATAAATCTCTTACTCGTGAAGCACCTACACCTACAAACATTTCAACAAAATCCGAACCGGATATTGAGAAAAATGGTACTCCTGCTTCTCCTGCAACTGCTTTAGCCAGTAAGGTTTTACCGGTTCCAGGTGGTCCTACTAGTAGAACCCCTTTAGGAATCCTAGCTCCTACCTGGGTGTATTTCTTAGGAGCCTTTAAGAAATCAACAATCTCTTTAAGCTCTTCTTTTTCCTCATCAAGACCAGCAACATTCTTAAATGTGGTCTTCTTATTCTCATCAGTGGTCATCTTGGCTCGGTTCTTACCAAAGTTCATAACCTTGTTATTACCTCCCCCTACAGAAGCCTGATTGGACATGAAGGAGAAGATTACGATTATTATAATAAACATTAGAAGATAGGGAAGCACTGATGTTAAAAACCAATTTGGTTTAGGTATTTTATGAGTGTAAAATGTTATTTTTGCCTCTTGTACTAGGTTTTTGATCTCCACTGTGTCAATAACTTCAAAACGCTGAATTTCGCCATTCTTCATGGTCACCTTGACCTCACCTGTGGGAACATCCTCCTCAGGATAAATATCAACTGAATCTATATTGCCTCCATCTATATCATTAAGGAATCTAGCATAATTATATGCTTCGGGATCTCTATACTCATAGTTACTGGAGAAAAAAAGTGTCATAACTACAATGAGCAGGATGATCATATAGAAGCCGTATCCTTTCATCTGTTTTCTCACTAAACAACCTCCTTTTAATTGCCTATATAATACTTATGATTCTATAACACCTACATAAGGTAAATTCCTATAAAACTGATTATAGTCTAAGCCGTAGCCAACTACAAATTCATCAGGGATTTCAAAACCGACATACTTAACCTTAACATCAGTCTCTCTACGATCTGGTTTATCTAATAACGTACAGATATTTAGGCTATTAGGGGATCTGCTAGATAGTAAATCATATAGATATGATAAGGTATTACCAGAATCAATAATGTCCTCTACAATCAATACATCTTTTCCTTGTATAGATTCATCTAAATCTTTTAGAATTCTTACTCTTCCCGAGCTAACGGTTTCATTGCCATAGCTAGAAACTGACATGAAGTCAAATGTTACTGGAACTGTAAATCTTTTAGCCAAATCACAGCTAAACACTATACTACCCTTTAAAATACAGATGAGATGTACTTGCCTACCCTCATAGTCTTTACTTATCTGATCTGCTAGTTCCTTAATTCTACGGGTAACTACATCCTCAGGAATTAATACTTTAATCTTGTCTGTCATTTTTTATAATCCTCCGCATTGATTAATTTCATCAAAAGTATATTTGTAGTATTATCATTAACTTTATATTTTTCACTAATTCGATCTCCTTGGCCTATAACCCACATTATATGGCTTCCATCGGCTACAAGAAGCTTTAAATCCCGCTGATTCCGTGGGATCTTCTGATCTATATAATAATCCTTAAGTTTTTTTCTTCCTCCAGAATCATTGATTTCAATATAATCTCCTTTATTTCTGGTCCTAAGTACAATAGTATTCTCTATTTTATCATAATCAAACCACTTCGTACAACTGTTTTTCGGAACAGATTGATTTTTATCGTATTTGATTATGCTTACCTCCAAAATCATATGGATATTCTGGCAGTAATATTGTCCTGGTATTTCTAATGTAACAGGATTAAAAGGGCCAAGTCCTTTATCCACTAACTCCTCATAGCCCTCTTTATAAAGCCTTATGGAGCTATATTCCTTAAGTGCAATCATTTCATAAGGAAGATTCACCATCTTACCAACCTGCTTATGCACTAAAGATAATACCTCTTCCACATGCTTTGACTCAATGTCTTTTAATTTACCCGCAAGGTTCATCATAGCTCTGCGGATTACTTCTTTTTGAATAACAATATCTAGCTTATCAAATTCTTCAATATCAAAGTATAGGGCTCCCTTTTCATCCTCTTTAATCAGTTCATGATACTTAGCATCTGCTAAAGCATCTATATATCTATCAATCTCCTGTAGCTGTAAAGAGGCCCTTACAATATGGGACACTGCATTAGAATTGATTTCATCTTTGGCATAGGATAATATATGATTTCTAATCTTATTTCTGCTATAATCATCACCTAGATTAGTTTGGTCTATGTGATAGCTTATTACATTATCACTTAGATATAATTCTATTTCTTCTCTTTCTAAACATAATAAAGGACGAATGATTGTATAGCTTTTCTCCCCATACATTCGCTTTGAGACAGGTAAAATACCACTAAGCCCTTTTATACCTGTTCCCCTAAAAAGATTAAAAAGAACTGTCTCAGCTATATCATTCTTATTATGGGCAATGGCAATCTTATTACAATTTCTATCTAGGGCAACTTTAAAAAAGGATTGATAGCGCACATTTCTTCCTGCTTCCTCCTCACTAAGGCCTTCTACTTTTGCTATAGCTGGAACATCCTCATGAAAGCATATATATTCTAGCTTCAAAGCTTTAGCTAGACCTTCTACATAGTCTTCGTCTAAACTTCCCTCTTTTCCACGAATTCCATGGTTTATGTGGACCACAATCAGATTAATATCCATATACTTACCAATCTCAAAGAGCATATACAAAAGGCAGACAGAATCTGCGCCCCCCGAAACACCAACGGCAATTCTATCTCCCTTTTCTATCATCTTATATTGATCAATATATTCACTTACCCTACTAAACATTATCTCTTACCCTACTATCTATCATGATTTATACATCTTAACTAGAAGGTTAATAGTATTCTACCCTAGTTCTTTTTATATTTCAATGAAATAGTTGATAAATGTATCTATTTAGTCCATATTCCAGTGATAAGTATTGTCATATCATCCTTAGGAATGTAATTACTCATGACTAAAGCTTTGTCTAGGATACGATTAGCGATCTCCTGAGGATTGTTACTGTTGATCTCCATTATGAGCTTTTCCATATAACCCTCCTTATCATCATCTGGAATACAGTCTAGAACTCCATCAGTGACCATAATAATAATATCCCCATTATAAAGCTTTTTTGTTACAGTATCATAATCTACATTACCAAACATTCCTATGGGTAAGGTGGTTGATGTAATTGTCTCTACCCAGTCCTCCCTTTTGATAAATGTAGCTGCCGCCCCGATTTTAATAAATTCACATATACCTGTAAATAGATTAACAATGCTAAGGTCAATTGTTGAAAATGTCTGCTTGTCGGATTTTAACACAAGACTTGAATTAATAAGCTTAATTGCCATCTCTGCCTTAAATCCAGCTTCGATCATTTGCTCTAAAAGAGACATAACCGTTTCACTTTCATCACCTGCTTCTTTTCCAGTTCCCATACCATCCGCCAGTGCTGCCATCATATCTCCATTTTCCAGCTTCATTATGGAGAAATTATCTCCCGATACACTTTCTTTCATAGCTCTAGCTACACCGGTTAATACTTTAAACTTAGTATCCTCAACAAAAACAAAGCTTTGCAGGTTTTTATTAATAACATATTTAGAGGTTTCTGATACACGAAAAGGCCTACCTAGAGCATTGCCAATAACCACTCCTGCTTCTTTGGCTGTAAAAATCTTTCCTCTTTTACATGCAGCACGAAGATATATCTCTTTTCTTTTATCCCCCCGCTCATATATGGTTACATCCTTAGCATAAATATGATTAGACCTAAGGGCTTTTATAATCTTTTCCTCTTCACCCCTTGGAACTTCATTGGTGGTATAGATGTCATTGGTAATTTCTTTTATAACACTAGAGACTCCCTTTAGTTGATCTGCAATAACTTCCCTGCTTTCAGCTACTCTACTTTGCCAAAGGTGATTCAATTTAGCAATCTCAAAGCTCCTATTAGTTTCCTTAACAAATTCATCTACGCATATACAGTCACTTAAAAACTTTGGGGGAATATCCTCCTTTCCAATAAAACCATTTCTCTCAGCCACTTCAAAAAGACTGCAGGTAGCCTTATATGTCTCTTCAAGATTGTTATCCCAACAATTGCTACAATTACTGCAATTTTTGCACAGCTTCTCTGATATATCCTCAAACATTCTATTGATTTCCTTTTCCTGAATTCTTCCTTGCTTTTCAGTAATTGTTTCTAATGTTTTTGAAAGCTTTAGAAAGGAATCCGAGAAGACCCCCATCTTTGTCTTGGCTATCTTTTTTAAATTTTCTGCCGAAAGTATTTCCTGCTTGCTTAATCCCCCTGCTACATCCACTCGATATAGTAGCTTTTTAGGAAGTAGTAAAAATATAATTACCGAAGACACTAAAGCTCCAATCTGCTGAATAGATAACTCCATATCTGAATTCATATATCCCATTAATGCTGCACATATGAGATATACAGCAGCTGTTGATACCTTACCCATTTCCCGAAATGTACCTGTAATAATCCCCATCATAGTAAGCATTGCCGTGTCAGATATACTGCCACCTTTTAAGCTTAAAGACAGACCACAGACTGCCCCTGTTATTGCTCCTTGCCCCACTCCGTACTTATAAGTAAAAAATAATATGATAAAGTATATCACTGTCTCTACGGTGGCCATATAGGGGCTTGAAAACTCAGGGAAACCATATATGATAACCGCTACAAGTACTGCCATACTTACCATTTGCTCATTATTCATCTTATAGCCCTTCTTGGACTCCAATATAAACCCTAAGCCTTCCCTAAAGAGCACTGCAGAGACTATGGCAATAATTCCTTCTAGAAGACTTAATATAATATACCAGTTGTCAATTCCCCCTGCTGCCACATCCATAAGAGAGTATATGAATAAAATTGTTGATGGCACTATATATCTAATAAATTTAGGTATGTTTTTACTTTTAAGCAAAGGGATCTCCATGAACAACAATGTTGTGACCATTGTTAGAAGATATTTTAATATATGGGTTATTGGCATAACCGTTGCTATTCCAATAGTAATACCCATAAGCCCCAGTGTTCCACTACCTTTTGTCATTAACAATGCCGTAAAATATCCAATGGCCAGTGGATTCAACTCGTAAATAACTACCCTTGCCACAATAACACCCATCACCTGAATAAGTAAACCTTTTAGTTTTCTGCCTTTCATTCTTCCCGCTCCTTTTATGTTCCTGTTTCAATACAGCTGTCCTGTAATTATAGAAAGGACATTTTAAAATCTTTGTCAAAAGTCATACCCAAATACAAAAAACTTTTTGACAAGAATACCATAGAAATAAGGTTTACATCGAATAGAGGCACTTAACTATATTTAGGAATATAAAAAAGGCTACCTTAGATTAATTTCCAAGGTAGCCCTGCTAATTAAATTTTATAAAGCTTTAACTTGAGACTTTTTAACTTCATATCCTAGTTTACTTATGGCATTCTCAATATCTGAAATTGATACTTTCTCATCATCAAAGTCTACTTTTACTTTACTGGAGTTAAATAATACATTTAAACTCTCTTTATTTATACCATCTAAAGCTTTAACACCATTTTCTATCTTCTGCATACAAGATGGACAGGTTAATGTTTCTAATTGAATAGTTGCTTTTTTCATATTATAGCCCTTCCTTTCTATGATTAATCTTGTCTTTGTCTATATACTAATAATACTGCATTTTTCTATATATTAAATTGATCTATATCAAGAATGTATTTATTCTTTACTCTATTTTCTTAGTTTATATCTAAGGAGTCTCATACCATTAAGTATTACAACCAGTATACTTGCTTCGTGCACTAACATACCTATTGACATGTTCATCCA
>DUNS01000104.1 GCA_012839235.1 Clostridiales bacterium
AGAATTTTGGTAACGCTAGGGAGGTTCGAAAATTATTTGAGAATATGAAGATCGCATTAGCCACTAGAGTTCAGGAAAATCAACTTCAAGGAGATGACAGAAGAATCTTTGTTGTAGATGATGTTATCGCTTATACCGAGAGGTAGAATTATTTATATTAATGTGCAAAATGCCATTGACCATATAAGGTCAATGGCATTAATCATTCTAATAAGCAACTATTATTCCACCATCATTAGCATATAGGGTACTAATACCTGCTGTCTCCACAATTAAGAAGTCCTTAAAGGGAACTCTCTTTAATATCTCATCCTTAAAATTAACTGCCCGTTCGTAACAGTTACAATGAGCAATTGTTAAAATACGTTCTTGAGGTCTAATAACATCATGCTCTATGTGTTTTGCCATAGCTCCTAATGCTCTTATTATACCCCTTGCCTGATCAAGTCTATAGATTGTACCTTCTGGAGTCGCACCCATTACAAGCTTAATATTTAATGTGTTAATAATAAAAGCCTGTAAGCCACTTAAACGGCCATTCTTTCTAAGATTTTCAAGACTTTCAAGGACAAAATTTGTCTTCATTCCATCACGGAATTCATTAATCTTCTTCATTACCTGATCAAATGATAAACCACTTTCTATAAACTCTTTCAATTTAATAGATAAGAGGGCTTGCCCAGCTGAAGCAGATCTGGAATCAATAACACCTATATTCTTATGAGGATTTTCTTCTTTATAAAGATTTTTAGCTAGTTCAGCACTATTATAAGAACCACTTAAATTTGATGAAAGAGTAATTACATATATATCACCATCAAAATCAAATTCCTTCATATAGTCCTCAGGTGAGGGACATGCGGATTTAGGACTATTGGGACTATCCTTCATCATTTTAATGAACTTCTTGACATCAAATGTTTCATCATCCCTTATTTCCTCGCCGTCTAGCATTAAAGTGAGGGGAACTAATCTAAAATGTGAATCCTCCCTCAATTCCTTGGGCAGATCAGTGCAACTATCCCCAATTATTCTATAATCCATGGTGTATCCTCCTTATATAGATATATGACTATTATTCCATATTATCTGCAATTCTTATCCATATCTAGCATATATCGCAGCTTATAATATACAGATGTGGTATACAATAATTTCTATTTCTATGACAAGTGATCCATATTACCATTGTCAATATTTGTTACCATATTATGTAGTTTCTATTACTATATGATAGCATACTCACATGATATTACAAGTAAAAAAATACAAATATCATATTATTTATAAAATATTAATATTTAAAGACACCATGGATTAAAAATAGAGAGTCAAAACACCCATTTATGAATGACTTCCCCAATTTACATCCACAAAGTTGATTTTGACTCTCTAATGACCACTATTATTTAGCTAGTAGCAGCATAATTTCGTTACTTCTTTGAATAAATTTAGTCATTGCCTCTGGCTCTAATGGCTTATGACTTAACATAGCTAGATCATAGAGCTGTTGGCATATCATCGAAGTATTATCACTTTTCTTATTGTCCATAATATATTGAACCAATTTATTATTAGCATTTAATACGAGTGTTTCATTACCACCGAATGCACTTGGATCCATTCCCTGCATGTTGTACATTCTCATCATATCCTGCATTCTACGGCTTTCTTCTGAAAGAGTGACTATAGATGAGATTTTCTCATTCTTTAGCTTCTCAACCTTAACCTCTAGCTTTTCTTTACCAAGAGCCTCTTGGAAGAGCTCAGTCATTGCCTCAGAATTCTTCTTTAAGGCTTCCTCATCCTGCTTTGAATCCTCTTTAAAGCTATCTGTTAAATCAGCATCTATACGTTGGAATCTGATAGTCTGATCCTGATATTCCAGCTGGGAAATAAATGGCTGATCTATATTATGAGTTAATATAAAGGCATCAATACCAGCATCCTTGAACATATTGATGTATTGGCTTTGTTGCTTCTCATCTGTTACATAGTATACTGTAGTCTTATCTTCTTCCTTGGTTTCCCCGCCTTGACCATCCTTAGCCTTGGCCCCATCAACCTTTTCCACTTTTTTATCATCAGTTTCAACAGCAGCCTCTGTAGTCTCAACTTTCTCAGTGTCATCCTCTGAATGCTTGCTATTTTCTATATATTCAGGTAGGGTTATATATTTACCCTCAAGGTTCTTAAAGATGACTACATCCTTCATCTTATCTCTAAATTTGTCATCTTTTAAGCAACCAAACTTAATGAAAGGACTGATATCCTCCCAGTATTTCTCGTAATTTTCTCTTTCAACCTTATACATACCAGAAAGCTTGTCAGCGACCTTCTTGGTAATATAATCAGATATCTTCTTAACAAATCCATCATTTTGAAGGGCACTTCTGGATACATTAAGAGGTAGATCTGGACAGTCAATAACACCCTTAAGCAACATAAGGAATTCAGGAATTACTTCCTTAATATTGTCTGCTATAAACACTTGATTACTGTATAGCTTTATTAGACCCTCTAAGGAATCATATTCTGTGTTAATCTTAGGAAAGTAAAGGATTCCCTTAAGGTTAAATGGATAATCCATATTCAGATGTATCCAAAACAGAGGCTCTTTAAAGTCATGAAATACATTACGATAAAAGTCTTTATATTCCTCATCTGTGCAATCATTAGGATGCTTTAACCACAAAGGACTAATATCATTAAGAGGCTTAGGACCTTTATCTTCTTTTTTTGTATCTTCTTTCTCTTCTGTTGCGTTGCCATCTTCATCAACAGTAGTCTCTATTACTTCTTCCTCTTCTTCCTCTACTGGAGCATTGGCATTAACAAAATATATCTCCACAGGCATGAAGGAACAGTATTTCTGAATTACTTCCCTTGCTCTATATTCATTGGAAAACTCATAGCTTTCATCATTAAGATAAAGGGTAATAGTTGTACCACGGTCAGTCTTCTCTCCTTCACCCATCTCGAACTCTAATCCACCCTCAGATTCCCAATGAACTGGGCTTGCCCCTTCAACCCAGGATAGGGTATCTATAGTTACTTTATCTGCTACCATAAAGGCAGAGTAAAAGCCCAATCCAAAATGTCCGATAATCTGATCATCATTGGTCTTGTCTTTATATTGCTCAATAAATTTTTTAGCTCCTGAAAAAGCTATCTGGTTAATATATTCCTTAACCTCATCAGAAGTCATACCTATACCATTATCAGCAAAAGAAATAGTCTTTTCCTCAGGGTTAACTGTTACAACTATCTTGAAATGATTATCCTCTGGAAGATCAGCTTCTCCCATAACCTCTAGCTTCTTAAGTTTAGTAATAGCATCATTACCATTGGAGATTAGCTCTCTCATAAAAATGTCATGGTCTGAATATAACCACTTCTTAATAATAGGGAATATGTTTTCTGAATTAATTGATAGATTTCCACGTTCTGTACTCATTTTTACACTCCTTGCTCTTATATCATAAAAAATTTCCTATAGATGATATAATAATACCTCAGTCTAAAAAAGTCAAGAGAAAATTAGCACTCGTTTATGCCGAGTGCTAACAAAAGTATAGCTGTTCCGCCTGCAAAGATATCTATACTTTTGTAAGGCTGAATAGTAACACAAAGTTTTTACTCCTCATATATAATTCCTTGGTGCTTTAATATCTCTTTTACTTTGCTATCCCACTCCTGCTCCAAGGTCTTATCCAATGTAAAGGTTTTAATCGCAGTACCTGTAATAATATGAAGCACATCTTTCTCAAAGCGCACATTCATATATAAGCCACCGATATCCTCTACATTCATTTGCCCAGTCAGCCTTTCCATTAATTTTTCTGTAAGATTCCTTGGCAGTTGAAATACTATTTTTAATGATAGAGGGGTCTTATTACCTCTGATCATTGCAAAAGCTATGGATCTAATATCGCTCCACAAGGTAGCATGCTTCTCTACCCGCTCATCTAACTCTTCCTCTGTAAAAAAGCCTTTGTGAAACGAACCATTCATCTTGAAGCTGGTAAATGTCACAAGCTCCATATCCTTAACTATAAATGTATCAAAAACCTCCTGAGTTAAAAGCTTGGCCATAAATATCTTAACTTCAGGTATTTTAAGTGAAATCATCTATCTTCCCCGATTCATGTAATATTTTATCTAAATATATGAAGGCTTAAAGTCTAACTTATGTTTATAAATATATCTATACTGTAAATAGGAAATTATATGTTCATATATTTCGATATTAAAAAAAGTATAAGCAAATGGGCTGGATAAAAGGTATAGAAGAAGTACTTCATACTCTTTCCCTTCTTCCCATTGTATATAGCAATAAAAGCCATTGACAATGTTGCTAAAACACTTATGCCACCAAGAATGGCACCAAATATTATAAGCATAGAAAGCACAAGAAGAATCTTATGTCCCCTAAACAGATAAAAGGCAACTATAAGTAGAACTCCTAAAAAATTATAATCAACTTCTAGGAAGAAAGCTATAACACAAAAACTGATAATAAGTATAGAGTTAATTAAATTAAGGAGAACTTCTTTCTTAGAAAACTTGCTTTCTACTTCCTTCATAAGCACAATAAGCAAAAGTCCCAAGAAAAGTGTGAAGAATATATTCTGATGTCCCATATAGAAATTCCCATAGAAAGCCAGGTCAAATGGAAGCTCTGATACAAGAGCAAATATCCCAAGCCTAGCAAGATATTTCTTAACATCCCTAGTGTGATAAAAACCTTCCACTATTAGAAAGGCGAATATTGGAAATGCCAGCCTTCCTATTGACCTAAAAATTAGGTAGGCCGTAGTATTAGATGGTATCATCACAACCCCGATATGGTCAATCAACATTGTAATTATTGCTATCATTTTCAACCCAAATGAACTCATTTAATATACCATGCCTTTCTTTTTTATATATGCATCCTTTTATTCAATTCTGCTTTCATACTATCCCCTTCAAATATTATAAGCCCCGATAGACTTATGGCTGAAGCAGCCATACAGATAATTGATGGATAGAGTACGTTAAGCCAGCCAAACAGTATAAAGATAATTGGAATAAATCCAAAGAGCCCATCGATTAGTAGATAGATTATAAAATCCTTCACCCATATCTTTAATATCTTTGCCGCCACCTCCAAGACAAGTATTGCTCCTAGGCATATGAAAGGTATTACGTAATCAATAGACCATCCAACCCATCCTAGAGAAAAATCCCATATTACAGAAAATACACTTATAAGGCCAACCTGCCATATTATTGTCTTTGGAATATTGTTTTTATTTCGAATGATAAAAAACAACATAATCCACATACAAAATATACCAGCAGCTACAAGAATAGACCATCGAGTCTCTGGTGTAACTATAGCATTAACCGCAATGCTAATTACAGTGGATGCAATTGAGATCATAAGAAGAATTCTTATAAATCCATTAAACTCCTGATATATAGTTGGTATCTGAGGAAATACATCCTCACCCAGTCCTTCCCCTTTCTGTTCGATGATACCTGAGCAAAGAGGACAGACCATATGACTTCCTTTTATATCTACCTTACAATGTTCACAGTACTGCATGTTTCCCCTCCTAGATAGATCATAAACAAAACATGTTCATGATCTTCGTACGACCCTAGTAGTATGCAAGTAAACTTGCAACTACTTACTTCGTTTTTATTATATCATTATTATCCAGTTCACGTTACACTAGAAGTAATAACTACTTTAGCTCCCTCTGCTGTAAGCATTCTATAGAAATTCTTTTGAATATCTGTTCCGTCAAATGGAGAAGCAAAACTTACAATTAGCTTATCCCCAAATGAGCACATAGCAATCTGGGGTCGTCTTGCACTATTAAAGCAGTTAAACAGATTTATATATGGTTCCAGCTCCTTTGCTACAGTAATCTTTCCTACATTAGAAAGTGTAGCAGTAATCCCCTTATCATTAATATTATTGGCAATTCTAAGAACCCAATCTTTAATGAACAAGGGTACCACACGCATAAAAACATTATGCTCTAAGGCTGAGAGCCTATTCATATGGGTTCTAAGCTTCTCCTGAGTCAGTTCTCTGGCAAAAGCCTCCTTAACCTCTTTGATAATCGTTTGTAAATCATCACCGTTCTTACTAAAATCATAACTGATAGTTATTGTCCCAAAAAAGTTTCTTGCAGTAACCGACGGGAAAAAGCTTCTTAGATTAACAGGTATTGTAAGAACAACCGGATGTTTTTTTGATCTCTCTGCCATCTCATCATATATTGCTCTAATAAAAAGGGCAGTGAGATATACTGTTAAAGTGGTATTATGATTATGTGCAAGTGTTATAACCTCCTTCACACTCATAATTCCTTCAATTATCTTTAATCTATTGTCAATGGAGCGCCTTCCAGTAATACGATAAGCCTTTGGTACCTTAACCATTCGTAAAACCTTTTCTCCAGTATAGTGCTTCAAAAAGCTATCATCCATCTTCTGTGAAAATGAGGCATCATATTCAAGAGTCGGCATCACATCCTTAAAATCTTCACTGTGTTTTATGGTAATGTAATAATGTAGCAGGGTCTTAAAAAAGGCCAAAGCACCAGTACCATCAGCTATAACATGATATACCTCAAGGTTAATCCTTTTCTTATAATAGGTAACTTCAAATAGAAGATTCTTCTTATTAGGAACGTATAATGTACTACAAGGAGGTTTATATTCCTCCCGAACCTCAGGTTTAATATCCGAACTTTCCAAATAGTACCAGAAGACTCCCTTTCTCAATACAGAATGATATATAGGAAACAAAGTCATTGTTTTATTAAGGGCCTCCTCTAGAACATCCTTATCAACTTCCTCATTCAATTCACAGATAAAGCGAAAGACCTTCGTGTCCTTTTCATTTGTATTAGGAGGAAATATCTTGGCGGCATTATCAAGTTTTGTCCACTGAACCGGCCGTTTTCTTGTCATATTAGTATCCTTGCCTTTCTTCTGTATGAACTTCATTCACACTAACATATAAACTTTTTACATGAATATCTCTAATCTTCATATTACCTAATGTTACAAAATAAATAAATCTATTATTCAATCTATATTCCTTATTGGTTATTACATTCTTTGTAATCTCCCATTAATATTCATTCCAAAAATTGATTAATCAATTCATAAGCCCGCTTGACATGTACAAAACGTTTAGGTAATGATATAAATCCGTGTAAAGCGTCCTTCATTCTATATACCTTCACATCATTCCCGAACTTATACAGTTTCTTTCCGTAAGCTTCTCCCTCATCCCTTAATGGATCATAACCTGCTGTAATTATTAAGGTCTTTGGTTGATTTGATAAATCTTCAGATAATAAGGGGGCAAAATATGGATTATTCCTGTCATCATCACAGCTTTGGTATAAATCCAGGTAATCATTTATTCTATTAGAAGTTAATAGGTAGTCTGTTCCAAATTCTCTAACTGAATCAAATGGGGTTGTCTCCCTATGGTCATTCCAAGTGGAGGGATATAATAATATCTGCTTTTTAGGCAGAAACTCACCACAATTTTTTGCCATTAAGGAAACTGATGCTGCAAGATTACCTCCTGCGCTATCACCGATTAAGGTTATATTCTCAAGGGGAATATTAAAAATAGTAGCATCCATAAATATCTCCCTGGTTACAGCATAACAGTCGTTAAGAGCCGCGGGAAATGGATATTCCGGTGCTAGACGATAGTCCACCGACACTACCAAGTGCTTGGTTTGCTCTGCCATATTAGCACATACTTTAGTATAACTATCTATATTACCTACAACGAATCCACCACCATGAAAAAAAATCAAAATACCTTCCGGTCTTACTCCATTAGCAGGGGCAAATATCCTTACTGGTATTTCATGCTCTATACCAGGAATTACATGATCCCACATCTTATATAGTGGCTTAATATATGGATTTGCAATTGTATTAATCTGTCTTTTTATTTTATAAGTTTTTTTTATATCAATATCTGGGTATGATAGGGCTTTTAGTGCCATTTTCATTGCTTTATTAATTGCCATAGAACACCACCTTTCATAATAAGTTAATTCTATACTAAGTCGGTAAATAAAGTCAATTAAATACTAATCTTTTGATATTTTTGATATTCTTCAAATAAACCAAGTACAAACCAACGGAAATACTCACCATGAAATCATTTCTCCCTGCTTCTCTACTATAGATTATACAAAGCAGAATCATTACAAAATTTCCTTGCAAATTTGAGATTTTACGATACAATATTCATGATAGGTTGATTAGGCAAAAAACATAGGACATTTATCAAGCTTATTTAAATAAAGGTCATAGACTTTTTGGATAAGTCCATACCAGCAAGGTATCTGCAAGCAGATACATGGAAAATGACTAGCATTTGAGTTGCTGATCGATAAATATATATATGATAATAAAGAAAGGATTGTTTGTTTATATGATACAGGCTAATAATATTACCTTAAGACTAGGAAAGAGGGCCTTGTTTGAGGATGTTAATATCAAATTCACCGAAGGCAACTGCTATGGATTAATTGGTGCTAACGGTGCTGGCAAGTCCACCTTTTTAAAAATATTAAATGGACAGATTGAACCTACAAATGGAGATATCTTTATAACACCAGGACAGAGATTGTCCTTCTTACAGCAGGATCATTTTAAATATGATGAGTACCAGGTACTTGATACTGTAATAATGGGTAATAAACGTTTATATGAAATTATGAAAGAAAAAGAAGAAATCTATGCCAAGGAAGACTTCACTGAAGAGGACGGTATTCGTGCTAGTGAATTAGAGGGTGAATTCGCTTCTATGGATGGTTGGGAAGCTGAGGCTAATGCAGCTACTCTTCTTAATGGCTTAGGAATTGATACAGAGCTTCACTATAAAAAAATGAGTGAATTAAGTGGTGGAGAAAAGGTAAAGGTTCTTCTGGCCCAAGCTTTATTTGGTGATCCAGATATCCTATTACTTGACGAGCCTACTAACCACCTTGACTTAGATGCTATCCGTTGGTTAGAGGAGTTCTTAATTAACTTTGAAAATACAGTAATTGTTGTGTCCCATGACCGATATTTCTTAAATAAGGTTTGTACTCATATAGCAGACATTGATTACAGCAAGATACAGCTATATGCTGGTAACTATGATTTCTGGTATGAATCTAGTCAGCTTATGGTTAAACAGATGAAGGATGCCAATAAGAAGAAGGAAGAAAAGATTAAAGAGCTTCAAGAGTTTATTCAAAGGTTCTCTGCTAATGCATCTAAATCTAAGCAGGCAACCTCAAGAAAAAGAGCTCTTGAGAAGATAGAGCTTGATGATATTCGTCCTTCTAGTCGTAAGTACCCTTATATCGACTTTAGACCAAGTCGTGAGATTGGTAATGAGGTTCTAACCGTTGAAGGTATTTCAAAGACCATAGATGGTGTAAAGGTTCTAGATAATATATCATTTATAGTTGGCCATGATGATAAGATAGCATTCGTTGGTCCAGATACAATAGCGACAACCACCTTATTCCAGATACTTGCTGGAGAGCTAGAGCCAGATGAAGGTACTTATAAATGGGGAATCACCACTAATGTGTCTTACTTCCCTAAGGATAACACCAAGCTCTTTGCTGGAGAGGAAACAATCACAGACTTCTTGATGCCCTTCTCACCAGAAAAGGATGTTACCTATGTTCGTGGCTTCATGGGTAGAATGCTATTTGCCGGAGAAGAAGGCTCAAAGAAGGTTAATGTATTATCTGGTGGTGAAAGAGTTCGTGTAATGCTTTCAAAGATGATGATTGCAGGAGCCAATGTTCTAATACTTGATGAACCAACAAACCATCTTGACATGGAATCCATCACTTCACTTAATAACGGACTTATCAAATTCCCAGGGGTTGCTCTATTCACCTCCCAGGATCACCAATTTGTTCAAACCACAGCTAATCGTATTATGGAAATTGTTAACGGTGGACTTATTGATAAGATTACAACCTATGATGAATATCTTGATAGTGATGAAATGGCTAGAAAAAGACAGGTCATGAAGATTAACGTAGAAGAGGATGTAATAGAAGAATAAGACCATTTATATAAAAAGCAAGAAACTAAGTATTTACTTTCAGTTTCTTGCTTTTTTTATGACAAGAGAATTGGTTTACCAACTCTCTTGTCATATTACATCATTCTAAACTTCTCATAACGCTTTATTAGAAGCTCCTCCTCAGGAAGTCCTATAAGCTCTTTAATATCTTTCTCTATTATGCTCCTAACCCTATCAATTATCTCCATAGGATTATTATGAGCTCCTCCAGCTGGTTCAGGAATTATTCCATCAATTACACCCAATTCCAATAAGTCATTAGCAGTAAGCTTCATATCGTTGGCTGCCTTTTCTGCTTTAGAGGAATCCTTATACAATATACTGGCAAAGCCTTCAGGAGATAGGATGGAATATATGGAGTTCTCCAGCATATATACCCTGTCAGCTACACCAAGTGCTAGGGCTCCACCACTTCCACCTTCTGATATCACTATGGATATGATAGGAGTCTTAAGAACCATCATATCAGCTAGATTAGTGGCGATAGCTTCTCCTTGCCCCCTTTCTTCTGCACCGATACCACAGAATGCTCCAGGGGTGTCTATAAAACAGATAATAGGGCGGTGAAACTTCTCAGCCTGCTTCATAAGCCTTAGGGCCTTACGATAGCCCTCTGGATGAGGCATGGAAAAGTTCCTTCTTATATTCTCTTTGGTATTCCTACCTTTTTGTTGGGCAATAACTGTGATAGGTATTCCATTAAAAGAAGCAATACCACCTACTATAGCAGGATCGTCTCCATAATATCTATCCCCATGTAATTCTATAAAGTCATCCAATAAACCTTCTATATAATCAAGACCCGTAGGTCTTACAGACATTCGAGCCAGCTTAACCTTCTCCCATGGTGTAACCTTCATATCATTCTCCATACCTTTCTTCAAAACCTACAAACTTTGGGCCATAGGCACAAAGTTGAAAGTTGCGTGTGAAAGATTTATCTTTCACACTGACCTCCTTCCCAAACCAGATATATGATGCTGGGATCAAAAGCCTTGAAAGAAATAACCTTTGTTAATTTGCACTAATATAGAAAACCTTAGTAATATGAAAAATATTTCAATGAGCAACTGTTTTTTAGTCGTTGGTACTTAGAACACGTACTATGTGTTCGGGTCTGTCTTATAGACCCTATGTACACATTACGACTAAAACCAAGCGAGAGCGTGTTGCGAATGAAATACTTTTTCATATTACATAAGCTTATTAAATATGCAAATTAGCAAAGTCATTATTATAATTAGCTTTTGATCCCTACATCATGTAATTTTAGTATCTTAGTCAAGGTATCTCTTAGATCTTCCCTTGTCACAATCTTATCTATAAAGCCGTGCTCCAGAAGAAATTCCGATCTCTGAAAGCCTTCTGGTAGCTTCTGTCCTATAGTTTGTTCAATAACCCTTGGTCCGGCAAATCCTATCAGGGCTCCAGGCTCTGCAAGTATTATATCACCCAGCATAGCAAAACTAGCGGTAACTCCACCAGTTGTTGGATCAGTTAGTACGGTCAGATATAGTAATCCTGCCTCCTTATGCCTTGCCACTGCCCCACTAACCTTAGCCATCTGCATAAGAGACATAATACCCTCCTGCATTCTAGCTCCACCAGATGCAGTAAATACTACGACTGGTAGACCTTCCTTAGTGGCCTCCTCCAGTAATCTAGTCAGCTTTTCACCAATTACAGTACCCATACTTCCCATGAAAAACTCCGGCTCCATAACAGCAATCATAAGCTCTAAACCGGCGATCCTACCCTTCCCTACTATTACTCCGTCATATAGGCCAGTCTTCTCTCTAGCTTTATCAAGCTTCAACCCGTAATCAGGAAAATCTAGGGGATCCTTGGTGACCATTTCTTTGTCATACTCTTGAAATGTATCCTTATCCAGTAGCATCTCTAATCTATCCTTAGCAGATATCCTAAAATGATAACCACAGTCCTTGCAAGTATTATAATTAGAGTCCAGATTCTTAGTATAGATCATCATATAGCAATTAGGACATTTGGTCATAATCCCTTGGGGTACATTGGGCTTTTCTTCCTCCGGAATCTCCTTAGAAGGTCCCTGTATTTCCTGTGGTCTAGCACGATATATGTTAGAAACAGCATATTTTTTCGCCCTAAATGGATTAAAGTTCATATTACATCATTCCTTCTATCAAGCCTGTATTATAGGTTCCACTTATAACCTCACTTTGCTCCAAGAGCTCATACTGAAATTCAGCATTGGTATTTATGCCATCAATAACCATTTCCACCAAAGCTCTTCTCATACGCCTAAGGGCTTCTTCTCTAGAGCTTCCGTATGCAATGATCTTAGCTAACATGGAATCATAGTGCGGCGGAATTGTATATCCAGGATATATGGCGCTGTCCACCCTGATACCATAGCCACCAGGTAGTAGAAGATTATCCACCCTTCCAGGGCTTGGGATGAAGCCCCTCTTAGGGTCCTCAGCATTAATACGACATTCTATAGCATGGCCTTGAAACTTTATATCCTCTTGACGATATGACAATTCCTCTCCCGCTGCAATCTTTATTTGCTGACTAACCATATCAATTCCTGTGACCATCTCTGTAATTGGATGCTCAACCTGAATTCTTGTATTCATTTCCATAAAGTAATAATTACCATCACTATCAAGTAAGAATTCGATAGTACCAGCATTACAATAGCCGGAGGCTTTAGCCGCCTTAACTGCTGCATTACCCATCTTCTTTCTAAGCTCCTCTGTCATAACAGGAGATGGGGACTCCTCCATAAGCTTCTGATTTCTTCTTTGAACAGAACAATCCCTCTCTCCTAGATGAACCACATTACCCAGGGCATCCGCTAGTATCTGAAACTCAATATGCTTAGGATTTATAATTAACTTCTCCATATAAAGTGTATCATCACCAAAGCCTGCCTTAGCCTCAGCCTTAGCAGAATTAAAGGCCTTCTCCATATCCTCTGGCCTATATACCGCCCTCATTCCCTTGCCACCACCACCTGAGCAAGCCTTAATCATAACAGGATACCCAATCTTCTCTGCTATGGTCATTGCATCCAGGGCACTAGCTACATTACCGTCAGAACCTGGTATTACAGGTACACCGGCTTTTTTCATAGTCTCCCTAGCAGTAGATTTATTACCTAACAGATCAATTGTATCAGCCTTAGGGCCGATAAATGTTATATTACAATCTTCGCACATCCTTGCAAATGAACTATTCTCCGATAGAAAACCAAAGCCGGGATGTATTGCTGTTGCTCCAGTTAGTACTGTTGCAGTAATGATATTTTGAATATTAAGGTAACTATCCTTGGACTTAGCAGTCCCTATACATACTGCTTGATCAGCAAGCATTACATGCAGAGCTTCCTTATCCGCCTCAGAATATACTGCTACAGTCTCAATACCCATCTCTCTGCAAGTACGAATTATTCGGACCGCTATCTCACCCCGATTAGCGATTAATATTTTATTAAACATCGCAACCACCCTGCCTTTCATCACACTACCTCCTGAAAAGTGGTAGGATTTATTTCATAATTATTGTATGGCAAATGTAATAACTGCTGAAGCTGCAATATCATCATCAACATATACTGCACCATTGCCCACTCCAAAGCCACCCTTATTCTTGATAATCTCAACTTCAAGGCGAAGTACATCTCCAGGAACAACCTGTCTTCTAAACTTAACCTTATCCATTCCACCAAAGTACATGATCTTTCCGGCATACTCCTTTAGGCTTAGCATAGCCACTGCTCCTGTTTGAGCCATCGCCTCCAGTATTAGAACTCCAGGCATTACAGGCTTATCTGGAAAATGTCCTGCAAAAAAAGGTTCATTCATTGATACACATTTTCTTCCTACTGCCCTAACTCCAGGCTCAAGCTCATCAATACGATCAATTAAAAGCATAGGGGCTCTATGGGGTATTATTTTTTTTATTTCTTCAATATTTAACATTCAAATAACCATACCTTTCATCATTATCTTATGATGAATAGAGGCTGGCCAAATTCAACCATCTGCTCATTAGACACTAGTATCTTTACAACCTCTCCATCAAAATCACTTTCGATCTCATTCATCAATTTCATAGCCTCAATTATACAAAGGGTCTGACCTTTCTTAACCTTATCTCCAACCTTTACATAAGGTGGCTTATCAGGTGCAGGGGATGCATAAAAGGTTCCTACCATAGGTGATATTACCCTTTCCCCTTGAACCTCCTCTATCTGGAACTCTCCAAGGCCCCCATTCTCAAGACTATTCTCTCTTGTAGCTTTATTCTCACATGTATTATTCTGTCCAATAGTATATCCCGGATTTCCTTGCTGAATTGTAGTTATATTTCCATTATTCTTTTCAAGACAAATCCTAAAGCCCTCTTTTTCAATCTCAATCTTTGTCAAATCGGTCTGATTCATCTCATGCATAAGTTCAAGAATTTTCTTATATTCCACTACTATACCTCCAAGTTCTTAAAAATGAGAGTGGCATTGTGGCCACCAAATCCCAAGGAATTAGACATTGTGTAGGAAAGATTAGCAACTTCTCTTCCAACCCCAGGAACATAATCTAAGTCACATTCTTCATCCTGTGTATTTAATCCAATAGTTGCAGGGATAAATCCATCAGTAATTGCTTTTACACATACAATTGCTTCTACAGCTCCTGCTGCACCTAACAAATGCCCTATCATTGATTTTGTAGAGCTTATAGGTATACTATAAGCCTTCTCTCCCATTGCCCTCTTAACAGATTCAGTCTCAAACTTATCATTTAAAGGAGTACTAGTTCCATGGGCATTGATATATGAAAGCTCTGCCGGTGTAATACCTGCCTCTTCCATAGCTAGTTTCATAGCTCTCGCAGCCCCTTGGCCATCTGGAGATGGAGAAGTAATATGGTATGCATCACAGGTAGCCCCGTATCCAACCACTTCTGCATATATCTTAGCACCACGGGTTATAGCGTGGTCATAATCCTCAAGAAGAAGGATACCTGCACCTTCACCCATTACAAATCCATCTCTATCCTTATCAAATGGAATAGAAGCCCTGTTCTTATCTGTGCTAGTAGATAATGCTGTTAAGGAGCTAAAGCCTGCTACTGCAAGAGGAGTAATTGATCCTTCTGTACCCCCTGCAAGTATTAGATCAGAGTAGCCATGCTTAATACTTCTATATGCTTCACCAATACTGTGACTTCCTGTCGCACAAGCAGTTACAACATTAGTACATACTCCCTTAGCCCCAAACTTAATAGCAACATTCCCTGCTGCCATGTTGGTTATAATCATAGGTATAAACAAAGGATTAATTCTCCTAGGTCCTTTATCCAATAGCTTTTGTTCTTCTTTTTCAATGCTTTCAATTCCACCTATACCAGAGCCTACTATAACGCCGAATCTCTCTTTATCCACCTTATCAAGATCAATATTGGAATCTTCAATTGCTTCTTTAGCTGCTACTATAGCGAATTGTGAAAAACGCTCCATTCTCTTAGCTTCTTTAAAATCCATATATTCCTTAGGATTAAAGTTCTTTACCTCTGCAGCTAATTTAACTGCATATTCATCTGTTGGAAATGAACTTATGAAGTCTATGCCACAAGTCCCAGCCTTTACGGCAGTAAAAAATTCTTCTACATTATTACCAATAGGAGTAATTGCTCCCATCCCTGTTACAACAACTCTGCGATTCATAAACAAATCCTCCTTTACCCTACATTACCATTCCACCGTCTACCTGTATTACCTGTCCTGTAATATAGTTGGCGGCTTCAGAAGCAAGAAAACATACAACACTTGCTACCTCTTGGGCTGAGCCAAATCTTTTTAATGGAATATTGGCAATGCTTGCTTCTTTCACCTTATCTGGAAGGCTATCAGTCATATCTGTTTCAATAAACCCAGGAGCCACCGCATTGACATTGATTCCTCTGCCGGCTAATTCTCTTGCAGCTGACTTAGTAAGACCTATAACCCCTGCCTTAGAAGCTGCATAGTTAGCCTGCCCTATATTGCCTGTAACTCCCACAATTGATGACAGATTAATAATCTTTCCACTTCTTTGCTTCAACATAACTGCAGCTGTGTGCTTTATGCAGAAAAATGTTCCCTTTAAATTAGTACTTATTACTTTATCAAAGTCTTCTTCAGAAATTCTAATAAGTAGGTTATCCTTGGTAATACCAGCATTGTTTACTAAGATATCTAGACGACCAAATTCTTTAACAGTTGTACTAACAAGGTTCTTGGCATCTTCTTCCCTACTGATATCTCCACAAATTGCAATTGCTTCTCCACCAGCCTCTTTAATCTCAGCCAACAATCCTTCAACTTGAGCAAAACTGCTTCTATAATTTATTACTACCTTTGCACCTGCACGAATTAGTTCCAGCACAACTGCTCTACCAATTCCTCTAGCTGCTCCTGTTACCAGAGCCACTTTTCCATTAAGCATAACACTATCCCTTTCCATTAACACAACTTTATTAGGTAAGAGGTACACAAGAAAGTTAATGCACATATACGATTAATAGTAATTCTGGAGCCTAAGCTAAGCAAAGGGTTGGAGCAGAAGAATTGACTATTAATCATATATATTAGAATTACTACAGAATGTCCCTATTACCTATCGTTTTATCTTAATGCAGATACTGTAGCTTCTAATGAAGCTAGATCCTCCACATTATATATGCCTAGCTTACGGTCTATTTTCCTTACAAACCCTGATAATGTCCTACCAGGACCAATCTCCACAAAATTTTTAATTCCATCAGCAATCATTCTTCTGATGGTCTGCTCCCAGAGAACACTGCTCATTACCTGTCTATATAATAAATCTTTAACCTCATCCAAGCTTCCTATATAATCCCCATGAACATTGCTTATAACAGGGGTTACCATAGATGACAGAACAATCTTGTCAAGCTCAGCCTTAAGTTTTTCTGCAGCAGGTTTCAACATGGAAGTGTGAAAAGGTGCACTAACTGGAAGGTCAACCGCCTTTAAAGCTCCAGCCTCTACACAAAGCTTTTTAGTCTCCTCCACCGCTTCTATTTCTCCACCAATAACAATCTGTCCAGGACAATTAAAATTGGCTGCTTCAACTATTCCATATTTACTTCCTTCTTGGCAGGCTTTTACTAACTTTTCTTCAGATAGTCCCAGTATTGCTGTCATTTTCCCCAGCCCCTTAGGAACTGCTTCCTGCATATACCTACCTCTTTTTTGTACTAGAGGAGCTGCCTGTGATAATGTTAATGCTCCACTAGCAGTAAGGGCGCTATATTCACCAAGACTTAATCCTGCCATTAGATCTGGGATAATATCATGTTGTGATAATACACTATAAGCTGCTATTGACATTGTAACTATAGCTGGCTGGGTATTTTCTGTTAGGTCCAATATACCCTTCTCACCATCAAATACCAATTTAGCCATATCCATGTTAAGGCTATCACTAGCTTCATCAAATGTTTTCTTAGCTATAGTAAAATTATCATATAGCTCCTTACCCATACCTACATACTGAGCTCCCTGTCCTGCGAACAAAAATGCTGTCTTATCCTTCATACTAATAACCATGCCTTTCTAAAAGCTTGCTAGAAGCTTATCAGCCTCAGCAAACATTTCCTCGATTATCTCCTTACAGCTTTGCTCCTTTTTAACAAGGGCTGCAATCTGTCCTGCCATAACGCTACCATAATCCATATCTCCATCAACCACAGCACGGGCAAGAGCTCCAACTCCTAGCTTCTCTAATTCCTCTAGGGAGGCTTTATTAGCTTCAAGCTTTACATATTCCCTTGCAAGCTTATTCTTCATTATCCTTACGGGATGACCAGTGCTTCGACCCGTCACAATAGTATCTATATCCTTGGCATTAATAATTTTCTGTTTGTAGTTAGGATGTATATTACATTCAGTGGCAGTTAAAAACCTTGTACCTACCTGTACTCCTTCAGCTCCTAACATGAATGCTGCTGCAAGACCTCGCCCATCTGCTATACCTCCAGCTGCAATAACAGGAACATCAACGGCATCTACTATTTGAGGAACTAAGGCCATTGTTGTAAGCTCACCAATATGTCCCCCAGCTTCTGTACCCTCAGCAACAACAGCATCTGCCCCACCACGAACCATTTTCTTTGCTATTGCAACAGAAGGAACCACTGGTATAATCCTGATCCCATGTTCCTTCCACATAGGTATATATCTAGAAGGGGTGCCTGCTCCAGTTGTAACAACTTTAACTCCCTCTTCACAAACCATGTGGGCTATTTCTTCAGAATAGGGGCTAAGTAGCATTATATTCACAGCAAAAGGTTTATCTGTTAATTCCTTTGTTTTTCTAACTTCTTCCCTGACATAATCAGTTGGAGCAGTTCCACTGGCAATAATTCCAAGTCCCCCTGCCATCGAGACTGCACTTGCTAGGGAAGAATCAGAAATCCTTGCCATAGCTCCCTGAAATATCGGGTATTCTATATCTAGTAATTCACATATACGTGATTTCATATAATCTAAATCCTCCATATATAGTAAGCTAATATTAGATGTCAAAAGTCAGTAATTATTCTAGTTCTAATAGGAGAAGTATGATTAATTACTGACTTCTAGCTCTTGAAATAGCAATTAGTTGTTTCTTTTCTCAAGATATTTTTGGATATCTCCAATAGTATCGATTCCCTCTACGTCTTCTGTTGGGATCTCAATACCAAATTCCTCCTCAAGAGCCATAATGACCTGGAAAAGATCAAGTGAATCTGCATTCAAATCATTTTTCAGGGAAGTTGCTTCTGTAAGCTCCTCTTTTTCTACTCCTAGTTGCTCTGCTACTACCTCTTTTACTTTGTTAAAATCCATGTTGTTTCCATCCTTTCTTGATAGCTAACCTACTATAATTGTTTTATCAATTTCTAAATAATTAGCTTTATATAAATAAGTTTCTTTCTTGGGCTGATATAGCCGGCTATTACTTTTAACTCCAGTCCAGTACAACTGCTCCGCTGGTCATACCTCCACCAAAACCTACAAGTATAACCTTGTCACCCTTACTTAGGCTACCTGCTCTTGATGCTTCATCAAGGGCTATCCCTATAGATGCAGATGATGTATTACCATAGCGATCCAAATTCATGAAAAACTTAGAGCTAGGTATATTGCAGTTCTTTGCAACTGCCTCTATTATCCTACTGTTAGCCTGGTGAGATATAATACATGATATATCCTCAGCCCTTAAGTCTGCCCTAAGTATAGCTTCTTTAATCAGTGCTGAGACATTGCGGACTGCATATTTAAACACTTCCTGTCCTTCCATCCTTATAACTGATGATTTCTTATTAAATCCCATATCCTGCATACTTTGGGCAGCAGGCACAACATAAGGATTAGATATAGGCAATGCCTCACATTGTAAAATGGAGTGCTTTGATCCATCACTAGATAGTATGGACGTAATGATTCCTTTATTATCCCCAGCTTCACTGGCTGACAGGACTACTGCCCCTGCTCCATCACCAAAGAGTACGCAGGTGGATCTATCCTCCCAGTCCAATATCTTAGATATAGCATCTACTCCTATTACAAGAGCCTTATTATACATACCTGTCTCAATAAATTGTGAGGCAGTAACAAGGGCATATACAAAGCCTGTACAAGCAGCATTGAGATCAAAAGCTGCTGCCCCATCTACCTTCAGTCTTCCCTGTACCATACATGCAGCTGAAGGCATAAAGTAATCCGGTGTAATCGTTGCACATATGATCAAATCAATGTCTTCAGGGTTAATATCAGCATTCTTTATAGCTGCTTTAGCAGCCTCATATGCCATGTCAGTTGTTGTATCCTTCGAAGATATTCTTCTTTCTTTAATTCCTGTTCGTGAACTTATCCATTCATCGCTAGTATCAACTAGTTTTGCTATATCATCATTGCTGATAATATTATCTGGTGCATAGCTTCCAGTTCCTATGATAACTGTTCGTCTCATTATTTAGGCCCTCCTATAGCAAGAACGTATATACTAACTATTTTCATTTTTCCCTAATATATAGATATCCTTTAGATGATCATTAAGCTTTCTTAGTCCCGTGAGTAGGATTTCCTCCTCTTCAGGGGTAAATGCATCAATAATAGCGTGAACCATATCCATATGGAATTTTTCATGAATACGATAGGCTAGCTTCCCTCTTTTAGTCAGGCTGACATTGACAATTCTTCGATCAGCATTGCTACGACTACGTTCCATGTATCCTTTTTTGACTAGTTTATCAACTGCTGTAGTCAAAGTACCCATGGTTATCTCTAAGGTCTGGGCAATTTCTGACATGGTCCTTGAACCATACATACCCACCGCTTCAATTGTGTGGATTTCTGTTATAGATATGTCGCTGAAGGCACCATGCTTAATTGAATATTCTTCTATACGATTAATATCATCGTATATTTCTACCAGCATGTTATTAATATCCTTCATTTTCTCTTTCAAGTAATTCACTCCTTCATAGTAATTGCTTTGCAATACAAATAGTTTGACAATCAAAATAATAAACCATTTGAGACTATATGTCAATATATTTGTATAAATATTAAGTTGTGAGGTTACAATTCTGCCCATTAATGTAACGAAAAGGACCTGGGGAGAGAAATGTTCCCATTGTGAGACGCTCTCGCTTAGTTCCATTCGTAGCGGATACGTAAGAACACATAGAACGTGTTCTAAGTACCGACGAATGCAAATACTCACCATGGGAATCATTTTCACCCTGGTCCTTACTTTAGACTTTATGTAGGCAAAATTGTAACCAATATAGGTAATAAGAAAACCAAGAACATAGACTTATGGTTAGTATGTTTATATCCCTGGTTTTTAACTCTTGGGAAATATTATTGAAGCTAAGCTACAAAAGCACTTTGTTGATTTGCATACAAGAAGTATATCTTAAGTAATAAAAAACATATCTCGAGGCGCAACTGTTTTAAGTCGTCGGTACTTAGAACACGTATTTTGTGTTCTTACGTACCGCTACGTACTTAAATCAAGTGAGAACGTGTTGCGCCTGAAATATGTTTTTTCATTGCTTATATAAACGTAAAAATGCAATCAACAAAGTACTTGCACCAGCTGCTTCTGTTAGATTTCGAACAGCAACTCCCCATAAGTCGGAACTGGCCATAGTTCTTTGTCTACGATTAGTTCTAGGGAATCTATTATAACTCGTAAGTTGTTCATGGCTGGTATGACCATGTCTTTGAAGTAGGTTGCTCTTTCAACACCATCCTTCTTTGATACTGCTACACTTACTTGAATTAATAGTTCTTTATTAGCTAACTCTGCTTGAGATAAGAAGTTCAAGGTTTCCTGTAATAATTCCTTTTGAACCTCAACATTAGCATCTGGTAGAGCTTGCTTTATGGAATTAATAGAGTCAGCCAAACATCTGGTATACTTGATTACAGCAGGTATATACTGCTGGTTAGTCATATATATCATAGTTCTGGCTTCAATATTAATTGTCTTTGAATAGCTTTCATATAAAACCTCAGATCTAGAATGAAGTTCATTGGAATTAAATACATGGTGCTTACCAAACAGCTCAATGGTCTTGTCCGTTGTCAGAGCTGGAATAGCATCCACCATAGTTCTAATATTAGGTAGACCTCTCTTATTAGCCTCCTTCACCCATTCCTCAGAATAACCATTACCATTAAATACAATACGATTATGATCTGTACAGGACTTTTTAATTAAATCATGGACAGCTAGGTCAAAGTTATCAGCACTTTCTAGCTCATCTGCCATATCCTTAAGTACATCTGCAACTATAGTATTGAGGACTGTATTAGTCATAGCTACTGACATAGATGATGCTACCATACGGAATTCAAACTTATTACCTGTAAATGCAAATGGTGATGTACGATTACGATCAGCTGCATCCTTTTTAAATTCTGGAATGGTATGTACACCTACATTAAATCTACCACCATCTTTACAGCTTCTAGCTTCACCAGTCTCAATTAATTGATTAAGAACGTCCTCTAGTTGGGAACCTACATATACGGATATTATAGCAGGAGGGGCTTCATTCCCACCTAATCGATGATCATTACCAGGATTACTGGCCGATATACGAAGAAGCTCAGGATGTTCATCAACCGCCTGCAAAACAGCTGCAAAAAATAAAAGAAACTGAATATTTTCATGAGGTGTCTTACCTGGTTCCAAAAGATTCTTACCTGTATTAGTTAGAAGTGACCAGTTATTATGCTTTCCAGAGCCATTAACACCTGCAAATGGTTTCTCATGAAGGAGGCAAGCTAGACCGTGACGATTAGCAACCTTCTTCATACATTCCATAATTAGTTGGTTATGGTCCGTCGCTATATTACCAGTTGTGAATATTGGGGCTAGCTCATGCTGAGCTGGAGCAGCTTCATTGTGCTGGGTCTTCGCAGCAACTCCCATCTTCCAAAGCTCAGTGTTTAGCTCACCCATAAAGGACGCCACTCTTTCAGTAAGACTTCCATAATAATGATCGTCCATTTCCTGACCCTTTGGAGGCATAGCGCCAAACAAGGTCCTTCCAGTAAAGATCAAGTCATCTCTCTTAAGATACTTAGCTTTATCTACTAAGAAATATTCCTGCTCAGGACCAACAGAGGTAGTAACCTTATTCACGTCCTCATTACCAAATAACCTGCATATTCTAACAGCCTGTTTACTAATGGCTTCCATAGATCTAAGTAGAGGGGTCTTCATATCCAGGGCCTCTCCTGTATATGAACAAAAGGCAGTAGGAATACATAAGGTAACACCGGCTGAAGTCTCTCTTAAAAAAGCTGGGGAAGTACAATCCCATGCAGTATATCCTCTTGCCTCAAAGGTTGCTCTTAATCCTCCTGAGGGGAATGAAGAAGCATCTGGCTCCCCCTTTACTAACTCCTTACCAGAGAACTCCATAATAATCTTACCATCACTGGTAGGGCTTATAAAGGAATCATGCTTCTCAGCGGTAATTCCTGTCATAGGCTGGAACCAATGGGTATAGTGGGTAGCTCCTCTATCAATTGCCCAGTCCTTCATGGCATTGGCAACTATTTCTGCAACGCCTGAATCTAAGTCCTCACCATTTTCAATGGTTTTCTTAAGAGCCGCATATGTTTTCTTTGGCAATCTCTCTGCCATTTTTGCATCATTAAATACATCAATTGCAAAAATATCTGTTAGCTTTTCTTCCATATTATAACCTTGCCTTTCCGAAAGATTATTCTAAATACCACTCATCAATACCGGTTTCCTCTCCGGCCCCTTGTGATTCTGGCATGTATTTTTTAAATATTCTTTCCATCAGTAAGGAAATTATTAATGTCGCTCCTGCTGGAATAATAAAAATCAAAATCGGCATAAAGAAAATTCCTATAGCACAGATAGCAATAATTGCAAACATCACAACTGTGGAAGGGAGATGTCTCACCGACATAAATAATGCTGCCTTAAACAACTGCTTTATTGTCATCTCAAATCTAGATAAGATAGGAAATACATAAATTGAAAAACAGATAAACATAACTGAAAGAGCTATAAATATACCTAATAATATGGAGCCGTTCTCTATTGCACTGGTGTTCATCCAAGCCCATAATATATCAAATCCTAAAAATAAAGCAATTATAGTCATAATAACCCCAGAGATTGCTCCCCTCTTAAAGTTCTGTTTGAAGGATTTGAAGAATTCCCTAAATAAATATCCTCTTTCTCTACGAATAGCTTTTACTGTTGTATAATAAAGAGCTGTTGTAGCTGGCCCGATTGTAATTATTGGTATGCAAATAAAAAACCAGATTACACTTAATATAATTATATCAGTCAATTTACTTAGTGTTGTAAAAAAACCATTCTCTAGATTAAAAAAACCACTCATTTGTCATTCTCCCTTGTACTCATTTCTCTATATTCTAACACAATATCTCAATAGAGAAAAGTGAAATTATTCACGAATAAGCAGATTGGTCCATAAAAATCAAGGATTTTATCAGACTTGTTTCAATAAAACTCATGAATTTTTCCGATAGGTACTACTGTAATAAGTTCATAATCTGCAAATTCAGGATAAATAAACACTGTTACTATATTAATAGAACCTATAGCAAGTAACGAGTCCGTTAGTCTACTATAGGTTCTAGTATAATACTTATTAGTATTAATATTATCTAGAAATTTCTATCTTCTAGTAGCAATCATCAAGCAATTGGAAATATGCTCTAGAATGATTACAAGCTGGGCATAATTCTGGGGCTTCATCACCCTCATGAATATATCCGCAGTTTAAACATTTCCAGAATACCTTACCATCTTTCTTAAACACAGTACCATTCTCAATATTCTCAAGAAGCTTACGATATCTAGCCTCATGATGTGCTTCTACTTTAGCAATGTTTAAGAAGCTTTCAGCGATATCTTCAAAACCTTCCTCTTTAGCAGTTTTAGCAAATGCAGGATAATCAATTTCAGCTTCTTCATGCTCACCATCAGCTGCAGATTTAAGATTAGCTTTTGTATCTCCATATGCAAATGGATATGTTGCATTAATGTCAACAGGTGCTGGATTCTCACCATCGAGATACTTTAATGCATGCTTCATGAATACCTTAGCGTGTTCTTTCTCATTCTCTGCAGTCTCTAAAAATATATTCTGAATCTGCTTATAGCCTTCCTTGCCAGCAACTGAAGCAAAGTAGGTGTATCTGAGTCTAGCCTGAGCCTCTCCAGCAAAAGACTTCATTAGGTTTTCAAGTGTCTTAGTTCCTCGTAAATTCGCCATCAACAAATCCTTCCTTTCATCAAAGAGTTATATTAATAAGCAGATTAGGAGCTCAAATGCTGCGCATTTTCGCTCACGTTACACTTATCCATCCTATCCATAGACTTTCTTCAAGCAAGCTTGAGAAAGTCTCTATATAGTATGGACTAATCTGTTTATTCGAGGATATTTTACCATAGTCTTGGACAATTGTCATGGCTAATACTAAATATTATGAATAAATAATCCGCTTCTTAGCTTTGGCTCAAACCAGGTGGATTTAGGAGGCATAAGTTTACCAGCATCCGACACTTCAAAGAGTTCTTGAATAGATGTTGGATACATGGTAAAGGCTACGGCTAAATCCTGTGACACTCGTCTCTCTAGTTCCTTAGTTCCGCGAATGCCTCCTATAAAATCAATGCGATTGTCAATTCTCGGATCCCCTATTCCGAGAATTGGGCTTAATATATTATCATAGAGTAAGGATACATCTAAAGATGCCACAGGGTCATACTTTCTTTTATCATTGTCCCTATTGGACTTCAATTTCAATATATACCATGTATCTTGAAGATACATACCAAATAGCCCTTTTTCATCTGGCTCAAAAGGTCCATCTTTCTTAACGGTTACTATAAAGTTTTTAGATAGCTCAGAGAGAAATTCCTCCCTAGTTAGTCCGTTAAGATCATATACTCCTCGGTTGTACGGTAGTATTTTTAGTTGATCATCTGGGAAAAGAACTGATAAGAAATAGTTATACTCCTCATCCCCCCTATGATTAGGGTTAGCAGCTCTTCGTTTTAGTCCCACCTTAACAGCTGAAGCTGTTCTATGGTGGCCATCTGCTATATATATGGAATTAATATCTGCAAAGGCCTTACTTATAGTTTTAATCTCTTCCTCCCTGGAAATTCTCCATACTATATGGGTAACCCCATCAAGGGAGGTAAAATTATAAATTGGCTTCTCTTTCTTTGCCTTTGCAACTACTTCATTAATAACATCTATGGAACGATAGGCCAAGAATATAGGGCCCGTCTGGGCATTCAAGGTGTCTACATGGTTAATTCTATCAATTTCCTTATCTTCTCTAGTATTCTCATGCTTTAATATAACATTATTAAGATAGTCATCGATAGATGCACAAGCAACAATACCAGTCTGGGATCTACCATCCATAATTAACTCGTATATGTAATAGCATTCTTGACTGTCTGTAATATATATTTTATCGGCTATCATATTCTCAAGTATTTCCTTAGCCTTTTGATAAACTATACTATCATAAGGGTTAACGGACTCTGGCAGCTGAGTTTCAGCTCTGTCAACCTTTAAAAATGATAAAGGCTCCCTTAATGTCTCCTTCTTCGCTTCTTCCCTATTGTATACATCATAGGGTAATGCAGCCACTTTATCTGCAATATCCTCATTAGGTCTTACACAAATAAAAGGTCTTATTATCGCCATTATCCTTCCTCCTATATTATGATTAAGGTGTAAAAAGCCCTGCTTATTGTATGGCAAGGGCAATTTACACAAAGTTAAAAGACTCATACTTCGATTTCAATGCATAAGTTATTCTAAATTTATTTAATGATACGTACCTTTAATACTCCTTCTATGCTAGCAAGTTTGCTAACTACATCTTTGTTATCTGTGGACTCAACATCAATAATGGTGTATGCGTAATCCCCCTTGCTTTTGTTAACCAGATTAGAAATGTTAACATTTTCAGAGGAAATAGTATTGGTAAATTGAGATAGCATCTTAGGAATATTCCTATGGTGAATTGTTATACGGCCTGCCGCCTCACATATACCAGCTTCACAATTTGGATAGTTAACAGAGTTCTTGATATTACCATTCTCAGCATAGTCCATTATTTGACGAACAGCCATCTTAGCACAATTGTCCTCAGATTCCTCTGTGGATGCACCAAGGTGAGGGATTGCTATAACATTATCCATATTAGCTGTCTTCACATTAGGGAAATCTGTAACATACTTTGCAACCTTTCCTGACTTAAGAGCTTCTTCCAAATCATCATCATTGACAAGAAGGTCCCTTGAGAAGTTAAGAATTGTCACTCCATCCTTCATCATAGCGATGGTATTTTTATTAATCATTCCCTTGGTACTTAGCTCTGGTTCATCTTTCTCAATAAGAGGTACGTGTACTGTTATGTAATCACATTCCTTATAGATTTCTTCCTTGGTCTTAACATGAACAACCCCTCTTGAAAGATTCCATGCACTATCCACTGAGATATATGGATCACATCCATAAACCTTCATTCCAAGGTGAGTTGCTGCGTTGGCAACAAGAACACCTATAGCACCAAGTCCGATCACACCAAGCTTCTTCCCTTGAATTTCTTTACCGGCGAACTTAGACTTACCTTTTTCAACTAGCTTAGCTACTGTAGGGTCATCCTTAACGGTCTGTACCCAATTAACTCCACCAATTATATCTCTTGATGCAAGCATGAGGCCCGCTATTACTAGTTCCTTAACTCCATTAGCATTAGCTCCTGGTGTATTAAATACTACAATACCTTTTTCAGCACATTTGTCTAAAGGAATATTATTAACACCTGCGCCTGCTCTAGCAATTGCTAGAAGGTTATCAGATAACTCCATATCATGCATTGCTGCACTACGAACTAAAATTAGTTGAGCATCATCAACACTATCTACTTTCACAAATTGATCATTAAACTCATCCAATCCAACTGAAGATATAGGATTAAGGCAATTATACTTCATTATTCTCCTCATTTCTGCGCTGCTTTTTGCCCATATATAAGTTTGTGGATGCAGCGCGGACACAAACTTTCAAATAAAAGATTTTACATCTTTTACTTTATGCTACTCTCAAACTCCTTCATAAACTGAACTAACTTTTCTACACCCTCTATAGGCATAGCATTATATATGCTTGCTCTCATACCACCAACAGTTCTGTGGCCCTTTAGGTTAACAAATCCTGCAGCTTTAGCTTCTTTAACAAACTTAGCATCAAGCTCTTCATCACCTGTTACAAATGGAACGTTCATAAGTGAGCGATCTTCTTTAACAACTGTTCCCTTAAATAACTTACTTTGATCTAGGAAGTCATAAAGTATAGCAGCTTTCTTTTCATTATGAAGCTTCATAGCATCAAGGCCACCCATCTTCTTAATCCACTTAAATACCTTTCCACACATATAGATACCATACGCTGGAGGAGTGTTATAAAGAGATTTATTATCAGCATGAATTTTGTATTTTAACATTGTAGGAGTTCCAGCAAGTGTATCCTCGGTAATTAAATCCTCACGAATTATTGCTATTACAACTCCTGCAGGCCCAATATTTTTTTGAACACCACCAAATATAAGTCCGTATTGCTTCACATCAACAGGTTCAGACAAAAAGCAGGATGAAACATCGGCTACAAGATCCTTCCCCTTGGTATTAGGCAAGGTTTTAAACTTTGTACCATATATTGTATTGTTTTCGCATATATAAACATAATCAGCATCTTCAGATATTGGAAGATCAGAGCAATCTGGAATATATGAATAGGTCTTATCCTCTGAAGAGGCTATAGCATTAGCTTTACCGTACATCTGGGCTTCCTTGTAGGCTTTTTTTGCCCATTGTCCTGTTATTATGTAATCAGCAACTTTATTCTTCATTAGGTTCATAGGAACAGCGGCGAATTGCTGTGAAGCTCCCCCCTGTAGGAATAGCACCTTATAATTTTCAGGAATATTCATTAGATCCCGCAGGTCTTTTTCTGCCTCTGTAATAATATCTCCGTACTCTTTAGATCGATGACTCATTTCCATAACTGACATTCCTGAGCCTCTATAATCCAGCATTTCGTCTGCGGCTTCTTGTAGTACTTCTGCAGGTAGCATAGCTGGTCCTGCTGAAAAGTTAAATATTCTTCCCACTTTTTCATCCTCCTTATTTTTTAATATTGGTATGAGGTTTAAAAGCCTTCTTAACATTATAATAAATTTGCTTTTGACCCTATATCAATAATAAGATTTAAAACTACATTGCTTTAATTTGATAAAGTATTAAGGTTATTATAGGGCTATGTTATTTTTTTGTCAATATCCCAAAACAATTTGGCTTTAATAAAACAAGCAAAGCAGTTATTCGTTTTAAAAAAGCCAAAATGTTCCCTTATTTATTCTTATCTAAATCCTCTTCAGTAAATACTTCATCAATAGGAGCACCTGGTGCTACCATTGGCCATACCTTATCATCACTATCTATAATACAGTCAATTAATACAGGCTCTTTTAGAGCTATTGCTTCTCTTAGAACCGGTTCTACTTCTTCCTTCTTAGTGATTCTATACGCCTTAGCACCCATAGCCTCCCCTAATTTAACAAAATCTACCTTATCTCCTAGGTTTGTGTGTGAATATCTCTGTCCATAGAATAGAGTCTGCCATTGACGTACCATACCTAGAACACGATTATTTAAAATCAGGTTAATAATAGGAATGTTGTAACGGGTTGCAGTAGCAATCTCATTCATGTTCATACGAAAGCATCCATCACCTGCTATATTTACAACAGTTGCTTCAGGCTTACCCATTTTAGCACCAATAGAAGCACCAAGACCATATCCCATGGTTCCAAGACCTCCTGATGTAAGGAAGGTTCTAGGATTTGTATATTTGAAGTATTGGGCAGCCCACATCTGATGCTGTCCAACCTCTGTAGATATAATGGCGTCTCCCCCTGTGATTTCATATAGTTTCTCTATTATATAAGGCCCGCTTAAGTTTTCATCCTTATATTTTAGAGGGAATTTATTCTTCATTTCAATTATGTGGTCAACCCATTCCTTATGGTTCATGGGCTCCAGTCTTTCATTAAGTATCTTTAAAACCTCTTTTATATCTCCCACTATACTGCTATCAGTCATAATATTCTTATTGATTTCTACAGGGTCGATGTCAATCTGTAATATCTTTGCATCTCTTGCAAACTTGCTTGCATTACCTGTAACTCGATCTGAGAACCTTGCTCCCAAGGTGATAAGTAAATCACATTGAGTTACACCTAGATTGGCTGTCTTAGTTCCATGCATACCAATCATCCCTGTGTATAGAGGATCTGTTCCGTCGAATGCTCCCTTGGCCATAAGTGTATCTGTAACAGGTGCATCAACCTTAGTGGCAAATTCTCTAAGCTCCTTAGCAGCATCAGATATGATAACTCCACCACCAATAAATATAAAAGGTTTTTTAGAATTACGGATAAGCTCTATTGCATTATCTATATCCTCTTCTAATATATCATCTGTATATCTTTCTATAGGCTCTGGAATTGCTTTCTCATATTGAGTTTTTGCAGCTGTTACATCCTTAGTGATATCTATAAGGACAGGACCTGGCCTCCCACTACTAGCTATTCTAAATGCTTTTCTTATTACATCTGCTAATTTACTAACATCCTTTACAATAAAGTTATGCTTTGTTATAGGCATGGTAATACCAGCTATGTCAACCTCCTGAAAGGAATCCTTTCCTAATAGATTAACAGCTACATTGGCTGTTATTGCAACCATAGGTATACTATCCATATAGGCTGTAGCTATACCAGTTACAAGATTAGTTGCCCCTGGACCTGATGTAGCAAAGCAAACACCTACTTTACCTGTAGCTCTTGCATATCCATCAGCTGCATGGGAAGCTCCCTGCTCATGGGAGGTTAAAATGTGGTTAATCTCATCACTATGCTTATATAATTCATCATAAATATTAAGAATAGCACCACCAGGATATCCAAATACGGTATCCACACCTTGCTCTTTTA
The DNA here is from genome assembly GCA_012839235.1 of Clostridiales bacterium. GTDB lineage: Bacteria > Bacillota > Clostridia > Lachnospirales > Lachnospiraceae > Mobilitalea. The sequence goes on from DUNS01000104.1 coordinate 30,782, forward strand.
AGCATTCAATTACTATCTGCGATCCGGTTAATATCATATATATTCCTCCAAGTTTAAGACAATGCCTTAGGTACCTCTAAGATTGCACCACGGTTACCTGAGGTTACCATAGCTACATATCGGGACAGATAGCCCGTTGTTATCTTAGGTTTGCGGGGCTCCCACTTAGCTCTTCTTTTAGCTAGCTCCTCCTCAGATATATCAAAGGTGAGGGAATTCCCATTTATATCGATCCGTATTATATCTCCTTCCTCTACAAGGGCGATGTTGCCACCGACTGCTGCCTCAGGAGATACATGGCCTATACAAGCTCCTCTAGATGCTCCAGAAAAACGGCCGTCAGTTATAAGTGCAACAGATGAGCCTAATCCCATGCCAATAATTGCACTGGTAGGGTTAAGCATTTCCCTCATTCCTGGACCACCCTTTGGTCCTTCATATCTAATGACGACTACATCACCAGCTACTATCTTGCCTGACTTAATTGCTTCAACTGCTTCCTCTTCGCTGTCAAATACTCTTGCTGGACCTTCATGCTTAAGCATCTCAGGTGCAACAGCAGAACGCTTAACCACACCAGTATCAGGTGCTAGGTTACCACTTAATACAGCGATTCCTCCAGTTTCACTAAAGGGATTGTCTACTGGGCGAATTACATCAGTATCTCTGTTTATGCAATTCTTTATGTTCTCTGCAACTGTCTTACCCGTTACAGTTATTAAATCTGTATTTAAAAGTTTCTTCTTATCTAATTCATTCATAACAGCGTAGACTCCGCCGGCTTCATTAAGGTCTTCCATAAAGACTGGCCCTGCAGGAGCTAGATGGCATAGGTTAGGTGTTCTCTTACTAATCTCATTGGCAATTGATATATCTAGATCAAATCCTGCTTCATGAGCTATTGCTGGAAGATGGAGCATAGTATTAGTTGAACAGCCAAGAGCCATGTCAACTGTTAAAGCATTCATAAAGGCTTCCTTAGTTAGAATATCCTTAGGTCTGATATCCTTCTCTAAAAGCTCCATAATCTTCATTCCTGCTTGCTTAGCTAGACGAATTCTTTCGGAATAAACTGCTGGAATTGTTCCATTACCCCTTAATCCCATTCCTATTGCCTCTGTTAGACAATTCATAGAGTTAGCAGTATACATTCCTGAACAAGAACCACAGGTAGGGCAGACATTATTAACATAATTTTCAACCTCTTCCTCGGTCATATTACCTGCACTATGGGCACCAACTGCTTCAAACATACTAGACAAGCTAGTTTTATTTTTATTAACACGGCCGGCAAGCATAGGACCACCACTAACGAATATAGTAGGGATATTGACTCTAGCTGCTGCCATAAGTAAGCCAGGAACATTCTTATCACAATTAGGTATCATAACTAAAGCATCAAACTGATGAGCCATAGCTACTGCTTCTGTTGAATCAGCTATAAGATCTCTGGTTACTAGAGAATACTTCATTCCCTGATGGCCCATTGCAATTCCATCACAAACTGCTATAGCCGGGAATACCATAGGGGTTCCCCCTGCCATCAACACTCCAGCTTTAACAGCATCTACTATTTTATCCAGGTGCATATGACCTGGGACTATCTCATTATAGGAACTGACAATGCCAATAAGTGGTCTCTCTAACTCTTCTTTTGTAAACCCTAATGCATTGAACAATGATCTGTGGGGGGCCTGTGACATACCAGTTTTTACTGTATCACTTCTCATACAAACACCTTACCTTTCTTTTATACCAACGGAATTCCCTTTGTATGTTGAATATTGGATAATTATGAACAAATCCTTATATTTAAGAAACTATGTAGATTTGAGTATTACAGAATATAATAAGTGATATTAGTATAAAAATCAATGAAAAAATGAAATATCTCACCAGATTTTTTACATTATTATTCATAATTATACAAGGTATAACTATGGGGAATAGTAGAGAGAAAATCCTTTGGATTATTATGAGAAAATAAACAAGATTATTTTTAATCTTTATTGCTTATGGACACTGTTCATGTTAAGATTCCTTTATATAAGATAAGTCATTTTCAATAGATTTGACCAACTAGGAGGATATTTAACAATGAATCTAGATAAGCAAAAAGCATTTATTATCCGTGTTATATACATTGCAATAATTTTAAGCATTGTTTACTTTAGCATTAAGTATTTTTTGCCACTTCTTATGCCTTTTGTTATAGGTATATTCATCGCCTTTGCATTCAGATATCCCATTGATCTGATACAAAGCAAGTTGAAAATCAATCGTGTTATTGTTGCAATCATCTTCCTAATCTTTTTTTACGCCATTGTTGGTCTTCTACTGAGCTTAATTGGATTTAAGGTCTTTAATTCTATTGCAGAATTATTCTATAGTCTTCCTGAACTTTACGACAAAACTATAGAACCGGCTATTAATACTATTGCTGATAACCTAATTCTTCATTTCCCAGGAATTCAGACCTATGTAGAAGAATTTTTATATGATATTAATGATACAATCTTCTCCTTTGTAAAAACTATGTCCTCCACAGCAGTTTCCGGAATCACAGGCATTGCTGGCCAGCTTCCTTCACTATTAATTAAGTTTATATTTACCATAGTGGCTTCCTTCTTCTTTACTATTGATTTTTACAAAATTGGTAATTTTATTATGAAACAATTTTCTGGTAAAGGTAAGGACATGGTTATTAAATTAAGAGATAATGGTCTTGGTACTCTTGGGAAATTTATTAAGGCTTATGCAATTATTATAACTATAACATTTATCGAGTTGTCACTGGGCTTTACAATCCTTCAGGTTCCTAATGCTTTTGCCCTTGGTGCCCTGGTAGCCATAGTTGATATACTTCCTATTCTAGGAACAGGAGCAATACTTATTCCTTGGTCCATAATCTCCTTTATCCTAGGCAATTTTAAAATGGGAATAGGTATATTACTACTATATATCATAATTACTGTGGTTAGGCAGGCTATTGAGCCAAAGATTATAGGTCAGCAGATAGGACTTCATCCGATTATTACACTTCTACTTATGTATGTGGGTGCTCAATTAATGGGAGTTTTGGGCTTATTAATTCTTCCTATTATAGCAACAATAATTAAGACTTTAAATGATGAAGGTACAATTCATTGGTTTAAATAAGAATATTATATATAAAAATTGAGGCAGCTATTAACTGCCTCAATTTTTTATCTTTCCCATTAATAAATTAAGTATGCTCCAAGGTAGACGCCCTTAGAACATTCCTTTTCTAGTAAACGTAGAACAGTCTGTTCCGTTAGAATCAGTGGTACTGATTTTCTCCACTTCAATTTTCTCTGCTGCGCAATGATCCCCTTTCATGTAGTATTCACATGTGTCAACAACACATTTGATTCCTTCATTGGGTTCACTCATTTTTTTTATTGCCATTTTTTGTCCTCCACAATTAAGAAATATTAATGATTACTTCCTTAGTATTTCTTAATATGGAATTTTTAATACACTTTTTAATTTAATAGAACACTATTCCATATATCCTGCTAACAAGCCTTCAATAAACATATCGCTCATTTCATAAATCTGTAATTCAATATCATCATAAATACTAATAGCCTGGATATAGTTTTCTGATAAGAGGTCACCAACTGCAGTTGTTAACAAGTCAAGATGATCATATAGCATTGCGTTCCAATCTTCCTCACTCCAATATGGATTAAGGTTTCCTAAGAATGCTGCAAGCTGATCTGCATTCTCATGCCATCTATTTTGAGCATTATTATATGCATTGTTATCCCCAGCCTTTGCCGCCTGAACAACTTCTGCGGCTATTGTCAAATGACTAGTTAAAAGTTCTTCTAATTCAGCTGCTGCCTGCTCACCATAATAAGGCATAATGGCATTAGCAAAATCTACTGGATTCCTTAACAATCTATCAATTCCTGCTTCCAGCGTAGGCAGGTCAAATATGATTGCCTCAATTACATACATTGTCCAGAAGTAATGCTGGCTCCATAGCATACGAAAATAGTTATAGGTATCCATGAAGCCCATGTAATCCATGTCATCGAACATGTCATCGTCCATTCCATCTCTCATAATACCATAAGGCATTTGGCCTCCTGGCATATTCTGGTAACTATTAATATTTTCGTTAGGTGTCATCCCATTTGATGTAGGTCCACTTGGTCTTTGATCTCTTGGCATAGTTCCACCTGGCATCGTTCCATTTGGTGTAGGTCCACTTGGTCTTTGCTCTCTTGGCATAGTTCCACCTGGCATCAGTTCAACTGGTCTGCCTTCAGGTCTAGTAGGGTAATAACGGTATCCAGGGGCTATAGATATTACATGCCCAATCTGTAAATTGGTTGGATTAATTCCTGGATTCAAATCCATAATCGATTCCACAGTGGTATTGAACACTTGGGCTAGCATCCATATAGTGTCGTATGGACGGATAGTATACTGCATTACAGCTTCCATAATATTATTCATCACCTATTATAAGTTCTATTTTAACTTATGATACACAAAGAAAAAGGTTCCATCATAGGGATTAGATAGAACCTTTTTCTTTCGAATATACAAAAAGGAGTGAACTAGCATTTTATATTAACCTAATAAGCTAGACTAATATCTTTGATTTATATAGTTTATTAGACCTTCTGTCTTAATAATTCCTTGCATAAATTCAGGGAAAGCTTGCCCCCGGTACTTAGTACCTTTAGTCCGGTTATATATCATCCCTTCATCGAAATCCACTACTACCTCATCCCCTGCTTCTATGTTCTTAACAGCATCTGGGCACTCAATAATAGGAAGTCCAATATTGATTGCATTTCGATAGAATATCCTAGCAAAAGTTTCTGCAATAACGCAGCTGATCCCTGAAGCCTTTATAGCAATTGGAGCATGCTCTCTTGAAGACCCACAACCAAAATTCTTATTTGCAACAATAATATCTCCTGGCTCTACCCTAGAGACAAAATCAGCATCAATATCCATCATACATTTGGCTGCCAATTCCTTTGGGTCGGAGGTATTAAGATATCTTGCAGGTATAATCACGTCTGTATCAACATTATCCCCGTATTTGTGTACCTTTCCATATACTTTCATATAAAAACCATACCTTTCTTCTATGCGAACAATGTTCTCATTAACCTGACAAACTTTATTCTAAAGTCCTAAATCCTTAGGGCCGGATATCTTACCGGTTACTGCTGTAGCTGCCGCCACTGCTGGACTAGCAAGATACACCTCAGATTTCACGTGACCCATTCTGCCAACAAAGTTTCTATTAGTGGTTGATACAGCTCTTTCCCCAGCAGCTAATATGCCCATATGCCCTCCTAGACAAGGACCACAGGTCGGTGTACTAACCACACCACCAGCTTTAATAAAGGTTGCCAATAAACCTTCCTCCATAGCCTGAAGATAAATAGCCTGAGTAGCAGGAAATACTATTAGTCTCATTCCTTTTGCCACTTTTCTTCCCGCAAGTACCTTCGCTGCAGCTCTTAGGTCTTCAATTCTACCATTTGTACATGATCCTATAACCACTTGATCAATCTTAATATCTCCAACATTATCAATTGTTCGAGCATTTTCTGGGAGATGTGGAAATGCTACTGTAGATTTGATAGTCGATAAATCTATCTCATATACTTCATCATATTCAGCATCTTCATCTGGTACAAATATGGAATACTTATTAGCACCATGATCATCCATATACTTAAGAGTTTTTTCATCAACAGGGAATATCCCATTCTTAGCACCGGCTTCAATAGCCATATTAGCTATGGTGAATCTGTCATCCATAGATAGATTTTTAATTCCATCACCAACAAATTCCATGGATTTATACAAAGCACCATCCACACCAATCATACCGATTATATGAAGAATTACATCCTTACCACTTACCCATTCATCTGGCTTTCCACTTAGTACAAACTTAATCGCTGAAGGTACCTTAAACCATCCCTTACCAGTAGCCATACCCGCAGCCATATCAGTACTTCCTACACCTGTAGAAAAAGCTCCCAGTGCACCATAGGTACAGGTATGGGAATCTGCACCTATAATTAAATCACCTGCTGCAACCAAGCCCTTCTCTGGCAAAAGTGCATGCTCTATTCCCATCTCACCGATCTCAAAGTAATTGGTAATATCCTGTTCCATAGCAAATTCACGCATACAAAGGCAATTCTCTGCAGATTTAATATCCTTGTTAGGTGTAAAATGATCCGGTACTAAAGCTATCTTATCCTTATCAAAGACTTTATTAATTGTCATTTTCTCCATTTCCTTTATTGCTATAGGAGCTGTTACATCATTGCCCAATACCATATCAAGATTCGCCTCTATTAGCTGGCCAGCCGTGACTTGTGAAAGCCCTGCATGGGATGCCAGAATCTTTTGGCTCATTGTCATTCCCATATATTATTCCTCCCGTCTATATGAAACTTAATCAAATATCTTCATATTAAATGTAGCTTGCTATTAGATCGCCCATTTCATTGGTTCCAACTAGCTTCATGCCCTCTGACATTATGTCAATTGTACGATTACCATCCTTTAATACTGATCTAACTGCTTCCTCCACCTTGTCAGCCTCCTCCTCTAAATCAAAGGAATACCGAAGCATCATAGCAGCTGAAAGTATTGTGGCAATAGGATTAGCCTTATCCTGTCCTGCAATATCTGGAGCAGAACCATGACTTGGTTCATATAAGCCTAGCTTTTTCTCCCCTAAGCTGGCTGAAGGTAACATTCCTATAGAACCTGTGATCATACTAGCTTCATCAGATAGAATATCTCCAAACATATTCTCTGTAAGAATTACATCGAACTGCTTAGGATCCCTAACAAGCTGCATGGCACAGTTATCCACAAGCATGTGACTTAGTTCAACATCTGGGTAGTCCTTTGCTACTTCCTCTATTACAGTTCTCCAAAGTCTTGAAGAATCAAGTACGTTGGCTTTATCTACACTACAAACTTTTTTTCTTCTCTTCCTAGCAATGTCGAATCCTCGCCTGGCAATCCTTCTTATTTCATTTTCATCATAAACCAATGTATCAGTTGCTTTACGGACACCATTCTCAGTAACTGTACTCCGGTCTCCAAAGTAAAGCCCCCCTGTAAGCTCTCTCATTACAACCAAATCAAATCCATCACCGATTATATCTTCCTTAAGAGGACATGCTCCTTTAAGCTCATCAAATAATATAGCTGGCCTAATATTTGCAAACAACTTCAATCCTTTTCTAATTGCCAGTAAGCCTGCTTCTGGCCTAAGATGAGGAGGAAGTGAATACCAATTAGATTGCCCTACATTGCCGCCGACAGCTCCTAGTAAAACAGAATCGCTATCTTTAGCTATCTTTAAAGCTTCATCAGTTAAAGGTACACCGGTCTCGTCAATAGATACTCCACCCATAAGAATCTCTTTATATACAAAATTATGGCTGTAAACTTCACCAACCCGATCAAGTATCTTTCTTGCTTGTGTAATAATCTCTGGACCAATACCATCTCCGCCTATTAATGTAATCTTATATTCCATCCTATCAACCATGCCTTTCATTTCAATATGGAAGATTCTATTATCTATTGCCATTTTAGCATATAGTTTGCTATAATTTAAAATACATATAAGACATATCCATTATAACCCCCGGTTATGAAGAAGGAAGGAAGCCTATGAACCAAAACTTATCTTTATATAATATATTTAATTGTGTTGCTGAAAAGGAAAACATATCCCATGCTGCAAGGGCATTGTACATAAGTCAGCCCGCTGTTAGTAAAGCAATCAGCTCCTTAGAGGATAATCTGAATGTAACCTTATTTATCCGTAGCTCAAGGGGGGTTAAGCTAACGCCAGAGGGCAGATTACTATATGACCATACCAAAAGTGCTTTTCAGACTATAGATAAAGCTGAAGATAGTCTAAAGAGAATTAATGACCTAGGTATTGGCCACTTAAAGATAGGAGCTAGTAATACCCTATGTAAATTTTTACTACTACCCTATCTAAAGGATTTTGTTAAGCAATATCCTCATATTAAGATAACTATAGAGAGTCAATCCACTTATCAGACACTGAAAAGATTGGAGAACGGTTCACTAGATATAGGATTAGTTGCTAAACCTGACAATGAGAAAACCTTTGTCTTTAATTCCCTTGGATCTATTGAAGATATATTTGTTGCCACCCCCGACTATCTAGAGAATCTAAAGCAGAGAGAGGAAAGCGAGGATTTCTTTTCTGTAGCTAATATTATGCTATTAGATGAAGAGAATAACACCAGAATATATATCGAAGAATATTTCCGTGACAATGATATCTCACCAAATAGTATACTTGAAGTGACCAATATGGATCTATTAATTGAATTCGCAAAGACAGGACTTGGTGTAGCTTGCGTTATTAAGGAATTTGTAGAAACCGAACTATCAGATGGCACTTTAGTTCAACTTCCACTTAAGGTTCCAGTTAATAAAAGAGAGGTCGGCTATTCCTATATTAGCAATGCCTTCCTCTCAGATTCAATGCAAAAATTTATTGCATTTACTAGATAGTATTATATTTACAGATTAGGAACGAGATAGGTAGCCCTATCTCGTTCACTTTGCACTTATTCTGGGAGTTCTTCTATTTCTTCTTCCCCTTGGGCTGGTATGTCTGTAGGTGTAGGGATTGGAGTCGGAGTTGCTGTTGGTGGTTCCAGATATTCCGGCTTTTCTTCCACTACAAAATCCGCACTAACATACTTTAATACATCCTTATCCTTAAATATTGCCCAACCATCCCTAATTTCAACAACATCGATTTTCTCCCTATGTACTAAATGTCCAACAATATCGCCATTAGTATCTGGTGAGGATCTTACATTAAGTGTCGAACCAAACTTTGATAGCATTATGTACATTGGTGTTGTCTCTAAAGAGTCTATATCTAATTCTTCTAATGGTGTTTCTAATTCTTCTATTTCGTCAGCTTGTTCATCTTCTTCTATTATAGGGGTAGGGCTAACGGTGGGTGTGGGAATAAAATCCTCAATCTTACTATCATTGCTGCAACCTCCCAAAGTCAAAACCATTAATCCTAAAGCTAAGTATTTTATACTTTTCATATTAATTCCCATGCCTTTCAACTAAATCTATATGATGCCGCAATGCGGCGTCTCAAAAATCCGGAAGAACAAGGAATGAGCACCTTTGTGCAAATTTCGTGTTTCTTCCTGCGTAAAGATTTTATTCCTCACACTATACAGGAATTATAATATCATACTTTTGCACCCAGTCCAAGAAGAAGTTATCTATTTTTCTTCCAAAAATTTGTATTGAGACATATATAGCTCGTAGTACTTACCTCTTAGCTTAATTAGTTCATCATGGCTACCCATTTCTTGAATAACCCCCTTATCAATATACATAATAGCGGTCGAGTTTTTAATTGTGGATAATCGATGGGCTATGATAAATGAGGTTCTATTGGCAAGAAGGTGACTTAGTCCTTCCTGGAGTAAAACTTCAGTCTCTGTATCTATGCTGGATGTTGCTTCGTCCAGAATTAATATCTTTGGATCTGCCAACAGAGCTCTTGCAAAGCTTATCAGCTGCCTTTGGCCAACAGATAATCTAGTACCCCTTTCGTTAACCTCTGTTTTATAGCCCCTCTCTAGCTCCTCTATAAAATCATGGGCACGGACGATTTTTGCTGCCTTAATAACCTGCTCGTCAGTAGCCTCCATATTACCATAACGGATGTTATCCATAATCGTACCTGAGAATGTAAAGCTATCCTGAAGCATAACACCCATCTGCTTACGTAGGGACTTAATGGTAACCTTACTTATATCTATTCCATCTATTGTGATTAATCCAGAGTCAAGATTGTAAAAACGACTAATAAGGTTAATTATTGTAGTCTTACCTGCTCCTGTAGGTCCAACAATTGCAATACTATCCCCTACATTTGCTTTGAAATTAACATTATTAAGTATTTGTACCCCATTTTCATAGCTAAAATTGACATCCTTGAATTCAACTTCACCTTGAATCTGAGGCATATCCACTGCCCCTTCAATATCCTTAACAGTTACCGGCTCATCTATGGTTTCAAATATTCTCTCCAAATAAGAAACAGCTGTCAATAAAGAGTTATAAAAGCTTGCCAGGGTATTAACTGGAGCCCAAAACCGTCCAATATAACTAGTCATGGCAATAAGCACACCAACTGTTATTCCTTCTACATTATCACTAATCCATGCCACACCTAAAACATATATAGCTACTGAAGTCCATGTAGATATATTGTTAATGGCTGGCCATAGAAGAAAATTATACTTAACAGCATTCATCCAAGAATCTGCATACTCTTTACATAGTCTATTAAATATTCCTGTGTTCTCTTTCTCCCTTGTAAAGCTTTGAGTAACTCTTATACCATTGATACTCTCAGCAATATAGGCATTGAGATTGGAGGATTTATTACTGGATATCTGCCAAGCAGTTCTCTGTTTTTTCTTAATTGTGAATATTAAGATCATTAAAAGAGGTAAGCCAAGTAAGCAAACAATTGCTAATCTGAAGTTTAGAGCTAGCATAAAAACAACAATGAAAATCAAGCTAAATAACTCAGTGATGGTATTAACTATACCATTGGACAACAAGTCACTAAGGCTATTAACATAGTTAACAACTCTTACCTGTATTTTTCCATGGGGCCTGTCATCGTAATATGAAAAGGGTAGCTCCTGTAGATGTTTAAATATATCACTTCTTATGGTATGAATAATATCCTGCCCTATCTTTGCCATCAAGCTAATTCTCTTTCTTATTATTACGGCAATGATAAGGAAAATAACTAACATAAGTATACTAAGTGTAACTATACTCGTGATATTACCATTAGGTATATGCTTGTCCATAATTTCCTTCATCATAATAGGTTCTAGCATCCCTAGAGCTGAGGAAATTGTCATAAGTAAAATCGTGAATAAAATTCCCTTTCGATGTGGTTTAATATAAGTTCCAAGCCTCTTTAGGTGGCTGATATTAAATTCGGTATCTAATGTCTCGTCAATATCATATTTGTTTCTAGCCAATATTACCACCTTCTTTCTTGGCAACTTCCATTATTTGGTCAAAATCTCCGTATTGATGATGGAATACAGTGTAATAATAACCTTTTTTATCAAGGAGTTCTTCATGTTTACCAGTTTCTATAATTCTACCATTGTCCAGAACCAAAATTTGGTCCGCAGCCTTTATAGAAGAAATACGGTGGGCAATTATAAATATAGTTCTATTGCCATCCAGATTCTTTAATTCTTTTTGTATTTGCGACTCAGTCTCCATATCTACTGCTGAAGTAGTATCATCTAATATAAGTATAGTAGGATCCTTAAGTAAAGCTCTTGCAAGAGATATTCTTTGCTTTTGTCCACCGGAGAGTCCTACTCCTCTTTCACCAACGATAGTATCATAACCATCTGTCATCCGCACAATAAAGTTATGAGCATCTGCAATCTTGGCTGCTTCAACAACCTCTTCAAAACTGCAATCAGGACGTCCATAAGCAATATTACCTTCTATGGTATCAGAGAACAAGAATACATCCTGCATAGCAAGTCCTATATTACTACGCATGGACTGCAAATTATAGTCCTTAATATTTACTCCATCAATTTTAATAGATCCTGTAGTTACATCATAAAAGCGATTGAGTAAATTCATAAGTGTGGTTTTACCTGAACCTGTGGCTCCTATAATCCCTACCGTCTCACCAGGCTTGATATGTATATTAATATCCTCTAAAATCATTTCTCCACCGGTTCTATAGCTTACATTGGAGAACTCAATCTCTCCATCCAGTTTTTCTTTAACAATTGAATTATCCTTATTGAATATTCTTGGCTCAACAATTGCCGTTGCATATATTTTTTCAACAGAGGTAACAAATCTTTGATAATCATTGGCAAGCCATCCAGCCTGTCTTAAGGGGTTGTTAAGCATCCAGAGGTAGCCACTGACAGTAACTAAGGTTCCGATAGTCATCTCCCCTTTAATAACCATAATTCCACCTACAAGATATAGAATTATAGTTAGTGAGTTAGCCAATATATCAAATACAGGAACATACTTTTTCCATATATTAGTGGCGTTTATTTCTGCATCTCTGTAGCCATCATTCTCCCTGTTGAATTTCTCTATTTCATAATCCTCTTTGGCAAATGCTTTTACTACTCTGTTACCACTAACATTCTCCTGAACGAAAGTATTAAGACTAGAAAAATGTTTTCTGATATTATGGAAGGCTGGCTTAACCTCTTTTAGTTGCTTATAGGTTGTAAAAATCGTAAAAGGCATTACAGCTATCATACAAAGAGCCAGTCTAAAATCCGCAATAAATATCATTATTAAAGCGATAATGAAAAGCAATGCATTTTCATAAGATCCATATATAACATAGGCTACAAAATGTCTTACTGCATCCATATCACCTGTCATTCGTGACATTAAGTCACCAGTTCTATTCTTGTTATAAAAACCGAAATCCTGAGCTAATAACTTTTTGTAAACATAATCTCTAAGGGTATATAACATCCCTTGAGAAGACTTTTCAAAAATTATCAAATACCAATATTTAAGAACAGTACGAAGAAGAGTTGTTACCACCATGATAATCATCATTAGTGGGAGTTTATCATATTCTCCTCCTTTAATAACATCGTCCACAACAATACCTGCTATCTGTGGATTTACAACTGCAATAGCACAAACAATTGTCACCAAACACATTGCAAATATTAATCTACCACGATATTTTTTCAAAAAAGAAAAGAACCAATTCATCGCTGCCATCTAATCCCTCCTTATTAGTTGAGTACAAGCGCTAGAAATAGAAAGTCTATATTATTATATCGGTCATGTCAATTAAAAAAATGTAGATTGTTACTATTTTCATGTATTATATTATAATTAGACAAGATTTCTTCCTAATTAATGTTAACACATTGTAAGCATAATCTATCAATTAATAAAAATAATTTGAATTACCCATTAACTAATTTTAGTGCTTATGATACAATAAATGAAAAGCAGACTAATACATGGAAGATAAGTATTTTTTTGAGCTTAAGCTGCATTTCAAACATAAGAGTTTAATGAGTTTTTTAAGGAGAGAATCTAATGGCCATTGATTACGACATAACCTATTCTGATTTAAATCCAACAATCTTTTATGTGTCTAAAGTAAAGATGATTGATAATGGTGTATATCATGAGCATGATTATGCAGAAATGTCATATGTTATATCCGGTAAAGCTAGATACCTTGTTGGGGATGAAGAATTCGATGTCGAAGCAGGGGATTTGGTCATATGCAATCCTGGGGTTAAACATACCCATATCGTGGTAAATCCAAAGGAACCTACTACAGAATTAATTATGGGGTTTACTGATTTTCAGTTTAAAAACATGAAGCCTAATTCCATCGAACTTAATGATGGGGGCTGTGTTTTACATACAACAACTGAGATAAAGCAAAAATTAGCTATTCACTGCCATGGGATGATCGCCGAAAAGGAAAGCAACCATGTGGGACAATACTTCATGCTAAAAACCCACATTATGCAGATGCTACTATTAATCATCCGAGAAATAGTTAATGTGGAAAGACCTATTCAGAAGGGTTATAATTTTGAAACCTATTCTAAGAGCTATGCTGTGAAACGCATAGTAAAATACCTTAATGAAAATTATGAAAACAAAATATCTTTAGAGCAAATAGCGCATAATATGTATCTGAGTCCAGTATATATTTCCAAGATATTCAAAGAAGAAACTGGAGAATCTCCGATCAACTATTTAATTAAAATCAGATTGGAGAAGGCTAAGGAAATCCTGCTTACAGAAGGTAGTGGCAGTATTAAAAGCATTGCTAATCAAGTAGGCTATGAAGATGTATATCACTTTAGTAAATTATTTAAGAAATATTATGGTTTGTCACCTTTATATTATAGAAAAAAGGCAATGAGCAAACTTAAAGACCAGTACAAATAAGTTCGCCCATAAGTGTGAATTAAATTCGCACAGAAGAAAGGAATGATTGTCAATATGAATATGTATGAAGCTATTTTTTCAAGAAAATCAATTCGTCATTATAAAAATGAAGCAATTGAATGGGAAGTACTTTCAGATATACTACAATTCGCAGATGAACTTCCTAAGTTAGTTGACGATATTGCTATAGAGTTCAAGTTAGTAAGCAATATTGAAACAAAACAGGGCTTTTATGGACCTTTCACAGTAAAGGCTCCTTACTATATATGCATATCATCAGAAAAGAAGGGTGATTATCTAATTAACGCGGGATATATGATGGAGCAGATAAGTCTATACATCACATCTAAGGGATTAGGTACTTGCTTTCTTGGGGGAGCAGCTCCTGGCAAGGGGCTGAAGGATACAATGAGATACGATTATGTTATCTCCCTTGCCTTTGGTATACCCTCTGGCACCCTTTATAGAGATAGTCACGAAGCAAAACGTCTAGATGAAGAAGAATTGGTTGTCTATAAGGAAGATGTAGATTCAGATATTAGACAGATGATCACTGCTGCTAGACTCGCTCCTTCTAGCTTAAATAATCAACCATGGAGATTCGTTGTTTATAAAAACCGTATTCATATCTTTATTAGAAAGAACATTGCCTTATATAAAGTAATGGACTCCATTAACAAGATAGATATAGGAATTATGCTGGCCAACCTTCTTATCGCTGCTGAAGAATTGTGGATCGATGTATCAATCTCCAAACTAGACTCCTTAAAGAATAAGGACTTTAAAAATAATCAGTATGTTTTGACAATGACAATTGGTTAAAATAAACAAAATAAATATATTA
>DUNS01000105.1 GCA_012839235.1 Clostridiales bacterium
TAGCCAGATTATAATTCTCTCCAACTTCTAATCCACATTTCCTTTTTATCTGTGAAATATACAGATTAGAAACCTTAAGTCCATTCTCTTTTAACACATACTCCTTAATTTCAGCATAAGTCGACTTAGTCTCAGCAGACGTCACATCCAGCTCATCCAAGTCCAGATCTACTTCAATTCGATCACTCGGTTTTTGCTGGGACAAAAGAACAACCGTCTCCACATGGCTCGATACGATAGGCTGAATGTCCTCGCTATTTTTACGAGCAAGGGAATATATCCACAGCCTTTTTCGTGATTGAGCCGTTTACGGGAATATATCCGTCAAATTATAATTCTCATCACAATCCATTTTCATTAACATCTGTTTTCTCCCATTGAGAGAATTCATATAAATATTTCTCAAGAAGATTCATCATAGTATCTCTATCTTCTTTTTTTGCCTTCACAATGCTTAACATCTCCTTCAAACACTCCTTCAAATCCCAGAATTTCTGTTTCCTCGCAAATAGAAATATCTTACAAAGAGAAACACGTTACTATAAAATTCATCGTCCCGTGTAATAACCAACTTGATACAATTGAACCACCGCAACGTTTTTCATTAAGCCATCCCTGATACCAGCCAAAAGCCCCAGGCAAAATGGTCATACATACAGCCACAAATATACTCTGCGTCGCTAATCCAAAAGGAACCCCATGCAACAATCCAAATAAAATAGCCTGAACTAGATTTCCTGCCATAAAGCCAAAACGTCCCTGAATTCTCTTTAATATAAATCCTCTGAAAACTATTTCCTCTGCCAATCCGGTCCTAATATATCCGTAGACCAAAGCCATTGGAAGCCCCGTTAGTCCCATTCCTTCAAATTGACTTCCTGCAACCGTAATTTGATCCGAAATAAGATATACGCAAAGATACGTAAGAATACAATATACACCGGCAGTCAAAATTACACCTATTAACGTATGTATAACTCTTTTGTTATGTACTATTCGTTTCAGACCAATCCAGCTAAAAAACTCTTCTTTTTTTCTCGCTGCAACAAACCACCAGACAAATGGAACAAACGAAAAAATAAACAACTGTAAGATTGCACCTGTAAATTCATCAATAAATGCACCTATCACTCTTAGTCCTCCAATTCTACAATTCAAATAAAAACCCTGCAATTATTAATCCGGTAAGTAATAAAGAGATTAACATTCCCGCAATTGTAATGACAATTTGAACTTTATTTTTCATACAGTCCTTTTGAAATTTGAGACTAACGATTCCTATAATCCATCCAAAAATCGGCGGGAAAGATAAATATGTCAAAACTCCCGCACGAATTTTATTTATACGCGCCTCCTCATTTGCGGCAGCAATAGTAATATCCATCTGCTCAACTTCATCCTTTAAAAGATAATCAAGCGAACACTGAAACAATTTACTTATTCTAAGTAGCTTCTCTGTATCTGGATATGCAGTTCCTAATTCCCATTTAGATACCGACTGCCTTGACACTTTTAGCAATTCTGCAAACTGTTCTTGCGTTAAATCGTGCTCCTTGCGTAACTTAAGTAATTTTTCTCCTACTGTCATACAAATATCCTCCATCAAATTGATGATGCTATCATAGCGTATCATGCTCTTTTTTTACACCAACTACCGGTTGCACATTGCAAAATACAAGTTGCAAAACACTTAAATATGCATAGAAACCGATTAACAACCATGCAAATCCATATCATACATTAAAAAATGCAACAATACACTTTTCTACTGTACATTATCCTTTATATTATTGCTTTCAATCATCAACGTCTTGAACGAACCTTCTTGTTCTTTTACAAAATAATCTACATTTTTATCAGTTCGACCTATTCAAGTTTATCTAGAAGAATACCGCCAGCTCTCGGAAACACCTTTGTTTCAAGGCTTTTTCACACACTTATAATAGAATTAAAAAATCATCTTACCTTTTTATGAAGGTATAGGGAATATCCCCCTGCCACTAAAATAATAAAAAAAGCTGTAATATACTTCCAAAAACTAGACGTAGCGGCGACATTTTCGGCTGAAAACTTTGATGTTATATTCACCAAACTGTGTGTGATAATGCATGGAATCAAACTTTTACTCTTATAGAATACCATAACAAATGCGAATCCGATTGCAATTGCATACGCAATTTGTAAAAAAGTATCTAATGTTGCATGGCCTGTAAGCAAATTCACAATATGTCCAGCACCAAAAGTCACTGCAGATATTACAATAGCCTGCTTAATGCTGACCTTCTCTATCGCTTTATACAAAAGTCCCCTGAATATAATTTCCTCAACATATCCAACCAATGCCATCGTAATAATTGCAAAAATTTGATGTAACAAATCGTAATGCATAGATACGCCAAACCAAAAGTTCACCGAAATTAACAGAATAAATGGTATGAAATACAAATATTTTTTTAT
This sequence comes from Clostridiales bacterium, assembly GCA_012839235.1. GTDB lineage: Bacteria > Bacillota > Clostridia > Lachnospirales > Lachnospiraceae > Mobilitalea. The sequence continues at coordinate 2,458 of DUNS01000105.1, forward strand.
ATCCAACAAGCCAACTAATCCATATTTTATTCCAAGTTTATTCTTTGCAATAAAAAATGTTAAAACCACCGCAATTGCCAATAGCCCCAATATAGAATACAAACTTTCATCACCAAAATTATTTCTAATATTGCCCATTACCACAACATAAGTAATAATCCACATTACGGCAAACCATATTTCGCTTTTCTCATATAATTTTTTCATCTAAAAACCTCCACTTGTTATCAAATTTATAATCCCGATAAATTAGAATTTATGACTCTACCCTTGACATCAATACCACCGTCTCAACGTGTGATTTTTAGGCTATTTGGGAAACATGTCAACAGGTACTCAAAACCACCCATTTTACAAGGTTTTGTGGGTGTTTCTGTTAGAACTGACATTCAAACCATCACCTTGTTTAATTAGGCTATTTAACAATAACACCCCTGTAAATCAAGATTTGCTTACTTATTTAAAATGCTATATACATATGTATCTTTCCAAATTGGGGTTCCGTTTTCCTTTGTCCAAAAATACACATTCTGTCTAAAATATGCTTCTTTTTGAAACCCAAGTTTCTCTAACAGTTTCCATGAATTTGAATTTTTAGGGTCGCATTCTGCAAAAATTCGATGAATTCCTTCAGAAAAAGCATTATCTATAAGTGCCTTACAACTTTCTGTTGCATATCCATTTCCCCAATAATTTTTATTGAAAACATATCCAATTTCAAGAGTATTAAAATCCCGCTTTCCAAGATAAACATTCCCAATCATTTTATGAGTTTTCTTAAGTTCAACAGCTATCATTTCATCAGTTGAAATGCGCCAGTCGAGGTTTCCTTTAACCTCCTCAATGTTCATTGGTTTATATGGTTCATATTTGACAACCTTTTCGTCAGACAAATATTCAAATAAATCTTGTAAATCATCAATAGTATATCTTCTTAAAATTAATCTTTCCGTTTCAATTCTCACTTATCATTCCTCCACAACTTCTAAGTAATCTTTCTCTTTGAACTGTATTTTTTGTTACTGCGATGCGTACCATCATCATCTGTAACAACATTAGTACTTACTCTGCAATAGATACCCACTTTCTTCTGTCTGAAGGAACGAACTGCAGGTATGTAATTTACCTTCTTCTCCATCTCTGCTCCTCTCAGACTAATCATCATATCGGCATATAATACATATGATGATTAGCCTAAATTCTTTGTCAACAATCTTATCTCCACAACCTATCCGTTTTCATCTTGTCAACTCAACCCTACGGAATTTTGACCGTGGATATGTTTGGTTCTGCCTATTCCAAAGGTTATTCAGCGGGTTTGATTAATTCTGCAAAACGTTCAAATCCCATTAATTCAAGCCTTTTTCTACACTTACTTATCTACCCTTGACATCAATACTACCGTCTCCACATGTGATACTTAGGTTATTTGGGAAACATGTCCCTAATCAGCTGAAACGCTTGATTTTAAAGGCTTTTTAATTAGTCAATCCTATTCTTAATATCTATTCTATCGCTTCGCCTAAGTAGGCTATTTCA
>DUNS01000106.1 GCA_012839235.1 Clostridiales bacterium
GAAGAACAAGGAGTTAGCACCATTGTGCGAACTTCGCAGTTCTTCTGTGTGAATTGTCTTTTTAATTCACATTATCCCCAAATATAAATTCATGAAGTATTTCAATGTTTTTATTATAATCAGGTATTAATACAAACATTCCCCTTACCTTTTGAGTATCGGTAAATGTTTTGTCTGCAGGTAATCGTAATTGCTGTATTTCCATAGTACCCATTTCGATAAAACTATTAAGCAATAGCTCAAAGTTTTTATTATCAATATCTGTTGAAACCATTGGCAAAAGTCTGAACATAATTGATGCTAGCGTGGCCTTACTTGTGGTTTTATACTTATCAAAAATTGCATTTAGAATTAATCTATGTCTGTCAGTTCTTCCATAGTCATTATTATTCCCTGTAATTGTAGCTCTTTTTCTAATACGGCTATAACCTAAAACCTGATTACCATTAAGAAGCTGTGTACCTTCTTTAACATTTCTGTAAGCCGGATTAGATATATAGTTTGTACTATTTAGATATCTAGCTTCTCCTCTTGTTAAAGTAAGCTCAAGTCCCCCAAGCTCATCAATGATCTTTTCAAAGTTTTCAAAATTAACCAGGGCTGTACCATCAATATGGATATCAAAATTCATAGCTATGGTTGTATAAAGAAGGTCTATACCGTCCTTTTCATAGACAGAATTCAGTTTATTTTCCTTATAGCCTGGGATCTTTACAAGTAGATCCCTCATGAGAGATGTAAGTTTAATTTCTTTTGTATTAGTGTTAAGGGTGGCGATAATCATAAGATCGGTTCTACCTCTTCCTGAGCCAGATCCAATCGCTTCTTCTCCAAGTAGAAGTATATTATATACCCCTTCTTCTTTACGTCCTGCTCCATAATTATTAGGCCATTCTATTTTACTAATATCAGCCTCTGGACCATCAGTATTAAGATCTTCTTCCTCTAGATGGTCAGTATCTTCAGCTGCGGATATACCACTTGATAAGTCATTGGTCCATACAGCCCATACCTTACCACCGATATTAACCCCAAGATTTAATAGGAGCTGATTTCCTGGTTTGGTAAATCCTAAAAATGAAATTAGTAAAAGTAAGCCTGCTAATATTCCCGCTGGAACCTTAAACCAAGAAGGAAATTTACTCTGCTTTGATTGATTATCCTCTTCTCTTTTATCTAGTTCATTGCATATTTGTTCAGCAAGAGAAGCATTGATATTATATATCTCATCATCAATCCTATCCTCTGATTTTATCGTAAATTCTTCTGATTCTAAATCTTGTGTACTTGTGTCCCCTTCACTTAATATCTTATCTATATTCTCATAGAATTTCTTACTAAATTCAGGATCCATATCAAAATCAAATTTTGAATTATCCATACTTACCATCTCCTAATAATGACTAAACTTGCAAGTATAATTACTTGTCACTAATAATGCGCTCTAAAAACTTGTATACACGAAGGGTCGAAGGAATGTTAAGTTTCTCTTCCACAGTATGAACATCTGACATATCAGGTCCCATAGACACAATATCAATTCCTGGCATTTTATTATATATTATTCCACATTCTAAACCAGCATGAATTGCAGCAGCTTCCATGTCCTTGCCATAGACTTCCTTGTATACTTTCACAATATGATCCCTAAGTGGGGAATCTTGTTTGTACTCCCATGCAGGGTACTCACTCCTAATATAATATTCTCCCCCCAAAAAGCTTATCATGTAGTCAAGCTTATCACTTAAATAATGCTTATAGCTGTCCTTTGAACTTCTTATATGGTTCATAAATTCAGCCTGATTTTCATGGATTTTAAAGATACCAAGATTCAGGGAGCTTTCTACTAAATCATCAAAATCTGAGCTCATTACTTGAACTCCATAAGGCATATTAACAAGTAAGAAGAGAACCTTCTCAAAGGAAACCATATCTAATACATCATAGCTAGCATTGTCCAGATCCTCTACTTTGTAATTTAAATCTGGCTCACTGCTTGCCAACTCATTTTTATATTTTTCCATAAGGCTAGCGATGCTTGCCTTTACTAAGGCTAATTCATTATCTCCATGGGCAGGAACAAGTATTTCAGCCTCTGCTTCCCTTGGAATAACATTATCCTTAAAACCACCAAACATGGTAATTAGGTCATATTCCCTCTCATCTCTAAGATCAAAAAGTAATCTTCCCAAAAGCTTATTGGCATTGCTTCTCTTGTTGCCAATATCTGAACCAGAATGACCACCCTTTAATCCACCTAAGCTAATCTTAAGGGCCTTCCCCTGCTTACTTTCTCTTTTAATAGGCAAGGTACTGGTTGCTGTTATACCACCAGCACAGCTACATAGCAGGTATCCTTCCTCCCCAGTATCAAGGTTAATCATCTGCTTAGCTTGAAGTAAAGAAGTATCAAGGGCTAAAGCACCCTTCATCCCTACCTCTTCATCAGTAGTTATTATCGCTTCAAGTCTTGGATGCTCCAAGCTTTCATCGGATAATACTGCCATAATATATGCAACTGCTACTCCATTGTCAGCTCCAAGGGTAGTGCCATCTGCATGAATATAATCACCATCAACTATTAGTTTGATAGGATCCTTCAAAAAATCATGGGTATATTCTTTAACCTTTTCACAAACCATGTCCATATGTCCCTGTAGGATAATTCCTGGAACATTCTCGTATCCAGGGGTAGCCTCTTTGATAATAACCACATTATTGGCTTCATCCTGAACATATTGAAGCTTATGCTTCTTGGCAAATTCAACTAGATAATCACTTATTTCTTGCTCGTTTCCAGATCCTCTGGGAATGTTTGATACTTCTTCAAAATATTTAAAGATATTTTTATAATCTAACTTTGCTAATTCTTTATTCATCATTGTCAAACCCTTCCTTTAGATTAATGATAATTACGAAACATTTTAGCTTTACTATTATATACTATATACACTTAATAGTTAATTCTGACCCTACAACGCTTTGCTTAACTTCCGGTCCAGAATAACTATTAAGTGTATATACGCTATAAATTATGTGGTTTCGTAAATATACTTTTATGGTATACTTTTTTACATAATTTTAAACTTTATATCAAACATCTGTAAACGATTTATCTAAAGATTAGACGACAAGATATAAAGCTAGGTTCTAGTAATTTATTTACATTGTTTTTGTCAATAACTTCCATAACAATTACAAGTTCTTTAGTTCTTAAAGCTATGAATAGGAGCAGGAATTCTACCCCCTCTATTAATAAAGGCATCACAATTAAACTTATTCACTGGCATAACTGGGGCATAACCGAGCAGTCCTCCGAACTCAACTCTATCACCAACTGTTTTGCCAATTACAGGAATTATACGAACAGCAGTAGTTTTTTGATTGATCATACCTATAGCCATCTCATCTGCAATAATACCTGATATTGTTGTCGCTTTAGTATCTCCCGGAATAGCTACCATATCTAAACCAACTGAGCATACACAAGTCATGGCTTCTAATTTTTCTATTGTTAAAGCACCAGCTTCTACAGCATTAATCATTCCCTGATCCTCACTAACAGGGATAAAGGCACCACTTAATCCACCAACAAATGATGAGGCCATAACTCCGCCTTTTTTGACTTGATCATTTAATAAAGCTAATGCAGCTGTGGTACCAGGAGCGCCTGCATACTCTAGGCCAATTTCCTCTAATATCTCTGCAACACTATCTCCTACTGCAGGGGTCGGCGCTAAGGATAGATCCACTATTCCAAATGGAATACCAAGCATCTTTGAAGCCTCTTGGGCTACTAATTGACCAACTCTAGTAATCTTAAATGCTGTCTTTTTTATAGTTTCGCATAGAGTCTCAAAATCGGCTCCACGTACATTTTCTAACGCTTTCTTAACAACTCCAGGTCCGCTGACACCTACATTGATAACGGCGTCACCCTCTGTAACTCCATGAAAGGCTCCTGCCATAAATGGATTATCATCTGGAGCATTACAAAACACTACCAGCTTAGCACATCCAATAGAATCCCTATCCTTAGTAGCTTCAGCTGTGTCTAGAACGATCTGCCCAATAAGCTTCACTGCATCCATGTCGATACCGGTCTTAGTAGACCCAACATTAACTGAGCTACATACCCTCTCTGTCTGACTTAAGGCACTTGGTATAGATCTAATAAGTAATTCATCACTGCTAGTCATTGATTTTGATACTAGGGCAGAATATCCACCTATAAAATTCACTCCAACAGTATCCGCTACTTTATCAAGAGTTTTAGCAATAGTTACATAATCCTCAGAGCTCTTACAAGCAGAGGCTCCAATTAGGGAAATAGGGGTTACTGATATTCTTTTATTTACAATGGGAATTCCAAACTCTCTCTGAATTTTATTCCCTACACTGACTAAATCCTTAGCCACACTGGTAATTTTATTATAAATATTTTGATTAAGCTTATCCAAATCCGGATCAATGCAATCTAGTAGACTAATTCCAAGTGTAATGGTTCTAACATCAAGATTCTCCTGTTGGATCATCTTGTTAGTTTCGATGACTTCATGTATGTTTATCATTTATATTTACCCTTTCTACATGATACCCCTAGGGGCATCTCAAAAGCTTTTTCTTCACATTATATACGATGCATTTTATCAAATATATCTTCATGCTGGGTCCTTATGGTTACACCTATTTCATTACCTATTTGCTCTAGCTCCTCAGCAATCTTATCTAACTCCTTAGGAGTATCATTAGCATCAACAATCATCATCATATTAAAAAAGCCTTGTACTATGGTCTGGGAAATATCCAAAATATTAATACTATTCTCGGCAAGATAATTACATACCTTTGCCATAATCCCTACCTTGTCCTTACCAACTACCGTAATTACAGTCCTATTCATGCCTCCACCATGCCTTTCCAATCCTATATCTTAGCTTATGTATAAATAACAACAATACATTTCCTCGATACTAGTGTGTGAAATCTATTGTTCACACTAGTTAAAGAGTAACAAAATCAGATATTCTGTCCCTATGTGCTACACTTAGCTTAGAACCTTTAAAATCATAGCCCTTCTGCGTAAGTTCACAGCATACAGTTTCATATGCCAATTCTTCATAGTTGTTCTCTTGGCTCAGGTGAGCAAGAAAAATCTGCTTTATCTTTTTTGTTACCAGCTTACTAATTAATTCAGCGCAGGAATCATTGGATAAGTGTCCTCTGTCTCCCAGTATCCTTTGCTTCAAGTAATAAGGATACTTACCAACCATAAGCATATTAATATCATGATTTGCTTCTAATAGTAATATATCTGAATTCTCCAATTTGGATATTATATAATCATCATATTTACCTAGATCTGTAGCTAACCCTATCTTATGTCCCTCTGCCTCTAGGGTATAGCATACAGGATTAATGGCATCATGGGATGTGGAAAATGGATCTATTGTGATGTCATTAATAGTGAATTTTTCATCAGGCTTCACATAATTAAACAACTCAGTAGGAATATCCCCAAGGGATTTTTTCTTCTGAATTGCCAATATAGTCTCATAGGTTCCATAGATGGGAATATTGTATCTTCTAGACATTACCCCCAGTCCAGATATATGGTCGGAATGCTCATGGGTAATTAAAATCCCTTGAAGTGTATCCGGTAATACATCAATTTCATTAAGGCCGTTCTCTATCCGCTTAGCACTAAGTCCCACATCCACTAACAGGTTGGTCTGATCGCTACCTACATAGATGCAGTTACCACTGCTACCGCTGACAATGCTGCATAATTTCATATTAGTTATCCTTATCTATCGTCATATTCTTTTGAGTATCTACTATTTCAGGAAATTTGTCAAGAATATTTTTAATTTGTGTCTCTAGGTCTTCTATACTTCCAGTGTTTTCAATAACAGTTGTAAAATATCTTCTAAAGTCTTCATCCTTACTCTGACTCTTCATTATAGAATTAATCTTTTCCTCAGAATAATTCCGTTCCTTCATAAGTCTATCTTTTCTTACATCCTCAGGAGAATAGACATACCATACCGTATCACAGATGTAATCAAATCCAGCCTCAATCATCAGGGCCGTCTCAATAATAGCATAATTCACCTGACCCGAAGCTCTAAGCCTCTTAAGCTCATTAACTACCACCTCCAGAACCTGGGGATGGGTAAGATCATTAAGCTTTTGAAGCTTTTCCTTATCCTTAAACACTATCTGAGATAGCTTCTTACTATCTATAGCTCCATTCTCAGTTAATATACCACTTCCAAAATAATCAACTACCCCCTGATAGCTTATGCCTCCAATCTCCATCTGATCCTTGGCAATCTTATCAGTGTTTATAAAAAACGCTCTATATTTATCAATCATAATTCTTGCTACTAGGGACTTACCGCTTCCGATTCCCCCAGTAATGCCAATCACTTTCATTAACATCCACCCTCTATAATACTACAAATTTTATCCAATGTCCAAAATTACTTCTACTGTTTCTGCTGGACAATTCCTTCTACTATTTTTCAGTTGTTATAAATATTTTATGAAACTTATTAGTACCATGAGGTTCTTTTTCTACAATATGAAGGAGTATCTTGTCCAAGATAATATAAAAAGGAATTATTGGGCTTTATTTTGCTTCATACCAGTTATGGCCTTCTTTTACCTCTATCTCAAGAGGAACCCTAAGCTTCGCCGCATTAACCATCTGATTTAACATTATCTGAGATACTTCTTCTATCTCATCCTTATGGGTCTCAACTAATAATTCATCATGAATCTGTAGTAATAGTCTTGAACGCAGACCCTTCTCTTTTAGCTCTTCATTGACTCTAATCATGGCAATCTTAATTATATCAGCTGCTGTGCCCTGAATTGGTGAGTTCATAGCTATTCTTTCACCAAAGGAACGTTGCATAAAATTACTAGAACTAATTTCTGGAATAGGTCTTCTTCGACCAAATAAGGTTTCTGAATAGCCCTTCTCCTTAGCATCAATTACTAGCTGATCCAAATATGTCTTAATCTTTGGATAGGTCTCAAAATATTTATTAATATAGCCTTCTGCTTCTTTTCTAGATATATTAAGATCCTGGCCAAGACCAAAGGAACTAATTCCATAAACGATTCCAAAGTTAACAGCTTTAGCATTACTTCTCTGTAGAGGTGTTACCTCATCAAACGGAGTATGGAAGACCTGTGAAGCAGTTATTTGGTGTATATCCTTAGATTCCTTATATGCATTAATCAAGGTTTCATCCCCTGACATATGGGCAAGAACCCGAAGCTCAATTTGAGAATAATCCGCATCAAGGAATACATAGTCTTCTTCAGGTATAAAAACCTTACGTATCTGTCTACCTAGGTCCATACGAATAGGAATGTTCTGAAGGTTAGGATCAGTACTACTTATTCTTCCTGTAGCTGCAATAGTCTGGTGGAACTTCCCGTGAATTCTTTCATCATCCCTAATATACACTGCTAGTCCATCAGCATAGGTAGATTTAAGCTTGGTAAGGGTACGGTATTCCAAAACCATCTTTACAACAGGATGCTCGCTTTGAAGCTTTTCTAATATATCAGCAGCTGTAGAGTACCCCGTCTTTGTCTTCTTTGCAAAGGGCAAGCGAAGCTTTTCAAATAGAATTATCCCTAATTGCTTTGGAGAATTAATATTAAAGGTCTCACCTACCTGCTCGTAGATACTCTTTTCTAAGGCTGCTATACCCACCCCTAGCTTATCTCCATATTCCTTTAGTTCTTCCTTATTAACTCGAATTCCTCTATATTCCATATCATATAAGGTATAAGCCAAGGGCATATCTATTTCTTCAAATAATGAATACATTCCCTCATCCTTTAGTCTCTTTATAAGGTTCTCAGAGGATTTATATGCAACATAGGCACTATAACAGCTGTAGGACAGAAATCCACTTTCATTCTCCTCCATGGATTGACTTAATGAAGCCTTACCAAACAGGTCCTTTACAGATGGTATAGTCATATTCATATAATCCCTAGCAATATCATCATAATGATAGGTGTCAGTTAAGGGATTTAATAGATAGGCAGCAATAGTGCAGTCAAATATTCTATCCTTAACAGTAAATGATAGATATGGTAATAGCTGCTTTAACCCTATAACAGATATACCTTTCACCTTGCCGACTAGCCCCATAACCTGACTAGTTAAATACTCTCCACTAATCTTGTCTGAGACCTTTATTAGGTAAATACTTGTTCCTGAATTGCATATTGATAAGCCTAATATCTTCCCATCTTCATTTATAAGATTAAGACCTACTCTTTTGTCTTTGTTTTTCATCTCTTCAAAAATCTTATCAGTCTCTTCAAGAGAAGTCACAGCTTTAAAGCCTTCCTCAATACCAGTTTCCAGATTTATATCCTCGGTCTGAAATCTTTGCAGAAGGTTTTTAAATTCTAATCTTTTAAACAGAAGATACACTTCCTCATTAAAAAGGTTATCTAAAGTTGCCTCATTAATATCAAAATCCAACTCACAATCTGTTTCTATGGTTGCCAGCTTCTTAGACAGGAAAGCTATCTCTTTATTCTCTATTATAGAACTAGTAACCTTACCTGGCTTTAATTCATCTACATGGTCATAGAGGTTTTCTATAGAATGATATTGAACTATAAGCTTTGTCCCAGTCTTTTCACCAACTCCAGGAACACCTGGTATATTATCAGATGGA
>DUNS01000107.1 GCA_012839235.1 Clostridiales bacterium
AAGAGAGAAACAATTTATGAAAATCGTTTCTTTAGCACCAGAAGTATTATAGGGAGGTGTCGACTGTGGCAACGATGAAAATCAAAAAAGGTGATACAGTAAAAGTAATCACTGGTAAAGATAAAGGTAAAGAGGGTAAGGTTATATCTTCTCAGGATGGTAGAGTATTAGTAGAAGGTATCAATATGGTTACTAAGCATAGCAAGGCTAACCAGGCTAACCCTAATGGTGGAATAATCCATCAAGAAGCGCCAATCGATGTATCTAACGTAATGTATGTTCATAAGGGTCAAACTACTAGAGTTGGATTTAAAACTGTAGAAGATAAAAAAGGTACCCGCAAAGTACGTTTCGCTAAGTCAACTGGCGATGTAATTGATTAATACAGAGAGGAGGAACACTGCTTTGGCTAGATTAAAAGATGTATATTATAATGAAATAGTAGCCGGTATGACCAAGAAATTCGGATATAAAAATACTATGGAAGTACCTAAGCTTGATAAAATAGTAATAAATATGGGCGTTGGTGAGGCTAAAGAAAATGCAAAGGCATTAGATTCAGCAGTTAAAGACCTTGAGATTATTTCTGGTCAGAAACCTGTTATTACCAAAGCTAAAAAATCCATTGCTAACTTTAAGTTAAGAGAAGGCATGTCAATTGGATGTAAGGTTACACTTAGAGGCGAAAGAATGTATGAATTTGCTGATCGTTTGATCAACTTAAGTTTGCCTCGTGTTCGTGACTTTAGAGGTGTTAACCCTAATGCATTCGATGGTAGAGGAAACTATGCTCTTGGAATTAAAGAACAACTTATTTTCCCTGAAATTGATTACGATAAGATTGATAAAGTAAGAGGTATGGATATTGTATTTGTTACTACTGCTAAGTCAGACGAGGAAGCTCGTGAGTTATTGACACAATTCGGCATGCCGTTTAGAAAATAAAGGAGGAGTTCACATGGCTAAAAAGTCAATGAAAATTAAACAACAACGCCCACAGAAGTTCTCCACTAGAGAATATAACCGTTGTAAAATCTGTGGACGTCCACATGCATATTTAAGAAAATACGGTGTTTGCAGAATATGTTTTCGTGAATTAGCATACAAAGGACAGATACCAGGAGTAAGGAAAGCAAGCTGGTAGGAAGTTAAGAAAGGAGGCAATTAACATGACAATGAGCGATCCAATTGCAGATATGCTTACAAGAATTCGTAATGCAAATACTGCTAAACATGAAACAGTAGATATACCTGCATCTAAGATGAAAGTTTCAATAGCTGAGATCCTTAAAAAAGAAGGTTACATCAGAAATTACTCAATCGAAGAAGTTGGCGGTTTCAGCAATATCCATATTACATTAAAGTATGGTAAAGATAAAAATGTTAAGATAATCACAGGACTTAAGAGAATTTCTAAGCCAGGTCTTCGTGTATATGCTAATAGAGATCAGCTTCCAAAGGTTCTTGGAGGTTTAGGAATTGCTATTATATCAACAAATAAAGGTGTTATCACCGATAAAGAAGCAAGAGAATTAAACGTAGGTGGAGAGGTTTTAGCATTCATATGGTAAAAGTGATTAAAAAGATAATCACTTGGCAAAATCACTCAAGGAGTGATTTCGCGGATTGCTAAATGCGTCCATGTAAAATAAAATAGGAGGTGCGGGCATGTCACGTATAGGAAAAATGCCTATCGCTATACCTGCAGGTGTAACTGTAGATATAGCAGAAAATAATAAAGTGACCGTTAAGGGACCTAAGGGAACACTTGAAAGAGTATTACCTGCTGAATTAGGTATTAATGTTGAAGGCGAAGAAATAATTGTTACAAGACCTAGTGATTTGAAGAAATTTAGATCATTACATGGTCTTACTAGAACTCTAATTGCCAATATGGTAATAGGTGTAACTGAGGGATACGAGAAGCATCTTGAAGTTAACGGTGTTGGCTATAGAGCTGCAAAAACAGGAAAAGAGTTACATTTAACATTAGGATATTCACATCCTGTTGTTTTGGTTGATCCAGAAGGTGTTGAATCTGTTTTGGACGGACAGAATAAAATTATTGTTAAAGGTATTGATAAAGAAAAGGTTGGCCAGTACGCCGCTGAAATCAGAGATAAGAGAAGACCTGAACCTTATAAGGGCAAGGGTATTAAATATGCTGATGAAGTGATTAGACGTAAGGTTGGTAAGACCGGTAAGAAATAAGGGAGGAGTGAAATATAATGGTAAATAAACAATCTAGAGTTGATATTCGTAGAAAGAAGCATCTAAAAATCCGTAATCGTTTCACAGGTACTCCTGAGAGACCGCGTTTAGCTGTGTATAGAAGCAACAATCATATGTATGCCCAGATTATAGATGACACAGTAGGTAATACTTTAGTTGCAGCATCTACTTTAGAAAAGGATGTTAAAGCACAACTAGAAAAGACCAACGATGTAGCTGCGGCAGCATATTTAGGAACTGTTATTGCTAAGAAGGCATTGGAAAAAGGAATTAAGACAGTTGTCTATGATCGTGGCGGCTTTATATATCAGGGTAAAATTAAAGCGTTGGCAGATGCAGCTCGTGAGGCTGGTCTGGAATTCTAAACAAGGAGGAAGAATATGAAACGAACAATCATAGATGCCAGTCAAATGGAATTAGAAGATAAAGTAGTATCCATAAAGCGTGTTACTAAGGTTGTTAAGGGTGGACGTAATTTTAGATTTACAGCACTTGTTGTTGTAGGTGATAAGAACGGACACGTTGGAGCAGGCTTAGGAAAAGCATCTGAGATTCCAGAAGCGATTCGTAAAGGAAAAGAAGATGCAATTAAAAAATTAGTTAATATACCAATAGATGAGAATGGCAGTGTGCCTCATGACTTTATCGGTAAATTTGGTGGAGCATCAGTTTTATTAAAACGTGCACCAGAAGGTACCGGTGTTATAGCTGGTGGTCCTGCGCGTAACGTTCTTGAACTTGCAGGTTATAAGAATATTCGTACCAAATCTCTTGGTTCTAACAATAAGCAGAATGTTGTACTTGCTACAATTGAAGGATTGAGCCAGTTAAAGACCCCAGAGGAAGTATCTAAGCTTCGTGGTATACCAGTAGAACAGCTGTTGCAATAACAGCTGCCCTACCTCGTTATTATTTGAATGTGGAGGTGTCAAAATGGCAGATAAATTAAAAATAACTTTAGTTAAATCAACAATCGGCGCCATTCCGAAGCACTGTAAGACAGTTGAGGCTCTTGGTCTTAGAAAGCTTAATAAGACGGTAGAGATGCCTGATAATCCTGCAGTTAGAGGAATGATCGCTCAGGTTAAGCATTTAGTAAAAGTTGAAGAAATATAAGACGCTAAAAGGAGGTGCAGAAGATGAATCTATCAGAATTGAGACCAGCAGAAGGTTCCAAAAAGAGTGTTTTTAGAAAAGGTCGTGGACACGCGTCAGGAAATGGTAAAACTGCTGGTAAGGGCCATAAAGGTCAGAAAGCTCGTTCCGGAGCTCCTAGAATAGGATTTGAGGGTGGTCAGATGCCACTTTACAGACGTATTCCGAAGCGTGGTTTTACTAATAGAAATACTAAAGAAATCGTTGCAATAAATGTAGATGTATTAAACAGATTTGATGAAGGTGCTACCGTAACAGTTGATTCACTAAAAGAAATTGGAATCATAAAAAACCCGAAAGACGGTGTTAAAATTCTCGGAAACGGAGAATTAACTAAGAAGCTTGATGTCAAGGTTAATGCATTTAGTGCAAGTGCAGTGGAAAAAATACAGGCTCTTGGTGGAAATGCTGAGGTGATCTAATGTTTAAAACACTCCGAAATGCTTTAAAAGTTAAGGATATTCGCAGTAAACTTTTTTTTACATTAATAGCACTTATTATAGTTAGGCTGGGAACACTACTCCCAGCTCCTGCAATAAGCAGAGATGTGACAAATCAATGGTTTAATGCTAGTTCATTAGGATTCTTTAATATCTTAACTGGTGGATCCTTTGCAAAAATGTCTATTTTCGCCCTTAGTATATCCCCATATATTTCTGCTTCTATTATAATTCAGCTATTAACAATAGCTATTCCTAAATTGGAAGAGATGCAGAAAGAGGGAGAAGACGGAAGAAAGAAAATCAATCAAATTACTAGGTATATGACTATTGGATTAGCTGTAGTTGAATCTGGTGCAATGGCGATTGGTTTTGGTAGTACAGGTGCATTAGAAGGTGGCTATACATTTACTAACGTAGTAGTTATCATCGCTTCCTTTACTGCCGGTTCAGCATTTCTCATGTGGTTAGGAGAACAGATTACACAAAAGGGTGTAGGTAATGGTATTTCAATTATCTTGTTAATTAATATTGTTTCTACAATGCCAAGTGATTTTGTCAATCTTTATTATCAGTTTATGTATAATAAAGCTGTTGGAAAGGCTATTTTTGCTGCTCTAATTATAGTGGCAGTAATAGTAGTTACTATTGTACTTGTTCTTATACTGCAAAATGGTGAACGTAGAATTCCAGTTCAGTACACAAAGAAAGTACAAGGAAGAAAAATGGTTGGGGGACAAACATCCCACATTCCAATTAAGGTTAATACTGCAGGTGTAATGCCTGTAATTTTCGCCAGTTCTTTAATGAACTTCCCGATTTTGATTGGTTCTTTTCTAGGTGTTGAGCCTGCAAGAGCGTATTTTTGGCCTAAAGTACTTAAGGTACTACATCAGGGAAGCTGGTTAGTATTCGACAGCTGGGGAGATTTCAAGTATTCTCTAGGTTTACTTATTTATATTGCAATGATTATATTCTTTGCTTATTTCTACACTTCTATTTCCTTTAATCCAATGGAAGTAGCAAATAATATGAAGAAGCAAGGTGGCTTTATTCCTGGTATTCGTCCTGGAAAGCCTACTACAGATTATTTAACAAAAGTGCTTAATTATATTATTTTTATAGGAGCAATAGGACTTATAATCGTTTCTGTAATACCTATAATATTCTCAGGAGGATTTGGTGCAAGCGTTAGCTTCGGTGGTACTTCAATAATCATTATTGTTGGTGTAATTATTGAGACAATGAAACAGGTTGAATCCATGATGCTAGTTCGCCACTACAAAGGCTTCCTAAATGACTAATAATAATCCCATTATGAGGCTTATAGCCTCATAATGGATATTGTGATTCAAGGCATACAAAAACTAAAGATGCACCAAATATAATTTGGAGGAATGGCAGAATGAAGATAATTATGTTAGGAGCTCCTGGAGCAGGTAAGGGAACACAAGCAAAGAGACTTGCAGCAAAGTATAATATTCCTCACATATCAACAGGAGATATTTTCCGTGCTAATATAAAGAACAATACAGAGTTAGGTAATAAAGCAAAGGTTTATATGGATCAAGGTCTTCTTGTACCAGATGAACTTGTTGTAGATTTAGTAGTTGATCGCTTTAAAAATCCTGATTGTGCAAATGGATATGTATTAGATGGTTTCCCTAGAACTATACCTCAGGCAGAAGCTTTAGATAAAGCTTTAGCGAACAATCAAGATGCAGTTGAATATGCTATTGATGTAGACGTTCCTGATGAAGTTATTATAGATCGTATGGCAGGAAGAAGAGCATGTCTTAATTGTGGAGCTACATATCACACAATTACTATTCCACCTAAAAAGGAAGGAATTTGTGACATATGTGACAGCCCTCTTGTGTTAAGAGAAGATGATAAGCCTGAGACAGTTAAGAAACGTCTGACTGTGTATCATGAGCAGACGCAACCCTTAATTGAATATTATTCTAATAAGGGAATACTTAAATCTGTAGATGGAACTAAGACTATGGATGAAGCATTTGAAGAGGTTGTTCTTCTTATTGAAGGTAACTAATATATTGTATATAGACTTGAGCAATATGATAGGTTGTAATCATTGAAAGGAAGAGATAATATTGTCAATTAATATAAAGTCAGAGAATGAAATAGAATTAATGAGAGAATCTGGTCGTATTTTATCCATTGTATTAAAAGAATTACAAGAGTACATTCGACCAGGCCTATCAACTCTGGATATTGATAAAAAGAGCAGAGAGCTTATAAAAAGCTTTAACTGTATTCCTTCCTTTTTAAATTATGAAGGATTTCCTGCATCACTTTGTGTTTCTGTTAATGACGAGGTGGTACATGGAATTCCATCTAAGGATAGAATTCTTAGAGATGGTGATATAGTAAGCTTGGATTGCGGTGTTATTTATAAAGGTTATCACTCAGACGCTGCTAGAACAGTAGCTGTTGGTGAGGTATCCAAGGAGGCAAGACAACTTATTGAGGTTACTGAGCAAAGTTTTTATGAAGGTATAAAACTGGCAAGGTCTGGTAACCATTTATTTGAGATATCTGAAGCTATTCAAAAGTATGTAGAGTCTTTTGGTTATTCAGTAGTCAGGGATCTGGTTGGTCATGGAATAGGTAAAAGCCTCCATGAAGAACCTCAGGTACCTAATTTCAAGCAAAAACGTAGAGGTCCTAGGTTAGAGGCTGGAATGACTCTGGCAATTGAACCTATGGTGAATGTTGGTCGCTATGATGTCCTATGGATGGATGATGATTGGACAGTAGTTACAGCAGATGGTTCCATGTCAGGCCATTATGAAAACACTATTCTAATAACAGATGGTGACCCTGAGATATTAACCTTATATAAAGTATAAGGAACATGGTTTTTCTTCCTAATAGAAAGGCTAAGCTTATTTATGGTAAATGATTTAAAAATCGGATATTATGCTATGTCAACTGCTGGTCATGATGCGGGGAGATGGTATATAATCCTAGGAATAGACAATGGATATGGACTTTTATGTGATGGTAAGATTAGAACTTTAGATCGTCCTAAAAGAAAAAAGCTTAAACATATGCAGATTTGCAAAAAGCTAGATCCC
>DUNS01000011.1 GCA_012839235.1 Clostridiales bacterium
CATGGATTCGTAAGGCCAGTGTTGTAATTGAGTACGGAAAACCTATTTACCCCAATGATCTTGACAGGGAGCAATTAAAAACAATTAATACTCATGTTCAGGGAATAATTAAAGATACTTTAGCCAAAAACGCTTCCCTAATTTAATTCATTAAAAATGAATTGACAAGCCAATTCACTTTTTGCATATTTTGTCTACTTGTTTTTATATCATTTTAGATTTATCTATTTATTTTTTATCAAAAAGATGATACAATAAAGCTTGCCCTTTGTTGGGTATATATTTATTTTTGTACAATATCAGGAGGTACATAATTCATGGACACTTTAACAATAGTATTACTTGTAACTGCCATAGTAGTCGTAGCTCTTTTCGTAGGTTTATATTTCTTTGGTAAGAAGCTTCAGAAAAAACAGGAAGATTCAGAGACCCAGATGAAAGCTGCTGCTCAAACTATTTCTATATTAGTAATTGATAAGAAAAGGATGAAATTAAAAGAGGCTAATCTGCCTAAGATAGTACTTGACCAAACCCCTAAGTATTTGAGAGGTTCTAAGGTGCCTATTGTAAAAGCCAAAGTTGGTCCAAAACCTATGTCCCTAATTTGTGACGAGAAAATATTCGATCTCATTCCAATAAAAAAAGAAGTTAAGGCTGTAATAAGTGGCATATATATTATGGATGTAAAGGGATTGAGAAGCGGATTGGAACAAAAGAAAGAAAAGCAAGGATTTTTCAAAAAAATAACTAGCAAATTAAAAAAAGATTAAAATAATTAATATTCCTCTTACCTTAATGGCATCTTATTATTAGGTAAGAGGTTTTTTATAAGGAAAGGAAGCCATATGAAAAAGAAGAATATCTTATTACTCTCTATAGGAGGCCTAGTATCTCTTGTCCTATTGTGCAGCCTTCTTGTGTATGCTTTTCGCTTACAGAACAAGCAGGATGAAATTGATGAAATTAACAATAACAATAGTATAGAACTGGCTGATAGCAACTCAGATGATCTTCAGGATAGAGAGGATACACCAGATACAGATAAGGAAGCAGAGGAAGTTCCCCAAGAAACTCCTTTAGATAATTCCCATCTAGAAACTGATGAGGATCCTGATTATGAGCTCTCACCACATGATAATGAAGATGACATTAATGATGAAGCAGACAATTTGGACCATCCCATTATCCTAGCTTTTGCAGGAGATATTAATCTCGATGAGAATTCCAAGCCAGTAGCAAAGTATGATAGGGAGAAAAAGGGGATCCTTGGAGGTATTTCCGAAGAATTGGTTTCTGAAATGAATGATGCAGATATTATGATGCTTAATAATGAATTTGCATATAGCACTAGAGGAACTAAAACTCCTGATAAATCATATACTTTCCGCGCCAACCCAGATAGAGTTGACATTCTTAAGGAAATGGGAGTTGATATAGTTTCCCTTGCCAATAATCATGCCTTGGACTACGGCCCTGATGCCTTAATGGATACATTTACAACCTTAGATAATGCAGGTATAGATTATGTAGGTGCAGGTGAAAATCTTGATAGAGCTAAGGCTCCCATATATTATGAGATTGGGGATAAAAAAATTGCCTACCTAGCCTCCTCTAGAGTAATTTTTGCCATGGACTGGTATGCCACAGAAGACAGACCTGGAATGGTGGGTACCTATGATCCTGCTCAATTATTAGAGTCCATAAAAGAAGCCTCAGCTAATAGTGACTATGTTGTTGTATATGTTCACTGGGGAGTTGAAAGAAATCATTATCCAGAAAAGTATCAAAAAAGCTTTGCAAGGGCATATATTGATGCTGGAGCAGATATAGTTATAGGCTGCCACCCTCATGTTATGCAAGGATTTGAAATATATAAGGGCAAGCCCATTGCCTACAGCTTGGGTAACTATTGGTTTAACTCTTCCAAAAGAGAGTCAAGTCTTTTAAAGGTATTTCTTGATCCTAATGGAAGTCTTCGTACACAGCTATTACCTGTTATGAACAATAACACCTACACTTATCTTATTACTGATGAAAAATCTAAAAAGGATTATTATGATTTTATGGAAGAGATATCATTTGATGTAAGCTTTGATGAGGATGGCTTTATCTATCAGGATTAACTTTTATCTCTGTTTGATTAGATGAAATCACCTCATTATTGCTTTTTAACCTATAATTTAGAAGTACAGTGATTAACTCATCACTTATATGAATATTCATTAAATATGTGTCTATTTCTAGGAGTAGCTGACCATAAGGAACCTTATAATTGGCAATAGTTACATTGTCAAGGTCAAAGATCATGGTGGTATTAGCTACTCCTTTTTTTATAATCTCAATTTGATTAGGGCTAATCTTGATAATATTATTAGTTACCTTACCTGGCTCATCTGTAGTTTCATCATAGCGAATATAATGCTTTCCATTAACATAGTGATAATCACCCTTTGCCTCTACTGTAATATCTTCACCAGGCTCACCAAGCTCAAAGCCCCTAATAGATATCATAACATTCTTTGTCATATATACCGTCCTTATCAAAATTTCTCCATCTTAATACTCATATCTTTCATTGAAACCTACAGGCTTTGACCAAAGGCATAGCTTGCACAGGCTCAGATGGAATTATTCCTATTGTACTATTAAATGTATTCTTCTTCAAGTATTTTCATATAGTCGACCATGTATAAATTTCTATATTTTGGTAATAATCCAAAGGAATAATACATAATCTAGTGAAGGTCAGGTGGAACATATAATGAATAAAAATATACGAGTATTACTCCTACTCTTACTTCTCCTTTTTTCTGGAGTTTTAATGGGATTTACCAAGCCTTATATAGGTAATGAAAGGGATGCCATGTCCCATATCGCTGATAACATAATTCGCTTTCATGTTATTGCTAATAGCGACACTATAGAGGATCAAGAGCTTAAGTTAAAGGTTAAAGAAGGCTTAGTTAAGGAGCTGGCACCACATTTATCTATTGCTACTAGCATTACCGAGGCAAGAGATATTCTATCATCAAACCTTAATAGGATTGAGGAAGTGGCTAAGGATATTATAAATCAAAATGGTTATGACTATTCTGTTAAGGCCAATTTAGGCTTCAAGCATTTTCCTATAAAGGTATACGGAGATTATACATTTCCTTCAGGAGTTTATGAGGCCTTAAGCATATCTATAGGTGAAGGTGAGGGTAAAAATTGGTGGTGTGTAATGTTCCCTCCACTGTGTTTCGTTGATGAAACCTACTGTATTGTTAACGAAGAAACTGAAGAAAAGCTTAAATATGTACTTACTGAAGAGGATTTAGATTTACTTAAAACTAATAAGGATAATATAAAAATCAAGTTCAAGCTATGGGAAGAAATA
This sequence comes from Clostridiales bacterium, assembly GCA_012839235.1. Lineage (GTDB taxonomy): Bacteria > Bacillota > Clostridia > Lachnospirales > Lachnospiraceae > Mobilitalea. The sequence goes on from DUNS01000011.1 coordinate 3,380, forward strand.
AAGGAGTTATTTAATTTGTAAACAAATATAAATCATGGTAAAATATCAATTATAAGTAGATTAGTCCTTGGAAAATCGGGCATTTTCTGAACTTGTTAGTGAAAGTGACATGATTTTCTAGGATGATTTTAAGCACTATACTACCATAAGGTCGTTGTTAAGGAATAACTTTTCGATGACCTTTTTCTTATGAAGGGAGGATACTATGAATAGCTTATCTGAAAAATCATATGCTAAAATCAATATAGGCCTTGATGTTATCGGAAGAAGAGATGACGGCTATCATAATCTTCGTATGATAATGCAAACCATTGATTTATACGATATTGTTACTGTAGAAAGGTTAGAAACCAGTGGTATTTACATAAAAACCAATCTTCCTTACCTGCCAACAGATAAAAGAAATATAGTTTATAAGGCTGCTGATGCTTTCTTAACTAAGTTTAATATTAAGGAAGGAGTTAGAATAAATCTATCTAAGAATATACCTGTTGCTGCTGGTTTAGCTGGTGGAAGTTCTAATGGAGCAGTAACTCTAAAGTTGCTCAATCAAATGTTTAACACTGGATTAAGTAGGGATGAGCTTATGGATATAGGCCTTTCCTTGGGAGCTGATGTCCCTTATTGCTTTATGATGGGAACTGCCTTATCAGAAGGTATAGGTGAGATCTTAACCCCAATCAAACCAATTCCAGATTGTAATATTTTGATTGTAAAACCTAATATAAGTGTCTCAACAAAATATGTATATAGCAACTTAAAGCTATCTTCTAAAACATCCCATCCAGATATAGATAGTATGCTAGAGGCTATAGATAAAAGAGATTTAGGTGAACTAGCTAAATACATGGATAACATTCTTCAAACAGTGACAATTCCTAAGCATCCTATTATCAAAGATATTAAAAACCAGATGAAAGAGCTTGGTGCCATGACTGCCCTTATGAGTGGCAGTGGTCCCTCTGTTTTTGGAATCTATAATGATAAAAATACAGCTCAGGGAACCTATGATTATTTTAAGAAGGTCAAATATAGCCAACAAGTATTTTTAACAAAGCCTTACTGGCCTCAGGATATTTAATTACAGAAAGAACAGGTGATAAAAGCTAATGGAAAAGAGAACATATACCTACAAAAACACAACATTTGCTTGCTACCGTGGATATATTACCCAAGCAATTATTAATAACTTAGCCCCTTTGCTATTTATAATCTTTCAAACCAGCTATTCCATATCCTATGAAAAACTGGGCCAGTTAATTCTTATTAACTTTGGAACGCAGTTACTTACAGATATATGGGCTACCAAATATGCTGACCATGTTGGCTATCGCAAATGTATGGTTGCTGCCCATGGATTGGCTTCTATAGGTCTCCTATCCCTTGGTATCCTCCCTAAGATTATGTCATCCCCCTATCTAGGAATGGCTATATCAGTCTTTATCTATGGTATCGGTGGTGGATTGTTAGAGACTATTGTTAGCCCCATTATCGAAGCATTACCCAATGATAACAAGGGTGGAGCTATGAGTCTTCTACATTCATTTTATTGCTGGGGACAGATGGCCGTTGTTATTATAAGTACAATACTTTTAAAACTAATTGGGGACAACTATTGGTTTATACTTCCTCTTCTTTGGTCAGTATTCCCATTACATAATATGTTTAAATTTATCCATGTACCTATTCTCCCCCTTGTAAAGGATGGTAAGAGCTCTACATTAAAGGAGCTTCTGTCCCATCCTGCATTCTATCTTTCTATGTTACTTATGATCTGTGCTGGGGCAAGCGAGCTTAGTATGTCCCAGTGGTCATCCATGTTTGCTGAACAAGGCCTACAGGTTCCAAAGGTTATTGGTGATTTACTTGGTCCTGGACTATTTGCTCTTTTCATGGCTATTGGTAGAACTATATATGGATACTTTGGAGAACGTATCCCTATTAAAGGAGTTTTATTAGGAAGTAGTGCTCTTTGTATTCTTACATATCTCGTTACTATATTTAGCCCTAATATGTTCTTAGCCCTATTCACCTGCAGCCTTACAGGCTTTAGCGTTAGCTTAATGTGGCCAGGTACTTTTAGCCTTTCTTCTGGGGTATTTCCAAAAGGAGGTACACTTATGTTTGGTATTCTAGCTATCTGTGGAGATATAGGTTGTTCAGTTGGACCTTGGCTTGCTGGGATAATATCAGATAGAGTTAAGAACACCGGTGAAGGTCTAACAATCTGGATGAATAGAGGATTAACTTTTGATCAGATTGGTCTTCGTTCTGGTTTATTAGTGGCCACTATATTCCCTAGCTTAATGTTCATAGGTCTAATTTTATTAAGGAAAAAGAAATCAACTGTAAGGGCATAAAAACAATTATCAACATAATAAACAATGGTCTAAGGGTTCTACAATAATCTGTTCCCTTAGACCATTAATATTATATATCTTTATTATAATTAAAAGATTGCATCCACTTTCTTTTGAATGATTAGTTTGTCACCCTCTTTAATATTGGCATCCTCCATTTCATTAATTGCCATGATGCTTTCCCTTGTAGTATAGTACCTTTTCGCAATATCCCATAGTGTATCATTAGCTTTAACGATATAACCTACTATTCCTGGCATACTTTGTAATTTATCTAAATCAATGTCAGCCACCTCTATATCTGTAATTATGTTTTCTGTTATTTTATCAAACACAATTGTATTAAGGCTAATCGTTGCTTTTGCTTCAATCTCTTCACTGTCAAGCATCATAACACTTAGCTGATCTAGGCTAGGTCTTACTTTATAATTACTATCAAGGGTCAATCCTTTGACCTCAATAGTTTGAGTAAATGGTATTACTCCTTTTACGGAGTTAAAAGGAACAGTATCATCCTCAGATATATAAAGGATTTCTACTTCAATTACCCCTTCAACAATCAAGCGATTTTCTTCTGGTATTATATCATCTACCTTTATTACTCCTTTACCATAACAAATCTGTAATATCCGTGGTAAGTCTCCTGGTATCTTGATACGGTCGGCCATTCGATATTTACTATTGTTCTTAACAACTAAGTTTTCGTAAACAGCCTCTTTATATATTGGGGTAATCTCTTTTGATGGACTATATATATCACACAGAATTTCAGGCTCCTCCACTTCATAAGCCCTTATATTCAGTTCTAGTATCACCTCAACATCAAATGCCCTCTCTTCACCATCTGCATCTGGTGTTACTGTAAGACTTTTATTGGCAATACTAAATGTAATATCTTCAATCATATCTTCCGTACATCCACTGCATTCTATAGTCCCTCCAAAGGGAATCTCTGTTTCATAATACTGAATCGGATTTTCTTCATCCTCACTAGTGTAGAGAATAAAAACTGGTATTTCACCTTTGATAGTAAACTTATCCTCAAGCATTCTAACTTCTACATTATTTAAGTGGATATCATAATACAATTCTGAGGATATATTTCCTTTATTAGCAGGAAGTAGAATTTCATCCTTTATCCGGAAGGTGTCCCTTTTTTCTACCGCTATGTCAGTCAATTCAATTTTCTTATTAAGAAACTCAACATCATCCTCATCTTCTACACCTACAGCAGTTTCTTCGTCATAAAGTTCGTCAACAGAAACATCAAGACGTATTATGGATTTAACACTTAGTTTTCTGGAATTAATCATTCCTGTTGATAAGTCCTCTAGACTCCAGGTAATTACAGGATCATCCTCAGCGCAGGTCGGCTCCATATTAATTGTCTCATCAAATGGAATTTCACCTGAAATATTATGTACTGGTCTACTATATTGACTATTCAAATATAATACATTGAACATCAACGAACCCTTCACAGAAACTTTTCCATTCATTCCTTTAATTTCTGTAATTCTTATCTCACCCTGTTCAGTAATAATTTTTTCAATATCAGGCTTAGCATCTGGAACATTAAAATCATCATCCAAAGTAAGCTGTAAGGTACTCTTACATTTTAATTTATTCATATGAATATTCTTTTTTATTAACTCCACAATAATCCCTCCTTAGATTTGGACATACGATGGATGCCTCTGTCATATCTTATTCATCATAATAGGGATTTATGATTTCATTATCTATTTAGAATAAAAAAAGGTAAAGCCTTATATATTTCTACGGCTTTACCTTTTTATCAGCATTTGCTCAAAGTATTATCTACATAGGATAAGTTGTACATCCTTAGTTAATATGTCAGTATAACTATAAGACATAGTTCTCACGGGCATATTGTTCGTTTCCTCTACTTTTATTAAAAAGATGTTTGGATAGGTTTCCGAAATTACTCCTTCTGCTTCGTCAATTCTATGTCTTCCTCTGTTTATCCTTACTTTAACCTTCTTACCCATCTGGTTCATCACTGCGTTTCTTACCTTGTTTACATCATTTTGCTTCATAATTATTCTTCTCCTTACCAATGCTTCTTATTCTATAGTCAAATCAACAAGCTGTCATAAGGTATAAACATTTGTTAAATAATTCTGTTACAAATTACATGCATCCCATGTATTATAACATAAAATTGTATTCGCCGTCAATGAGTTTTCAGACAATTCAGTTAATTAATTCTTATTAATATAAGAAAAGTGCATATTAAACAATTGTAAATTTCTTTGTTATTTGGGAATATGACCATTACAATGATTATTGCACTAATTAAAATCAAAAAATACTTACAATTTTATTCTATTCTTTTAAAAAAATACCGTCGTTTTACCGAATTTTTGTAATTCATACAACATATGGGTTATCCATCTATTACTAACAACAAAATATTGTATATAAGCACCTATAAGATAAACTATAAAAGGTTTTCCATTTCATTAATTAATGAAGTGGAAAACCTCTTTTCATGGATTAATTACTCCCTATTCAAAAACAACACGTTTTTCCATAAACTCAATCTTTACTACTACATAGGGATATGTAATTCCCTGAACAACCATATCATCCTGGGAAGGTCCAACCAAATTAGTATCAATATAAATTGCATTACTAGTTAAGTATAATTCATCCACCGCGATACTATATCCACCACTATTCTTCTTGCCATAGCCAACAACAATATAAAGATTATCCTTGTTAGAATATGTTAATCTGAACGGTTTTTCCTTCTTTTCATCAATAAGTTCCTTCAATTCTCCTGGTAGATCTGCATCCTCAACCACAGTAAACTCTAGATCCTTTAATTTCTTTATCTCTGTTTCCTCACCTTTACATCCAGTTAGGCCAATAAGGGTAATAAGTATCATAAGCATCAGAACCGAGATTCTAAACTTACTCATTATAACCTCCATAGAATACATTTCTTAATTGATTCTATGACTAACCATTCCAAAAAATTCTACAATATCGATTGTATACGTAGATTATGCTCTTTTGAAAGATCAATAAAGTCGTTTCCAACTCTAACCATTGGCTTTGATAAAGCAAATTTATTGATTAATACAACTTCCCCTTCGCGGCCATCACTTAACCTAACAATATTGTGAAGATAGGATTCTACTATTCTTTCAAGAAACACAACAAGGTATTGGGAATCAAATTTTATAAATCCTTCATTTTCAAAATCTTCTACTACAGTAAATGGACAGAAGGCTTTTCTATAGCTTCGATTTGATGTCATGGCATCATAAACATCAGCTATTGATACTATCTTAGCAAACATATTAATTTGATTATCGGCAAAGCCATTTGGATATCCAGAGCCATCCTGTCGTTCGTGATGCATTAATGCAGCATACTTTACGTTTATGTCAAGTGGTAAATCCTTTAACACCTCATATCCCTTTATAGCATGGGATTTCATGACATCATATTCCCTATTACTTAACTTACCAGGCTTGGCTAATATTTCTTTGGGAATTAATAATTTACCTATGTCATGGAGCATTCCAGCTAATGCAAGATTTCTTATCTCACCTTTTGATAGCTTTAGCCATTCTCCAAATATACTACATATTAGTGATACGTTCATACTATGTACGTAGGTAAGGTCATCATAATCTCTAATTCCATGAAGCATCTCCATAATATGGGTACCGTTACGACCTTCTCGAAGAACTCTATCTGTTTCTTCCAATAGGGCATCTACATCTATCTCATGATCACCACTAATAATTCGATTAAAGCTGCCTACTACTTTTGTCACCGTTTCAACATAGGTACGATTGAACTTTTTAAATTCTGGGGTCTTGCGAAGATCTTCAATATAAGATTCTTCTTCAATCTTTTTCTCTGGATATATATTAAGGCCAAAAATTTTGTAGAAGCGGAGCTTATCAATTACTTTGTTGTTTAAAACTGTACCTTCTGTAATTATAAGCTGATTATTTTTAGTATAGATATCATTGGCAGTTACCATTCCCGCAACTGCTTCATCTGTAAGTATTCTGACTGCTCTCATGTGCTTTCTTCCCTTCACATATTTTAGGTATTTTCCTATTATAATATAAATAGGCTACTTCCCCGCCTAATTAAGTATTAAATCTACTGGGCACTGTTTACTTCCCATAGATTCTTTATAAATTGTTCTGTCCTTAATCTGGTCATTAAGCCTGTCACATACTCTTTTTCAATGGTTAATACTACATTCCTTGAATTATTCTGGCTTTCTAATCTGCCTTATGCTTTTTTCAATCTGCTTTCTTGGGAGCATAACCTGATGGTCACACCCTAGACATCTCAGGCGAAAATCCATACCAGACCTTAGAACTTCCCATTCACTGCTGCCACAAGGATGTTGTTTTTTTAACTTTATTATGTCTCCAACATTAAGATCCACTGGTTGTCCTCCTTGTTTAATATACTGTCTCACTATAGGCAGATTAGAAGCTCAAATGCTACCCATTTTCCACTAATCTGCTTTTAGGAACAGTATAACATATTTTAGGGATTTTTCATATCTATTTCTGTTTTTTTACTTCTAATTGTTGCATAATAACTATTGCATTTTAAAAACGCATGTAGTAGTATGTGTATATGGATTACGTAGTTTTCATTACTACATTACGTCGTATCAATGCAAAGGAGCTGACTATATGATTAGCAAAATGAAAGAACCTGGTAGTGCAATAACTCACTTTATCGGCACATTAATGGCGTTGTTCTCTGCAACTCCATTGTTAATTAAAGCTGGATCAAGGCCTAATAAAGTTCACCTTATCTCTCTTGGAATTTTTATAGTAAGTATGATTTTATTGTATACGGCTAGCACAATATATCATAGTGTACGAGGATCAAAAAAGGTGGTTAGACGACTTAAGAAGTTTGATCACATGATGATTTATGTACTTATTGCAGGAACATACACACCTATCTGTATTATTGCATTGGGAGGGAGAACCGGTATACTGCTTCTTACTCTCGTATGGTCCCTAGCCCTTATTGGAATTGTTGTCACAGGCTTTTGGGTTAACTGCCCAAAATGGTTCTCCTCCATCGTCTATATAGCCATGGGATGGACTTGCGTTCTAACCTTTACCCAGCTTATTAACGCTCTCCCTAAAGGGGGATTTGTATGGTTGCTAACTGGTGGAATTATATATACCATTGGGGGAATCATTTATGCACTTAAGCTACCTATTTTCAATAAAAAGTTCAAGCACTTTGGCTCCCACGAAATCTTTCACTTATTTGTAATGGCAGGAAGCTTATGTCACTTTATTCTTATGTATAATTACGTAGCTGTAATGCCTTAATTATATGAACCTGAAGAAACATGACTCACCCGCCCTTTCCCATATTAGCAGGTGAGCTAGCAATGCTCACATTACTTCCCCGCAGGTAACAATTTCGCCCCTCTTACAATAGTAAAAGGGGCGTATTGTCATATCTATGTTAAGCAGCCGAATGTTTCTAGTATGGTATCAAGGCAGTAATTCTTTTCACGTCCAGCATGAGGTAAAAAGGGCTTCGGTTGCGAATAATCAAAGATATGTACACCCTTATCCCTGTATTACTGCTCTCTCTATCATATATTCTTTTCTATATTATACTCAAATACGTAATACTCTGTGACTAAATTATACTTAAATCTTACCAACTTCTTTTCTATAATCTTTTTAATAATTCCTCTCTCTGAGCTTCATAGCCAGGCTTTCCAAGAAGAGCAAACATATTCTTTTTATAGCTCTCAACACCTGGTTGATCAAATGGATTTACTCCAAGTAAATATCCACTTACTCCACAAGCAAATTCAAAGAAATAGAAGAGTTCACCGAGATAGAATTCATTTTGCTCAGGAATATTAACAATGAGATTAGGAACTCCACCATCTATATGAGCTAATAAGGTTCCCTTCATTGCACTCTTATTAACAAAATCCATGGTCTTTCCAGCTAGATAGTTAAGACCATCTAAGTCTTCATCTTCAGCCTCTAACACAATCTCTTCTTGAGATTTCTCAAGATTTAGGACCGTTTCAAACATAATTCTAGAACCATCCTGTACAAACTGGCCCATTGAATGGAGATCAGTTGTGAAATCTACAGATGCTGGATATATACCCTTCTGATCCTTTCCTTCACTCTCTCCATAAAGCTGCTTCCACCACTCAGATACAAAATGAAGAGCAGGTTCATAATTAACTAGAAGCTCTATGCTCTTACCCTTGCGGTGTAATATATTACGAACTGCTGCATATTGCAAAGCATCATTGCTTTCATATGGATTATTCAAGCAGCGCTCTCTCATAGAAGCTGCGCCCTCAATAAGCTTTGTAATATCAGCACCACTAACTGCTATTGGAAGAAGTCCTACTGCTGTTAGTACAGAATAACGACCACCAACCTCATCAGGCACAACAAAACTCTCATAGCCCTCCGCTGTTGCTAAATCCTTTAATGCTCCTTTGGCTTTGTCGGTAGTTGCATATATTCTTTTTGCAGCCTCTTCCTTACCATATTTCTCAATTAACTTTTTCTTAAATATTCTAAATGCTATAGCAGGTTCTGTAGTAGTTCCGGACTTACTAATAATGTTAACAGAGAAATCCCTATCCCCTATGGCATCCATCAGATGTTTCATATAAGTACTACTTATATTATTACCACAGTAATAAATCTCTGGGGTCTTTCTAATTTCTTTAGAAACAGAATTATAGAAGCTATGTCTTAAGAATTCAATAGTAGCTCTTGCTCCTAGATAGGATCCACCGATTCCTATAACCACTAGAACCTCAGAATCACTTTTAATCTTCTCTGCTGCAGACTTAATACGAGCGAATTCTTCCTTATCATAGTCTACAGGTAAGTCGATCCAACCAAGAAAGGCATTTCCTTCCCCAGTTTTATTAACAAGTTGCCCTTTTGCGGCTTCTGTCTGAGATTTTAACATAGCCACTTCATTTTCTGAAATAAACTTTTTAGCTGTAGAATAATCAAATGTTACTTTATTTGACATATATTGTCCTCTTTTCTTTTTTAATCTGATTACATTTTATCAAAGACAACCTTTAGATTCAATAATTATTCTACATAAATATTTACATCCTATGCAAAAAACTCCTTTAAAATATCCTCAATAAGCTTTTCTTCCTGTTCACTAAACTTTAACCTATCTTCATTCTTTTCTTGTACTTCTTCTTGCTCCTCAGTATTCAGAATATAAATCATGTCATTATTATCAGTTGTCTTCGTTTCTTTTTCTTCTAGTCCTTCATCATGCTCTATCTCTGTATTTATATTATCCTTCATCCAGTCTTTTTTACTTAACTCAGATGACTTGGCTTCTAAGGATAGCCTTTCCTCCTCCAGTTTTTTTATCTCTTCCTCCCTTCTTTTTGCTGCTAGCCGCTTCCTTTCTTCAATTCTTCTTTTCTCTTCTTCCAATTTGGCCTCTTCCAACTTTTTTTGCTCCTCAATTCGTCTTATTGCCTGAAGCCGTCTTTCTTCTTCTTTTCTCGCCCGCGCCTGCTTTCTTCTATCTAGCTCTGTCTTAGTCTCTGGTTTTATAGGTAAAGCTGTTGCACTTATCTGCTTACTAGACTCAAGCACCTGATTATATTCCTTCTTATATTTTTCAACCTCATCTGGGTGAAATGTCTCCCGCTCTAATCTAACCTTACAGAAGTTCTCAAAGTAGTCCTCAAGGTTAAGATGCATAACTAATTTTTTATTTACAAGATTCATACTTTTATCCACTAGTATTAAAATCGAGCTTCCCAATATACCCACAGCCCCTGTTAATAAAATTGTGGTTTGCTCAATCTGTAGAACCACCCCAAATACTGCACTAATGGGAACCAACAACAAGGATAGAAAGAGAACTTGTCCACAAAAATTCTCCCATGTGGATAATAAGATTCCACAAAACCTATGCTTATATACATTCTTATCCACAAATGTATCCACATTATTAACACCTATCTTAAGCTTATAGCAGGTTTCAAACTTTAGTTTCATGTGCTTTAACTGTTTGTTTTTTGTAGCACCCATGGCATCTGTCTCTCGAACCAAATATTTATAAACCATATTTAAAATTATTCGAGTTAGAACACCGAGTCCACATAGTCCAGCAAATATGTACATAATAATTTTTTCTTCAAAAAGATATCTTACCATAAAAAGCCCCTCTCTTTTCCATATTTTTACACTTATTATAGCTTACAAGTGCACTTTTGAAAAGATAGGGACTTAAGAATCAATTGACATCAAACACCAGAAACATTCAGTATCTGATTTTATAACTTTACATTTTATTAATAACGACATTAAATAACATAAATAGGCCATTAAGAATATTATTCAGGTATTAAATCCGGCATACTAATATAGGTATCCATATTGTCATCCTCAATATCAATTGTATAGCTTATGGTTTCATAGCCGTCTCTTATAAAGGTGAAAACATGACTTCCAATTATTTTCTCAAAGCCTATAGGAGAAGTTCCCATAAATTCACCATTCATATAAACTGAAGCATCCATAGGATTTTCCACATAAATAAAATGATCATGATCGATATCATCGTCATTAGCCCAGGTGGGAGTACTTATATCTTCAGTAACTGAATCAATTATGGTAACATCAGCTTCTTCACTACTAGTGGCCTCTGGTAAATCTATCTTTACAGTTTTCTTATCTTCATTAACCTTTAGATATCCTTCATAAGTGGTATAGCCTCCTAAGGATACTGTTATATCATGTTCTCCATAGGCAAGCTTAACAGGGTTAGCGTACAGTGTAAGCATCCCGTCTATAAATAAATCCGCTCCAAATGGATTAATATCAAAGGTTATCATTCCATTTTCCTCTGCCATCTGGCCAAGTCCATCAAAAGAAACAATGGTCTCTTCGTTACGAATAATCTCTATATTCTTAGTTACACTATATTTACCATTCTCAACTGTTATATTAAAATTTCCTTCACGTACTGGTATAACTAAATTTTCAGAAACCTTCTGCATAGCTTCATATCCTACTGTAACATTACCCCCTGAAAAACCAGCAATATCAACCAACCTGACAGTTCCATGACCCTTTAAAATAGTTATAGAATAAATTGTGTCCTCATAGCCTCGCACTATCAGTACATCCTGCTCTGCCAGTTTCTCTACCGAAACTAAATCTTTGCCATCTACAACTACTATATTATCATTAAACTTATAATTTGATGTTCCTATCTTCATAACCATTGACAAGGGATCAATTGTCAAGTTACTAACACCTACATTCTCCCATGTCATACTTGATTCATGAATTTTAATAAGCTTTGATGAATTCTTTATGTAACCAATGTCAACCATAGACCCAATTGAAACCTGGGCAGCGGTAATAATCTGGCCGAACTTATCCTTAATATCCGTACCTCCGGAATAGAATAGTGTTATAGGTTCCTCAGCTTCCGTTGTCAAAAGTGTGATTTTCTTAAGAGTAGTATCATAATCCATAACTATAGCCAAAGCCTCAGTATCATAATATCCATACTCACTACCTGGCTGCTTATCTTGGATAGGTTCTGCCCCATTAGACTTTTTATTAGGAGCTTTATTTGGTGAGAAGCCTAACATCATGGTTAAAAGTATTATTGAAATAAAGCTTAACCCTATAAGCAGAGTTACAATTGGCCTAGTAATTTTTCTTTTTCTTTTGATATCTTCATAATTATCCATAATAGTATCTTCCTACTTTTAGTATATTTCTACTTTCTTCATTCATTGTAACATACAATTATTAGCATCATCAATCTTAATTCTATAAAATACTCTCTAGCTTCTGCAAAAATGCTATCTTCTTAGGATTTTGCTCTCCAATACTGTTTAGCTTTGATATATTACGGGCAGAAACCCAGGATTTCTTTCCATTAAAATAGAAATTTGTAATCTTCCAGAACTTTTCAGGATAAAGTAATAGAATATATAATATGTTAAGCTCCTCTTTAGAGATGGGCCTTAATTTATCATAAGCTTCAATAATATTGCTTCCATAAAGAACATCCCAATCATTTTTCTCCATAACCTTTCTTATAAATTGATAGAGATCTGTAATTTGAAGACCTATCTCTGCCTTCTCAAAATTTGTTGTTGCAACAACAGCTTCTTTGCACCTAGATAGGTCTGTAACTGACAATGGTTCTTTATTAATCCAGCCTGGAGGTACATAATTTTTACTAAAGGCCTCAGCCTTTGTTTTTACTATAATAATATTATGATAAGTATAATTCCCATGGCATATGCTTTTTTTGCTTATAGCCTCTGACATGAGCCGAGAATAGGAAGAGCAGCAAAGTCTTTTCAAAGCAGCTAATCCTTGATTATAAAATTCGTTGTAATAATTAATAAAAGATATTTCGAATTCGTTTTTTTGTCTTTTATTACGGATATATCCCCTTACACGTTTCAGTTCCCGATTCCTTTTTTCAAAAAGATTAAAAAGATTGTCAGCAGTATTATATTCTATCTGATTCTTTGTAAGATTTACATTAGTCAATATGTTATGAAGATTTCCCAGATTTGCTGCTCCTATTTCGATTTGCGACAATTCCTTAAGGTTACATTCCTCCCCCCAGAACCAGTTCTTCATTATATACTTACATCCATTGGAATCTTCAACAATAATATCATCATCAATTGTTTTAACAAATAAATCAGAATTATAATAGCCGTGGTCAAATAGATGTTCTTTCACTGTGTGCTCGAACATAGCTTTATTTCTGGTTCCGTCATAGCTTTTAAAAAGTTTAATACCACAATCCGTTTCTAACAGAAATGCACCTCTGGCTCTATATATGTTGTGTACTTTAAGACGATAATTTCTTAATATTTCTTGATTTCTATCTTCCACAGCCAATCCTCCCAACTAATAGTCATACCCGTCTTACTAATATTATGTTGTGACTATGAAATTCATGAATACAAAAAGGTCTTGGAGAAAACTCTTGTTACATTTTCCCAAGACCAATCAAATTTTATGATATTAGACTATTTATTTAATGCTAGCTGCAAAAGCACTTCCTTATTGTTTAATGATGGTTCCTCAAGAACCCTATCTAGTAACCAATCAAGAAGATCTCCCAGCTCCTTACCCGGCTTAAATCCAGCCTCAATTAGATCCCTACCATTGATATCTAAATCCTTAAGATTAACACACTGACCCTTTTTAATTATATCCTCGTATAATTTTCTAGCACCTTCAAGCTTTTCTAGCTTTAAACCTATTATATCCGGATTTTTGGCAGAATTATCAGCTCTATTAACCTCGAATAATAGCTCCATATATTCCTTACCAATCTTATTGATAGCTTTTCTCATCCCAGTAGGATTAAGTACAAACCGATGGTCATGCCAGCGAATAAGATGGACAACAGAATCCAAGGTTTCATTATCAAATTTTAATCTTTTGAGAATCCTCTTGGCAGTAGCTGCCCCTTTCTCTTGATGACCATGAAAATGATTCTGCTTATCAGCTCCGAAAGTTATTGTACTGGGCTTTTCTATGTCGTGAAGGAGCATAGTCCATCGTAAAATTGCCCTTTCTTTAGGAGTAAATCGCTTATCATCTAAAGGTCCCGCCACTTCCATAACCGTCCTTATTATATGCTCTCCAACAGAATATATATGATATTTATTAATTTGATTAGTGGTCATAGTCTTATCAAACTCAGGCAGTACCACAGCTGTTATCCCAGTTTCATATAAAAGTCTAATACGTTCTGGATGATCCGATACCAAAAGCTTCATAAGCTCTATTCTAATTCTCTCTGCACTAATATTCCTTAAAAGCTCTACTTTATTTTTAATTGCTTCTAATGTATTAGCTTCAATTGAAAAATCCAACTGAGCAGAAAAACGAACTGCCCTTAGGATACGAAGTGCATCCTCAGAAAACCTTTCCTCCGGATCTCCTACACATCTTACGATTCCTTTTTCTAAATCTTCTAATCCATTGAAGGAATCAATGAAGCCTTCCTCTTTATTGTAGGCCATGGCATTGATAGTAAAGTCTCTTCTTTTTAAATCTTCAGTCAAACTGGAGGTAAAGGAAACCTCCTTAGGATGCCTGTTATCTTCATAAACCCCATCTAGGCGATATGTTGTTACTTCATAATGGTCGTGATCTAATAAGACTGTTACAGTCCCATGCTGTATTCCAGTATCTACAGTTCTACTGAATATCTTTTTAACCTGTATAGGTGTTGCAGAAGTAGTAATATCCCAATCCTCTGGTTTCTTCCCTAAAGCCATATCCCGAACACAGCCACCTACAATATATGCCTCATAGCCATGGGACATAAGAGTATTTATTATATAATTTACTTTGTCAGGGATTTGGATTTTCATAGATTCCTCCTATATTAATTGGACACACTAGTACGCCTTACCCCAATATGCCATAGTTTTAGCAGGCTTTCCACAGCATATACATTTATCCGAAATATGCTCCTGTTCAAAAGGCATACAGCGGGAAGTTACTCCTGTTTTTTCTTTAATTTCATTCTCACATGCCTCATCCATGCACCACATAGCTTTGATAAATCCAGGTTTTTCTGCAGCTGTTTTTTCAAACTCTTCCATAGTAGATACTGTATAGGTATGGGAGTCACGATGATTTCTAGCTCTCTCTATCATATCAGACTGCATCTGGGTTAGGATTTCACCAACCTTTGCTTCGATCTCATTTAATGAAACTACAAGCTTTTCTCTAGTATCTCTACGAACTATAACAGCTTGGTTGGCTTCAATATCCTTAGGACCAATCTCAACTCTTAAAGGAATTCCTCTCATTTCCTGTTCACTGAACTTCCAGCCAGGACTCTTATCACTATTATCTAATTTAACTCTATAGGAAGCCAATTTATCTCTCAGCTTGTTAGCTGCCTCCATTACTCCTTCTTTATTCTGGTTAATAGGAATAACCATAACTTGAGTAGGTGCTATTCTTGGAGGTAGTACTAGACCACTGTCATCCCCATGAACCATAATGATTGCACCGATAAGTCTTGTTGTCATACCCCAAGAGGTTTGATGAACATATTGAAGCTTATTATCTTTATCAGTATATTGAATATCAAATGCTTTAGCAAATCCATCGCCAAAGTTATGGCTTGTTCCTGACTGCAATGCCTTACCATCATGCATTAAAGCCTCAATTGTATAGGTAGACTTGGCACCTGCAAATTTTTCTTTTTCGGATTTACGACCTTTTATCATAGGAATTGCAAGAACCTGCTCACAAAAGTCAGCATATACATCAAGCATCTGAATGGTTCTTTCTTCAGCCTCTTCTGCTGTTGCATGGGCCGTATGACCTTCCTGCCATAAGAATTCCATGGTTCTTAGGAATGGTCTAGTGGTTTTTTCCCAACGTACCACAGAACACCATTGATTATATAACTTAGGTAAATCCCTATAGGAATGTATAATATTTGAATAGAATTCACAGAAAAGAGTTTCTGAAGTAGGACGAATACAAAGTCTTTCAGTTAATTTCTCCATGCCTCCATGGGTAACCCAGGCTACTTCTGGAGCAAATCCCTCCACATGATCCTTTTCTTTTTGAAGTAAGCTCTCTGGAATAAACATAGGCATATATACGTTCTCAACTCCAGTTGCTTTAAATGCTGCGTCTAGCTCCTTCTGTATGTTTTCCCAGATGGCATAACCATTTGGTCTTATAATCATACACCCACGAATGCTGGAATATTCAATAAGCTCTGCCTTTTTTACAACATCGGTATACCATTGTGCAAAATCTTCATCCATAGAAGTAATTGCTTCTACTAATTTCTTATCCTTAGCCATAATTTTCTCTCCTTTAAATACTTTACTGAGGTAATTACCTCAAATAAAAAAAGCCCTTCATCTCCCTACAAAGGGACCGAAAGACTAATCGGCGGTACCACCCTAATTAGCTATAAAAGCTCTCTTAAAACCGTTAACGCCGGTCTTACGTCATATTTATAGAATGAAGAAGACATTCTTTTCATATGATGCTCCAAGGCTGGTTTTCTAGCATCTGCATGGAAAGCTCTCACCAATGCTTTCTTCTCTGGGATGTGATTACTAAATACTATTCCTCTTCATTGCATTTAAATTTACTTCATTCTATGCTAGAATATCCACTTTGTCAAGTGGATATTCTCCTGTCATTATTGTCAAAATCCTCATTAGAGCCCTTTAATTTGTCAGCTACTACACCTATTGTTGCTAGAATTATTGCCAATCCTATAGGGCCAAGAAAATAACCATAGCCTGAGAATAGCTGGACACCAACATATATAGAGATCAAGGTAAATAGAGGTTTGGCTCCCATACTCTTACCTATTAACTTTGGTTCCAACAGCTGCCTTGTTACCTGGCAAAGCAGATAAACTGTAATTAAAATTGCCGCTGAATAAATATTGCCACTAAAAAGCATAATAATACTCCAAGGGATTAATATTATTCCACTACCTAATATGGG